>JALYVD010000276.1 GCA_030853405.1 Acidobacteriota bacterium | reverse complement strand
CCCTCCAGCTTCTCGCGGTCCGCTGCTGACAAACTCCATGCTTGGCGCTTGCTGACAAATGGCATAAACCATTCTGTCACGAAAATGTTCCTATTGGCTATGCTTCAAGAGAACGGTCGTCTAGTTCCTATCTTTCTGGCTACGCTTGCTATGCGCCAGCAAAAGCAGACCATTACGTTTCGCAGCGCTGCCGAAATGCTGGACATTTTCGGAATGCAACAGGGCGGTTCCCAATACCGGCGCTTGATTGCCGCTTTTCAGCGGGTCTTCGGCGCGACGATCTTCTTCGGAACTGACACACAACGGGAGAGGGCGACGGTAAGTCATCATGCCCGATTCAATTTCATGCGCGAGGCCCGGATCTGGTACTCACGTCTTCCCAAACAAGAGTTGCTGCCGGGCGGCTTTGAGAATGAGATCGTTCTCAGCGATGAGTTCTTTCGCGAAGTGACAACTCATTCCATCCCGACGGATCTCGAAGCCGCGAAGGCGCTCTCATGCGCACCCGCGGCTCTGGATTTGTTCGTGTGGCTCTCCTATCGATGCTTTACCGCCAAAGGCCGCGAGCGCATTCCGCTATTTGGAGATTTTGGACTTGCGGGCCAGCTCGGGAGCGCTGACTATGCCCGACCTCGCAAATTTCGCGAACGCTTGGAAAGATGGTTGGATCTCGTTCGAGCGTTGTGGCCGAACTGTCCGGCGCAACTGGATCAGAGCGGTGATTACATGCTTATACAGCCTGCTATGGCACTGGCGGCGAAAGGAGCTTAACGTGGCAACACCATCGTTCGCACCCGTCGTGGCTTCCGGTCGCCGGATGTCTCTTGCAGAGATCGATGCTGCCGTATCCGCCCGGTTAGGCCCGACACGCGGGTTGGGAAATTCGCAGCCTGCGTGCTTCAATCGCCAGGTTGCAATGTACTTGGGCAGCCGATTGGGCCGTTGGAGCACGACTGTAATCGGACGTTTCTACAATGGCCGGGACCATTCCACTGTTTGCCACGGAATTCAAAGGATTGAATCGCTTCGGGAGAGCGATCCCGATGTGGATGCACTTATCAGCGACTTGAAACGGCAATTAAGCGGAGAGAATGACTCGCCCATTGCTCCTGCAAATCAAGAAGCGTTCAGCGGTCCAAAAGCTCTCCGCGAAGAAGATCTTGAGCGGCTTGCCGAGTTGATTGCCTCGCGCGTCTGTGCACAACTGCAAAAAACGTCTCCAAAACCGGGTGACTGCTCGCGGGCCGACTAGACGGACACGTCCGGGGAAGGACATAATGGTTCAAGAAAGTTGAACTTTTATGCAGAGGACGGAACTGTTTCAGCTCGCTCAAGAACAAGGTGGGTACTTTACGGCAAAACAGGCAGCCGCTCTTGGATACACCGCGAACAAGCGCAATTACCACGTTGGCGCAGGGAACTGGATACGTGAGCACCGCGGCATCTACCGTCTCGCTCTGTTTCCGCCGCCGGATAGGCCGGATCTGATTCTTTGGTGGCTGTGGTCACGAGGTCGCAGCGATTCACCGGTGGGAGTCTTTAGTCATCAGACTGCACTTAGCCTTCATGAACTGACTGATGCCAATCCTGCGAAACTTGATCTCACGGTGCCCCCGGATTTTCGAAAGGGCTCCCCCATCCCGTCGATTGTTCGCCTCCACTTCGCAGACGTCGAAGCCGACGAACGCGAAACGATCTCCGGTGTTCCCGCGACGAATGCGCTCAGAACAATTGTCGATGTCTGGCGCGACGACACTCTTCCGAAGCCGATTCTGCAAACCGCTTTCAGAGAAGCATTCCGCACGGGCAAGCTAACGAGAGGGCAGATCACCCACGCCAGGAAAATTCCCGCGATCTCGGCAATTATCGATGTCCTCGAAGAAAGTCCAAGATGAAGACTGATCGACGCTATGAAACCGCCCCTGGTCTTCGGACGGCTCTGGAGGAGCGGCTGAAACGGATATCGCGAGATGAAGCTGTCGATCTCCAGAGATTGCGCCGGCAGGTGGCATTTGATCGCTTCCTCAGCCGCCTGTTCTTTTCTTCAAATAGGGATTGGATTCTAAAGGGTGGGTACGCGATGGAGCTAAGATTCCGAACCGCGCGTACTACGAAAGATCTCGATTTCACGGTTCGAGCAGTGCCGGAAGGACTTGGCGATACGACTCTTACATACCTGCAAGACATTGGTGGCATCGACGCTGGCGATCATTTTTCGTTTCGCGTGAGCGAGTCCTCCATGGATTTGGACGGTGCGCCGGGCGGAGGTGCGCGATATTCGGTTGAAGCGGTCATGGCCGGCCGAACCTTCGTGAAGTTTCACTTGGACGTAGGGCTCGACGATGTCGTCGTTGACCCACTCGAGGTTATACAGGCTCGTGACTGGTTGGGCTTTGCGAATATCGCGCCGCCAGTGGTGCCGATGATTCAACGTGAACAACAGTTCGCCGAGAAGATTCACGCGTACACGCTTCCGAGGAGTACGCCAAACAGCCGCGTACGAGACCTTGTCGACCTCACGCTGCTTGTGCGCGCCGGGAATCTCGACTCGGGCCGCGCGGTCAATGCGCTGATTCAGACCTTCTCAAGGCGAAATACGCATCCACTTCCACCGTTTCTGGATGCACCTCCAGCAAGCTGGAACGCGCCGTTTACCTCAATGGCGGAAGAATGTTCATTGAAAACCGACGTGGCTGCGGCATTTGAGGAAGTAAGGCGGTACTTCTCACAGCTAAAGTTCACAGAATAGTGATCAGAGGCTGCCACTAGCGGCATCAGCAATGGGACATCGCGTTGATTTCCTTCGAGTCCGGCCAGGCCGCTATGGCCTTCTTCCACAAACATCGACCCGCGTCACAAATCGTCCTTAAGTCCTAACTCGCGCAGTGCTGTCTTAGTTTCTTCAATCGACTGCTTCGAGACTCCACCCTCAGGGGTTACCTCGACCGCCACGGTCAACCGGAGATTCTTCGTCGTAGCGAATCGTGACAGAACTTTGGTGTAGAAGTTCATCCATTTCTGGGCCGGAACATCGCCCGACCATCGGAGTACCGCAGTATTACTCGCCCCTGGATGGACGCGGAGACTCTCGTCTTTCTCATCCTTCCCAAAATCGGCGCTTACGTTGCCACCGCTAGATTGGGGCGTTTGGGTTGCGGGCGGATCAAACAGGTTTCCGCTCCCTACCGGCTTCGGCGGAGGGGAAAGCGATTGGTTGTATGCCTCTGCGGTCTCGGCGGTGATCACGTAAACGTCGTCGGAGATCTCCACTTCCTGCGGAGTCATGCTGACGCCGAATACGAACGGATCGTACCCAACGCTGGCGGTCTTGCCAACATAGGCCAAGACGCTGTTGCTTACACCCCTCGCGATGGTGTCCCGGATCAGATCACCGTTCAGTAGCCGCGGAAAGATGGGCGACGCAAACACGGCGTCCTTCACCGCCTTGGTGCTCCACTCCTTATGAGCGCCCGACCAGTTCCGCACCAGAAACTTGGGGCTGATGCCTTCGGAGATGTCGCCGTCTTGCTTCAGCCGGTTGACGATGAAGCCGACTAGAGAGGCGTCGGCGCTTTGACCTTGCCCGACGGAACTGAGCCACTCTAAACTGGGTTTTTCCAAAGCAACAGAGTTTGCGAAAGGAAGACGAAGAGTGAAGAACAGCAGGTTTAGCGAAGAGCAGATCATCGGGATA
>JALYVD010000275.1 GCA_030853405.1 Acidobacteriota bacterium | reverse complement strand
CCCGGTTTACATCGACGGCAAACTGGTAGGGGCCGTTTCTCTCCGGCTCAGCGTCTTCTCTCCCGATGCGATCTGCGGCATCACGCCGATTGGGCTGATGCTCGAAGTCAAGGATTATGACAAGACTCGCCCTGCGGACAGCCGTACTCCCGGCAAACTTCAACAGGCCAGTGCCGGCCTTGAAATGCCTGGAACATTATTAGCGCGAGTCATGGCGGCGGCCTCGTCCACTCCTCTGCATGACGCGGCCATGATGACGCCTATTGCAACGCCTATTTCAATGTCCGGCTTCACAGACGAGTCCGTGCGTGAGTTTGCGCCCATTCTTCAGCAGCTTGGGCTCACGGTGGCGCAAGGCGGTGCGGGCGGTAATCTCAATTCCTCAAAGCCCGCTAAAGATTGGGCGACCTCTCTCCAACCCGGCGATAGCGTAGCGGCCGTACTGGTCTCGGGGGACGTGACCATGACCGGCGCGGGCACCGTCACCTATAACGACGGCAAACGCATTCTGGCTTTCGGACACCCGATGTTCAACCTCGGCCCGGTGGATATGCCGATGGCAAAGGAAGAGATCATCACTACTCTCGCCTCGCAGTATCAGCCCACCAAAATGGGCAACGCATCCGAGGTAGTAGGCGCGCTTCGTCAGGACCGGCACAGTGCCATTGAGGGCGAGCTGGGGGCCACGGCGCAGATGATTCCGGTTATGATGCACGTGCGCTCCTATAACGAGGACAACACGGTGCGCAACTCCCGCGATTTCCATTTCAACGTGTTCGTTGACCAGAAATGGACGCCCTACCTGATGATGGCAACGCTCTTCAACGCGCTATCGAACTTGAACGACTTTTCTGAAGAAGCGACATACCGGCTGCACGGAGAGTTGAAGGTGGCGGGGCAGCAGCGTATCGAACTCACTACTATGCAAGCTCCCGCCGAAACGCCCATACCTACACCAATGCTGCTTGCCGGATGGTGGGGCGATAAATTTAACCGGCTTTTCTTGAACTCAGGCAAACTTCCGAAGCTGGACGCAGTCAATGTCGATATCGATCTCCTCCCCAGCCGCCGCATTGCCCAAATCGAATCTGCCTGGATCGCCGATAACAAAGTAACTCCAGGTACGGAAGTGCCGGTCAAGGTTTTTCTGCGTCCGTATCGTGGCGAGCGCATGGAGAAAACAGTGCTGGTTAAAATCCCCGCCGGTCTGTCGCGAGGCGAGCATCAGATCCTCTTCAGCGACGCCGATACGCTGAGCCGTTTCCAGAACCTCGCGAGTTCTTTGAATCACATTGAAGACGTTCCGCAAGCGGTCGCGATGCTGAATGAAGAACGTAGCAACAACAGGCTATACGTCTCGCTAATCGAGTCGCAGCCAACAGTCTATTCAGATGAAAAGGTGCTGCCTAGCCTGCCTGCTTCGGTGTTGAACGTCATGCAAAGCGGCCGCGCCACTAATCACGAGTTCGTCAGCTCGCCCGAAAGCGCCCACGAACAAGCGTCGGTGCCCTTTGATGTTGTGGTTACCGGAAACTATTCGCTCAAGATCCACGTTAATTAAACCCACGTAAACTAAACGTCCACCGAAATCATGCACATTTCCCCGGCTCTGCGCGCCGCTGCCGCAACTCTGTTCCTGACCTCCGTACCGTTTTCTCTGTGTTTCGCTGTCGATACTCACGTATGGGAACAGTCCGATCAATCCGATTTTACGCGCGGAACCGCCAAACACCTCTCCATCCGCAGTGACGGCCACATTACACTCGCGCCGGAATTTACGGAACTCGACAGTACCACCGTTCCCTACCTCTGGACCATTGCACAGGATTCGAAGGGAACGCTCTTCTATGCAGGCGGAGCCCCGACCGGAGCGACCGCCAAAGTCTTCTCTCTTAACCCCGGCGGAAAAAGCAAGGTCCTCGCCGAATTGACGGGTTTGGAGATTCATGCGCTCGCGGTCGATTCGAAAGACCGCGTTTATGCGGCCGTCCTGCCGGATTCCAAGATTTACCGCATCGACCGGAACGGCAAGGCGGAGTTGTTCTTCGATCCCAAGTGTAAATACGTCTGGGCGATGAGCTTCGATCGCTCGGGCAATCTGTTCGTTGCCACGGGTGATTCGGGCGTGATCTATAAGGTCGCACCCGACGGGAAAGGGTCCGAATTCGCGCGCACCGACGAGGCGCACGCCCGCTCGATGATTATCGATAGCGCAGGAAACTTGATTGTAGGAACGGAGCCGGCCGGCCTGGTGCTTCGAATTAAACCGAATGGGGAGAAGTTCGTGCTTTTTCAGACGAACAAACGCGAAGTAACGGCTGTAGCGGAGCATGACGGTGTAATCTACGCGTCAGCCGTCGGCCACAAGCCATTCAGCCTCTCGGTATCGGGAACTGCACCCGTGCTGCCTAGCAACACTCCTTCCGTATCCTCGACGGGCGCAATGAAGGTAGGCGCCACCCCACCGTCATTGCCCCCCGCCGTAGGATCCTTGAGCGTGGCCGTTAGCGGCGGGTCCGACGTCTACCGCATTCAGAAGGACGGGTTCACCGAGCGGATTTGGGAATCTCCAACTGACATTGTTTACGCCATCGGATTCGATTCCGCTGGTAAACCGCTGCTTGGAACGGGAAACAAGGGAGTCATTTACCGGATCGATTCGGACCAATTCTCCACCCGGCTTCTAGATGTTCCGCCCACCCAAGTAACGGCATTTCTACAAGGGCGCGAGGGGACGGTTTACGCCGTTACGGGAAACGTAGGAAATGTTTATTCCATCAGCGCACGGCTCGAAAAGACCGGCACGCTTGAGAGCGAGACTCTCGACGCCGGCGAGTTTTCGATTTGGGGTAAAGCGCACATCAGCTCGAACCTCCACAGCGGAAATGCGGAACTGGAGGTCCGAAGCGGTAACTTGAGCGACCCACAGCATGACTGGAGTCCATGGAGTGCTGTTCCGGTCACGCGATTAGGTGGCCAAATTTCAGCGCCCCCGGCGCGTTTCCTGCAATACCGGCTCACGCTAAGCCGGGCTCCGGACGGCGGCTCCCCCGACTTGAGCGTCATCGACATTCCGTATCTCCCCAAAAACGTCGCCCCCAAGGTCAGGCAAATCGAGTTCGCGCCCTTCAACTATCGCCAAGCCCCCAGTAGTTCGGCGCTTGAAAGAACGCTCGCCTCGTCGGGAGCCCCGAGCACGCTCAGCGTTCCCGCGGTCGGTCAAAAGAGATCCATAGCTGTGACGTCGAATTCTGAAGCAGCCGGGCCAGCTACGCTTCAGTACAACAAGGGCTATCTCACAGTGCGGTGGAGCGCTGGTGATGCCAACGGAGATCCGCTGCTATTTAAGGTCGAAGTGCGCGGCAAGAACGAGTCCGTTTGGCGCATCCTCAAAGACAAGCTCCAGGACCGGTTCTACGCCTTCGACACTGCCGCGTTTCCCGACGGCGAATACGTGATCCGGGTCACGGCATCCGACGCTCCGGGGAATACTGAAAGCCAGACGCTCACTTCTTCTCTTGAGAGCGATTCGTTCACGATAGACAATACGGCCCCCGAGATAAGGGATGTTAAGGTTGTGCCGGATGGCGCAAACCGCACCGTTACGTTCACCGCCGCCGACACACTCAGTTGGATCGATAAGGCCGAAATGTCCGTAAATGGCGGCGATTGGGCTCTGTTGAACCCGGTAAGCAAAGTCACAGACTCGCAGGTCTTGACTTATCGGCTGAAGGTGGAACCCGGCCAGATGATCGCCATCCGGGTCTTCGACGAAAACGACAACGCGGCCATCAGGCAGTTGCCACTCTAAAAGCCCCAACATCTCCCGGACTAGGACGTACTGTCAGTACTTACGGTCCTAGAGGGTTGTTGTTTATATCGTATTCCGGTCTATACTGGCCTCGAACTAGATGAAATCGAGGATGTTAAAAATGAGAATTTATGCAATCGCAGGAATGCTAACCGCTGCTTTCACGATGCACGCGGCCAGTGTGGATGTGACTTTGGGCCAAAGCGCTCAAAATTTTGTCGAATATGGACTCGGCGGGAACGGCCAGGGTCATGCGACTTGGGATCTCCAGCAGGGCGCATGCGGGTTCAGCGGAGGCAACAGTACTTGTACTCTATCGGGATCCTTCAGCGGTGCTTCAGCAGGGTTTACCGGCGGCACGTATTCCTTCGTGACTACTTACGCCGGCAACAACAAAAGCTCGATCCAGGGCGTTTCCGAGGCTGCCCCAAACCAAAACTACTTCAACTATTCTTATTTAGACTCGTCTGTTTCGATGGTCCTCAACCTAATGCCCACTGGCAGTACGCCCGTCACTGAGTCGTTGGTTGCGAACGGCGCTTTCGTCGATTCTTCTTTCAGTTTTCTTGATACCGGGACCTAC
>JALYVD010000366.1 GCA_030853405.1 Acidobacteriota bacterium | reverse complement strand
CCTGGCAAACGTACTTCCCAGGCGGCAGGTTATCCAGGTTAAGGCTGAATTTTAGAGGCACCGTCTTTAACGAGTTATTCCATCCATGTGACGCCTCAACAGGTTGCGTTTCGAAAACCTTTCTCTCTCCGCTGTAGACACTTACGAACGCGATTAATGGCTGAATGACGGGCGCGCTTTGTTCGTAAGCCTGAAGATAAACGTACACGGGACGGCTCTTACTGAATACGCGCGTGACGCTCGGAACCAGTTTCTGTCCATCCTGCACCAGCGGATTGGCATTCTCCCCGTTGATCTTTTTCGCCGTTACGTTGTACAATGCGGCCGTCATGTTCACGCGCTGGGCGCTCAATACTACAGAACTAATAACGACTCGCTTCTGTTCTTTATTCAAGTTAGGAATCAAGAATGTTGCTTGATACGTTCCGATTCTGCCGGTTTCATCGTCCCGCGCGAGAAATTTGATTGTGTATTTTCCCGGCAAAAGCGTGAACCCGGTGTCGTACTCGATCGGACGCTTGGCCAGTTCCACCGCCGTCTCGTCGCTTAGCTTTATATTCACTTTGTCGCGCACGTTTGTGACGGTAATGCCGTAGTTGTCCTTGATCTCGCCGATGAAATCGATCAACGTATGTTCGGCGCCTCTGCGTTTGGCAAGCGCAAGCTCGCGTCCGGGGATCTTCACGATGATCGGAACGAAATATTCGGCCCGGTTCAACTGAAAGTAATCCACCTCCATCGCAATGGTGAGTTCAGTCACGGGATCGGGTAACATCAGCGCATCTTCCAGTTGGCGTTCTCTGTCCGATGCCGTAAACTTGCTGAATTCTTTGTCGGCATAGTAGCCCTGCCTGTAATCGAGTTTGGCGGACAGATCCGCCGTCAGCGCGATTTTCACCCGTCGGAACCTGCCGTCGCGTGCCGCTTCGCTCGTGTAATAACCGATGATGTAGTAACTCGAAACGGCGTGCTGCGCATTGACGATTCCTCTAGTGAGGTCGTTGTAATCGAGCAAAGCCTTGCCGCCGGTGTCGCTAGCCAGCGCATACAATGTGTCCTGCGATCGCTCAAGATTCGTAGTTACCGCCAGCGCTGCGGCGCCTGAATACATCCCTATTCCACCCGGTGATCCCTTCGTGGCGTCGCCCATGGGAGCCTCGGCCACCAGTCCGCGTGCATCGATCGGCCAAAAGGAGACACCGGCGCGGATGGCCGCATTCACGGTAGCGTGCAATTGGGCCTGATTGTTCAGACCATTCAGCCTCAGACCGCTGGCGAAGTAAATCAGGGATTTCTTCTCGTGCAACTGGCCCAACATGTCCGCGGCCGTTTGCAAGGCGGCTAGCTGGCGGTCTGTATTGAAGACGTTAAACTCGCTGTCGTCCTGACCGAATGCGGCCCCGGCATCCGGTGTGCCGGCGTCGTTGCCACTCTCATCGAAGCCTTGGCCTTCTCCGATCGCCATCGTTTGAATAATGCTCAGTAACCGGTCCCGGTCATTGCTGAAATCCTGCAAGACGTCCACCGCGCCGCCGGAATAGCGTAAGACAGCCACCAGGTCGGCTGGCGTCATCTGCGTTCGTATAAACTTCTTCGCCGCCGTCAGCGCCCGTGACTGATCGGGGAGAGGCATGGCCGTCATATCGAAATAGAGAGCTAACAGGCGTCGATCTTTGTATTGATTGGTTCCGGGCAGCTCAGATGAAATGCGGGTGCGAGTGAGCTTGTCGTAAACATGAATGTGTTCGGCGCCGGACGGGGCCATGGGCGCTTCCGACTTGCCCTGTAGTTTCTGTTCTTCAAAGAAACGTATCTGTTGCGGCGCGCCGTTTTCGACAACCGTGAAATCCTTGGCCTTCAGGCCTTCCACGGCGTTGCCGGACTTGTCGGTGACACTCACCGTTTCGATAACCAGTTGCGTGCTGCTGGTGAACAGGGCCGTGCCATTGTCGGTTTTAGGTATATTCTGCGCACGTTGCGTCAAGGCAAAGACCAACAGCAGTGCAAGCAGCCTCAGCATTCTCAAAACCTCAATCGCAGCGTGGTCTGCAAGCTTCGCATGGCGTTGGCGGCGACAGGGAACCCGAACTGCGCGTTATTTATGATCGTGTTCCAACTGGTGAACGTGACGTGATTAAGCGTATTGGTGGCATCGATTCGTAAATCGAGGTTCAGGCGGTCCCGCAGCCGGAACGTGCGTCCCATGGAAGTGTCTAAAGTGAACTGAACCGGACCGGCGATCGTATTTCTTCCCGCATTCCCCCATTGTCCGGGTAAGGGCGCCGTGTACGCGGCTGGATTCAACGACAGACCTGCAGGAGCGGCGTAAAGCGCGGCGCCGGTGTAATCCGGCCGTATGGTTCCTGTAACTCCCGTGCCAGGTACCGCCGCCAGATAAATGGGATTGAGGGGTAGTCCGCTGCCTGCGGTGATCTGGGTAACGAAAGTCCACTCTTTCAACAGAGCCCCTCTCCAGCCGTTCAACAAAGTGCCTCCCGCCAGTCCCATCCCGCTGGTGTACTGAATCTGTAGAGACAAAACGTGACGTTGATCGAAGCTGGAGAGCGCTCTTTCAGCGCGTAGATTCAGCCAGTTCTGTGCGATCATCGCATTCCCCGTGGCCGCCTGAGCCGCACCCGCCGTGCCGGTTTGATTTGATTCCGCTGGATTCTGAGCCGTGGGATTTGAACTCACCGTGGTCGGCGCTATCGCGCCCTGACCGCCTAAAGACGCCACATCGTCGATAGATTTCGAGAACGTGTATTGTGCCAGCGCGGTGAAACCGCTGTGAAGCCGGCGGCGCAACTGAATGATACCGGCCTCCCGAGTTGAGTTGCCGTTGGAGGTCAGGTAAGTATATCCGGCGGAGCAAGCCGGACAGGGATTAACCGCGCCAGCCGGAAATGTATTCGGCAGGAATTCTTGCAGCCCTCGCGTCCCTTTGATCCCGGAGTATGTAGCCGACATTACCAACGATCCTGGCAAGTCCCGCTGTAAAGATAACTGCCAGTTCTGCGCATATCCCACGCGGAAGTTCGGATCGATTCCGAACGTATTTGGGATAGTCGAGGGCGAGGCGTTGAATCCGTTCGCTAGGGTCAGCGGATCCGTTGAACTATTCTGCACGCTTAGAGTCTTCGACAACGGCGGCTGCTGTGCCAATTGAACCGCAATCGACTGATAGACGGACGTGTTGTAGTAGACGCCATATCCGCCGCGCACCACTAGTGACGATCCGGACATCGGACGCCACGCAATCGCTACTCGCGGCTCCCAAGCTGATTTGTCCGGGCGCATCAGCGAATTGGGTAGCCGTTGACCTGTTAATGGACCCACCGGATTACTTGCCAGAACAGGCGCCGCCGCTGCAAAACCGGGAGTGACATCCAGGTTCACCAGCCGGTTATAAAGCTCCGTCATAGGAGCGCCATACTCCCAGCGAATACCCGCGTTCAAGGTGACTTCAGGACTCACCCGCCAATCGTCCGTAACGTAACCGTCGTAAACCGATTCGCGAAAATATTTGTCCGCGTTGCCGAAAGCGATGGAACTGGTATCGGGAATCCCCAATAGAAAGTCGGCGAAATCGGCGCCGCTTGCCGCGCCCGTGAAAGTAAACGTTCCGCGCGGGTCCTGTTGAGATAGGTAGTTGAATTGTTGCCTGCGGAAATCGTCTCCCAGCGTAACGCTGTGATGACCTTGATTCCACAACAGGGAAGAGGATTGTCCGTCCGTCTGATTATGATTGTTGGCCGACAGGCCGTCGGTCAGGCTCGCAATGCCGCTCGCAAAAACCAGACTCGGTGGACCCCAGTTCACCGGAGCTTGGTTATTTCCCCCGATTCCCGCCTCGCCCGAGACGTTCTTCCGATTCTCGAAGTAGGGAATGAGGCGCGTAGAGAGCCGGCTGAACTGATATCCGAGATTCAGAAACAAGCCTCGCCCCAGGCGATGCGACCAGTTAACGCGTGCATTGAGACCCAGTATGTCCGAGCTGTCCGAATAGCCGAGCACGTTCGGCGTGTTTGCGCGGATACTTTGAAATGCAAACTGGCCGGTAATCTGATTTTTGTTATTAAAACTTTTTTCGAAACGCGATTGCAACGCGTCTTGATGCCTCGCGCTAACGGTCGGAATCTGATAGTTGTAGCGCGAGCTTCCACCGAAGTTCGGCAACGGATAGAGCGCCAGCAAAGCTCGCGCCTGCGGACTTATGCGGCTCTGCGGGATGACATTCGTGGAAAACGGATCACCGGTCAATGGATCGAGGACCGGGTTTGAAAGAATCCCGTTGCGCTCTGCCAGATCCGGTACCAGCGCGGCTTGCGTATCGGCGTTGCGGTCGCGTGTCCATTGATAACCAACGAAGAAGTTCGGACCGTTTCGTAGTACGTGCGGAATTCTTATGGGGCCGCCCAGGGTAATCACGCCAGTCAGGTCGCTATATTCCGGTTTCGGCGTGTTCTGGCCGGTTAGCGAAAACGGCTTGGCATCCAACGCGGAATTCTCCACGATCATTCCGATACCGCCCGTATAAAGGCTTGCGGGGCGGTTGCGATTGTTACCGAAAGCCGCCGCTTGGGAGAATGGCGAGGCTGCGCCGTTATTCACGCTCCCGTTGATAAGCAAACCATCGGACGTGTCTTGGTTGGCATCCTGCGCGGGCATCGGAGTCTCCGCGGGCTTGTCCATCTTCGGCTCAGGACGGGCGGCGGACATTCCCCGAACTGGCCCTAGCCGCATCGTCTCAGTCATCACCTGATTAAGTGGCAACAGCTTTAATTCCCACTTTGCCGGAGGCGCATTCGGTGTGATCGTCACATCCCGTTTGATATTCGAAAAACCAGTCATCTGAACTTCAACCGTCCAGCTTCCGTCGCTCAAATCGGGAAAGGAATAGAGGCCCTGCTCATCCGTCACGGCGATTAGCTTCTTGTCGCCCTTTGTTGCGGTTATCAATGCGCCTGGAACGGGCAAGTCATTCAGGACGACTTGGCCGTGGTACTCCGAAGCCTCCGTCACGCGGGGAACGGCTAACGAAGCGAGAAAGGGCAAAAGACAGATGTACTTTTTCGTTCGCCGCCATACCATTGCTTACGTCCTGGCGCTAATTCTCAGAGGGCTTTTCTACGTGATCGATGACAAGGACATCGACGGGCGCTTTCGTCGCGTCCAGCTTCAGCCCTAACTCCTCTTGAATGGCGGTGAAGAGTCCCGGCGGTGCATCGGGGGCGTTGCTGGGAGGCGGTACTTTGATGCCCATACCTTGAAACTGAGACTCGTCGGGCGTCCACTTCAACGTGAAATCAAACCGTCCTTTGAGACCTGTCTGATCCACAACCGGCCGGTCCAGAACGGCGCCCTGCATTACCCCGGCAAGGTCGGCCATAGTCGCATTCACTGCCGGCAGCACCCCAAGCCCTCTGAAAAAAAGACTAGGTAAGCCGTTGGCGTCTCCTTCACTCTTGCTCAGCTTTGGTCCATTCTTCCCAACAACCAACGCGTAGACGGAGAGTTCTTTCTGTTCGTGATGGAACTTGAGCTTGCAACGATCGGCAAGCAGTTTCTGGATCATCGTCTTCCACTGCTTGTCGTTCGGCTGTCCTTCCCCGTCCGGCTCGGCTGCAATGTCGAATTTGTCTGTTCCCATCCAGGGCGGGCCGCTTAAAATTTGCCGGGACTGAACCCCGTAGGCAAACATGAGGATATCGTTCAAAGACGTGTTGAGCGTGGAAAAATGCCGTCCTCTGACCCCGAATCCTTTACCTGGTTGATCTGGCTTGCTCGGCTTGATGGTCGCGACCTCAAATTCCGGTGAAGCATCTGCCGCCATAGGCTTCATCGGGGGAGGCGGCTCCGGTATCACCCAGGCAGTCTGAGGCGTGGCGCGTGTGAGGTTTAGCGGGATCGGGTGGCCGCCTTGAGTCCAGGTTCCCGTCATCGTGTTGCCATCCGGACTCAGCTTCCCCTCGTAACTGCCGTCGATCATCATAATCGAGTACTTGACGGTCGATCCCTGCAAACTGATCGAGGTGACGGGAATCCCTTGGCCTCCCTGATCGATGCTGTACAGCGTGCTCTTCAAAGCACCGCCGTCCCCTTTGGTGATCTTCAGAACGGTGCGCAGATCTTTGCCGGCATGAAGGGTTCCTTGCCAAGACCCAGTGATATCCTGTGCCGCCGTCTGGGCCTGGACTTGTGCTACGTGTATCAACCCAAACACGACCGGTGAGACAACGGCCAAAACTCCAGCCGCGCTCAGCAACAGCTTTCTGCTTAAATCCAATTTTTGAGTAACTTGTTTGGTCACGATACGAACAATTCTTTTCTTTAGATCCGATCCCGTCACGCCCGAAACGCAAGCCAAAGGTAATTCCAGGTAGAGCTTGCAGACGCTGAGAATTCCCTCGGCGTACACTTGCGGTTCGTTGCCCGATTGCAGGACGGCTTCGTCGCAAGCGCGCTCCCGTTCCTCCACCAGGCGAGTGCCAATCCACCAGACCATTGGATGGAACCAAAGGACCGCTTCGACCAGCATGTGGAAGGCCGCGCTGAGATTGTCCCGACGTCGCACATGGGCCATTTCGTGCGCGAAAATGGCGCTCAATTGAGGTTCCGTCAGACGCTCCGTGATGCCTTCGGGGAGCAATGGCACTGGTTTCACAACGCCGAAAACTCCCGGTTCCAACAGCGATGGCGACGACAGCACCGGCACGTCCGCTACGAGTCCCTTATACGACGCCGTGCGTACCGCGCAACGGATGGTCCGCCATTTACGCCACCAGGAGAAAACCACGACTAGAAAACCACACGCCCACAGGCTGAATAGAATGGCAGGCAATGGGTTCGCCCTGTGTGCAACCGCAGCCTGACGAACAACCGCTGTGAGGGGTGCGGCCGTGGAAGCGTCCGGAATCTGCGAAAACGGCGTCGTTATCTGTTCCAACACCTTGGAGAAGGCCGGTTTCGCCAGGGGAGCGGAAACTGCCGACTGCAGATACCCGCCTACAATCATCAGAAGAGAGAACGGAATCAGAAATTTCGCGGATGCAATCATCCACAGTGCGTATCGTATGCGTGCCTGGTTGCCTCGCAGAACCAGCACAAGAAGTCCTACGAACGCGGCGGCCGCCGTCGATTGCCACAAGTGATTTGCTAACGCCGAGACGATGTAAGCCGGAATCATCGCAATTTATTCTCCTTTGAGAGCTTCCGCAAAGCCTTCTCCGCTTCCTTCACGTCTTCCAGAGTAAGCTTGCCGGATTCGACCAGATGAGCCATGACGGGTTGTGTACGCCCGCCAAATAATCCTAATAAATCGTCAATCAACCTGCGCTGCGCGGCGTTGCGCGAAAGGACGGCTTCGAAAATGTGCGCGTTGCTAATCTTTTTAACGCGGCACACAGCTTTCTTTTTCTCCAGCCGATAGACAGTTGTCTGCACCGTCGTATAAGACGGCCTATGCGGTTCGGGGAAAGCTTCTTGTATTTCCCTGATGGGAACAGGGCCGCGGTCCCAGAGCGTCTGCATGATTTGCAGCTCTAACGGAGTCAATTTGCGCGTCGATATCACAGGCTACTATATCCGTGTGCAATTCTACTACAGCCATGTGTGGTCTGCAATCGGAAAAGGGAACGGCAGTGTCCCGGGCGGTCTAATGCCGCTTAGTAGTCCAGCAATTTGTTACCAAAGCAGCTTTAGGCCGAACTGGATCTGCCGCGACGTCGTGGAAGTAGCGCTGATCACGCCAGCTGTGCTGGACGGTGCGGAGCCAGCCGATGTAAATACCACCGGATTCGGCGTCGAGAAGTTCGTGTGGTTGAGAATATTGAAAAACTCCGACCGGAATTGCAGCTTCAATTTTTCTGAAAGCGGCAATTCCTTAAGTGCGGAGAAGTCGAGCGTTGCCAACCCCGGTCCCGTTAACACATCCCGTCCAACGTTCCCGTAAGTGCCGTTCGACGGGACCCAAAAGGCCGCCGGATTGTAGTATTGGCCCGGATTGCCAAGAACGACAGGCCCTAAAAACGCCGATAAAAAGATTGCGGCCTCGTGTATATACAATTGTCTATAGACGATAGGGTAATGGCGAGGCGTTGTCAAGATGTCGCTTGTTTTCCTAAATGTATTTCCATCTCGTGAGAGTGCGTCCCTCAACCTGGCACGTATGAAACATGCCGACCTCTGTCCTCACTCAAGAGGAACTTCTCCACTGGCTCGCCTGCGCATGGTACCCGGTCTGGGGACGGTTAGCTCTCTCCGGCTCCTCGAAAAGCTGAAATCTCCACAAATTATCTTCCGTTGCTCGGCCAGTGAGCTCGAAGCCGCCGGACTCAGCCCAGCCCAGGCTCGTAACGTCGCAAGCGGCTGTTCTTTTGACGACGCCGTCGATCAGCAACAAAAGGCCATTAATACGGGCGCTGAACTCATCACAATCCAAGATCCGCGTTACCCCCAGAGTCTGCGTGAAATCTTCGATCCGCCTATCGTTCTTTTTGCTCTTGGCCGGACGGAATTGATGAAATCCGCCGGCATTGCGGTGGTCGGCACTCGTCGCCCTACGCCTTATGGAATGGCCGCTTGCGAGCGTCTGAGCACCGATCTAGCCCGGGCTGGGCTCACCATTATTAGCGGTATGGCTCGCGGAATTGATACGGCCGCTCACAAATCAGCCCTCACCGAGGAAGGCGATACGATTGCCGTGTTCGGCTGTGGCATTGACGTCCTTTATCCCGCTGACAACCGCAAGCTCTACCAGGACATCTCCCGGAAGGGACTGCTACTCTCAGAGTTTCCGATGGGCGCGGCGGCGTTCCCTCAGAATTTTCCTATTCGCAACCGGATCGTCAGCGGTCTGTCTCTAGGAGTTCTGATCATCGAAGGAGCGCAGCATAGCGGCTCAGCGATCACGGCAAAACTGGCGATGGATCAGGGCAGGGATGTGTTCGCCGTCCCGGGAAACATCACGTCCAAGATGAGTTGGGGACCCAACCTCCTTATCAAACAGGGAGCCAAGCTGGTCCAGGAATGGAGCGACATCACGAACGAACTCCCGCTTTCCGTTCGCCGCGAGCTGGTTAGCCGCGCCCAGCAAAAAGTTTTATCGGACGGCATAGATCCCTTGCTGGCGCACCCCTCCGATGGCCCGGAACCGCCCGTCAAAGCTCTTTCCCGCAAGCTCCTGAATAGCTTGCAAGTCGATGTGCCTCAACAACTTGACGGGTTGCTTGAAACTTTTGAAGGAGCGTCCTCATCTGAGTTGATCGGTGCGCTCTTTGACCTTGAGATGTCCGGCCTGATCCGGCAGCTCCCTGGCAAAAAGTTTGTCAAGGTGTGGTAAAAAGGGTAGCATTCTGACGGCGGGTCCCAGCGGACCGGCCAGAATCGTTAGGTAACGTACATAGCATGGCAAAATCACTCGTTATCGTTGAATCTCCGGCGAAGGCGAAAACTATCGGTAAGTATCTCGGCAAGGATTTCATAGTCAAGGCTTCCTTGGGCCACATCAAGGATCTTCCTAAAAAGGATTTGTCCGTCGATGTAGACCGGGATTTCGAGCCTAAATATGAAGTCATCGAAGGTAAAAAGAAGCTCATTGCCGAGCTGAAGCAAGCGGCCAAGGGCGTTGACTCCATCTATCTCGCAGCCGATCCCGACCGCGAAGGCGAAGCCATCTGCTGGCATCTTAAAGAGGAGCTGGAACCCAAGAAAGCCGGTTCGCCCGCCATTTTCAGGGTGATGTTCAACGAAATCACCGCGAATGCCGTAAAGAAGGCTTTCGATAAGCCCCTCTCGGTGAACGTGCATCTGGTCGAAGCGCAGCAGACGCGCCGTATTCTCGACCGCATCGTCGGCTATAAGATTTCCCCGCTGCTTTGGGACAAGGTGCGGCGCGGTCTCTCCGCAGGGCGTGTGCAGACTGTCGCTCTCCGGCTGGTCGTCGAACGAGAGCGTGAAGTCAGAGCGTTTCAGAAGCGGGAATACTGGACCATAGACGTTGCGCTGAACGCCAAGAAAGCTCCGGTTCTAAATGCGCGCCTGAACAAAAAAGGTGACGAGGCGGCCGAGATTGGCAATGAGCAATCGGCCCAGACGATTCTCGACGACATAGCCGACTCATCCTATATAGTTAAGTCCGTCGCAACGCGGGAGAAACGCCGCAACCCGGTTCCGCCCTTCATCACCTCCACCCTGCAGCAGGAATCCTCGCGCAAACTACGGTTCAGCGTGAAACGGACGATGATGCTGGCGCAAGGGTTATACGAAGGAAAGGAACTCGGCAAAGAAGGCGCAGTGGGTCTGATCACCTACATGCGTACCGATTCCACGCGTGTTTCAGAGGACGCGCTGACCGAAGTTCGCGGATTCATCACGGAGCGCTACGGTCCCACCTACATCCCCGCCACGCCCAACCTTTATAAGACGAAGAAAGACGCGCAGGACGCCCACGAAGCCGTTCGCCCGACCTCCGCTTTACGGACGCCTGAGTCTGTGGAAAAACTCCTCGCCGAAGACGAGCTAAAGCTTTATCGCCTGATCTGGATGCGTTTCGTGGCATCCCAAATGAACCCGGCGGTGTTCGATCAGACCACCATCGATATAGGCGCAACCGGCAAAAGCAATACGGCCTACGTGTTCCGCGCTACGGGCAGCGTGCCCAAGTTCGAAGGCTTTCTGAAGGTCTACGAAGAAGGCAAGGACCAGAAGGACGAAGAAGACGAGGAACTTAAGCACAAGTTACCCTTGGTGACCGAAGGCGAAACGCTGCGCTTCAAGGAAATCAGCCCCGAGCAGCACTTCACCGAGCCGCCTCCGCGCTACAACGAAGCGACACTTGTGAAGAAACTGGAATCGGATGGCGTAGGCCGTCCTTCCACGTATGCTTCCATTCTGTCCACGATTCAGGATCGCGAATACGTCACCAAAGAAGGTGGAAAATTCAAACCCACGGAACTCGGCATTGTCGTCGCCGATCTGTTGATTGAAAGCTTCAACGACCTGTTCGATGTGAAGTACACGGCGCGCATGGAAGAAGAGTTGGACGAAATCGAGGAGGGAAAACTCGAGTGGCGTGTGGCCATGTCGGATTTCTATACTCGCTTTACGAAAGATCTCGATCACGCCGCGCTTACGATGACCGACATCAAGCGCATGGAGGAGCCGACCGACCTCGTTTGCGAGAAGTGCAGCAAACCGATGGTCATCAAGTGGGGCAAGCACGGCAGATTCATCGCTTGCACCGGCTACCCCGAATGCACCAACACGCGCGAACTCCCCGCCGACTTGGCCGACGCCGACAGCGCCGATTTGACGGAGCAGGACGAGCAGGAGTACTGCGAAAACTGTGGCCGTCCGATGGTGCTCAAAAAAGGCCGCTTTGGACAGTTCTTCGCCTGCTCCGGCTATCCCGATTGCAAAACGACAAAGCAGATCGGTGGCGAGCAGCGCAAAGATATACCGCTCGAAGAGAAGTGTCCCAATTGCGATAGCAACCTGGTGCAGAAATTCGGGCGCTACGGCGAGTTCGTGGCTTGCAGTAATTATCCTAAATGCAAGTTCGTCAAACAGAAGACCATCGGGGTGCCTTGTCCCAATTGCTCGCAAGGTGAAATCGTCGAGCGGCGCTCGAAACGTGGCCGCACGTTCTACGGCTGCAACCGGTATCCCGAGTGTGATTTTGTCGCCTGGGGTAAGCCCATTCCGGAGAAATGTCCCGAGTGCGGCGGCAGCTATTTAATAGAGAAATACCTTAAATCGGGTCC
Source organism: Acidobacteriota bacterium (assembly GCA_030853405.1). Lineage (GTDB taxonomy): Bacteria > Acidobacteriota > Terriglobia > Bryobacterales > Bryobacteraceae > Bog-105. The sequence continues at coordinate 753 of JALYVD010000366.1, read as the reverse complement.
GGTGGCGCAATGCGCCAATGCGGAATGCAAATACAAACACCCGCTTGAGGTTGTGGCCGAGCCAAGCGTGGCTTAATGCACTCAAGACTGATTGTGGATAGTGGGGTCGTGGCTCGGTAAGTTACTGCAATATATGACATCTTTCCGAGCCGCGCGTGCAAGCAAGCTGGGCAGGAAGGTGGCCACAATCATCCCATCGTAGAAGTGCAAACCGTATTGAGCGTGCGCCTGCACAGCGCGTCGGACCATATCGCTGTCTAACTTTGCAAAAACTTGACTGACACCAAAGATTCGCCGGGAAGCGCTCGTTTGACCAGATTCCGGGCAATTTCTTGTTTCCGCGGATCGCTTGGATTATAAGCCTGAACCAAGATGTTTGTGTCAAGGAAATCAGGATCGGGCCGCCGTGTACAACTCCGTGTCCATGGGACCGATGCTCCGTTTGGCAAACTTGGACTGCTTAAACGGTCCAGTCCTGTTCTGTGCCCTTAATTGCCTCATTGAAGTATAAGTTGTGGCTCTGCCAGCGCAAAGATTGCCCGGAGTTGCTCGATTGGTCAGTCCACAATGAGCCGCTGGCATGAACAGATCGGCGATCCCACGCCGATGGCATCCTCGACCGCCTGGTTCACAACGCCCACCGCATTGGCATGCGGGGCGATTCGACGCGTAGAGTCGAGGGAAGCTGAATGCGTAACTTCCGGTTGGCGGGTCACTTGGGATTTCTATTTATCCGGAAACGTCCTTGAAACG
>JALYVD010000231.1 GCA_030853405.1 Acidobacteriota bacterium | reverse complement strand
GAAAAGGGCTTGCGAAGTAGATCGGATTGCGGATGCGGCCGTAGAGTCCAGTTGTGACAAGCTGCCGCGCTTGCGCTGTCACGGAAAACGCTCGGCCCAATTGGAATCTCGCGGTTCCAACCCATGCGAACACGAGGAGAAGAAGACACGCACCAATGATTCACGTCGGTGGCCACGCCAAATCGGTGGATCTCGTGACAAGAACCACGACGGCGACTTCGAAAGCTGCAAGAACAAGCAGAATCCAGTGAATCACACCCATCGAGACGAACATACCAGTAGTGATCCCTGTAAACGCTTCACTTGTTCGCGAACGTTCGAACATTCCACGGATTCAAACCTGTTCATTGTGTTGGTAAACGGCCGCAGTCCCGCGACGAACCAGTCAGCGCCAACATCGTTGATTCGGGATACTTCCGAACGGTCGGTATAGATTTACTCGCTGGGCGTAGCTTCAACAATTACGACGCACCCGATGCCCGATCCGTGGTGATTGTAAATGAAGCCTTTATCCGCCGGTATTTTGGAAACGGGAATCCGATTGGAAGGACTTTCACCATCCTCGGCGATGACAAAAAGCCAATTGAAATCGTGAGCGTCGTCGGAGACGTGAAAGAGCATGGCCTCCTCGCCGCGGCCCCGCTGATGATGTATCTGCCGTATCGGCAGCGTCCCGTCGGAGAGATAACGTTCTTCGTCCACACATCGGGCGCCCCACTCCGATCTATTCCAGCGGTTCGCCGGCTGTTGAAGAATCTCGATCCGTTCGTGCCTCTATCCGGCACTGGTACGCTCAACCTGCAATTGGAAGGCTCGGTGTCCAAAGAACGCGTCTCGGCGGAGCTTTCAAGCATTATGGGCCTGCTCGCTCTCGCCTTGGCCAGCGTCGGGCTTTACGGCGTAATCGCCTATAGTGTCAGTCGCGAGACCAAGTCTATCGGCATTCGGATGGCTCTTGGAGCGCAAGCTGGGACAATCCAGCGAGATGTCTTTCGACGCGTTCTCCTGCTAGTGTCAAGCGGGATCGGGATTGGTCTACTCCGCGTATTCGGCTTAAGCCGCTATTTGAAGAGCTTCCGATACGGGCTCACGCCCAATGATCCGGCGAGCATCGCTCTTGCAGGGGGCATTCTTATAATCGTCTCTTTGGCCGCTGCTTACTTCCCCGCCCGTAGAGCCGCGCATGTCGATCCCGCGATCACGCTACGCGACGAGTAACCGCCGTGCCTCGCTAGCGGGTTGTTCGGAGAAGCTGTTTCTTTCACGGGCAAATGAGCATTTGTCGGAATCGATGATCTTCCGGTCAAATGCCGCCCCTGAAAGCGATCCGAAGCTGGCTTCTTTGCAGTCATCCTGGCCATTATCGCCGTCCACGCCAAGCGCGTCCACAGTTTGCACCCGAACCTCTTTCCGTCCGGTTTCTATGTTTTATGTCAGCGTTTCATTTACAATCCGTCGAATCTGTCATACAATCGCTCGATCAAGGGAGAGTCTTCGAATGAAAAGGCTTCAAGAACCGGGTCGGACTACGACAACGAATCGGCAACCACGATTGTCGCCATTGCTGTTGAGTGTTGCCGTTGTTGCGAGCATGCTTTCGGCTGCCTTCGGACAGGCGACGACGGGCTCTATCTCCGGATCGGTAACCGATCCGAACGGCGCACCCATCGCGGGCGTGCGAGTGCAGGCCACGCAAAGTTCTACAGGCCAGATCCTGAATGCCACAACCACGGATGCCGGGCTGTATGTGTTGCCAAGCGTTCCCGTTGGAGTCTACGCACTGACTGTGGAGCACCCTGGCTTTGAGAAAGTCACGGAGGAGAATGTGGAGATTCAGGTCGCCGTGCAGGCGACCATCGACTTCAAACTGCAAATCGGCACGGTGCGACAGAGTGTCCAAGTACAGTCGCAGGTTTCCATGCTCGAGACCGACACGCCGCAGGAAGGCGAGAATTTAACGCCGAAGCTGCTGATGAATCTGCCAATCTATGCCGGCGGACTGCGCAGCGCGGAGAGCTTTCTAGGCTACATGGCGGGCGTGAATTCGGGTGCGGAAACGAGCATCAACGGCTCGGGCGGCCGGGCACGGGAAGTCATGATTGACGGCGCAAGCCTTACCATTCCCGAATCGGGCGGAACGGTTTTCAACTTTCCGGGCATAGAAGCATTCAACGAAATGCGTCTGATCACCTCCACTTACAACGCTGAATACGGACGACTGGGTGGCGGCATTGAGTTGATGGTGACTAAGTCAGGGGCCAATGCCCTTCACGGCGCGGCGTTCTTGAATATGAGGCGCGATATCTGGGACGCGGCGGGGTGGTCGTCGAACGCGAACCCGAAGAATCCTCCCGGCTACCGTCCGAAAGAACGATACAACGAAGAGGGTGGGGCGGCGGGCGGCCCGGTGTACATCCCGAAAATCTACAATGGCCGCAACAAGACGTTCTTCTATTTCACTTACGCAAAGGACGTGCGTCCGGCGACGATCTCGGTGCAAACTCCCAACGACACGCTGCCGACATCTTTGATGAAGCAGGGTAACTTCTCGGAGGTAGCGCCCATCTTCGATCCTGTCACTCGGCAAGCCTTCCCCGGGAACGTCATTCCGCAGAGCCGCTGGAGCGCCATCAGTAAAAACATTCTGCCGTTGATTCCCGATCCGAATCAGGCGGGTGTCACGGGCAACTACTCGTTCCTGAATTCCAGCGTTCACAACGATTACATCTATTCGATCAAAATCGACCATTCAATTGCCGCGAAAAACCGCGCATCATTCTTCATGACGCGCGAGAGCCAGTACGATAATCCGATCGCGATTCTGCCGGGGCCACTAAGCAACGGCCTGCTGCAAGGCCAATATCCCGATAACTATCGCGCCAATGACGATTGGATCTTCACCCCGACGTTGCTGCTGCATTCCACGTTTGGCATAAGCAGACAGCGGCAACACTGGAATACGCCACTGCAGAACGGCTATGGCTCAAAGATCGGCCTGCCGCTAACCGGCGATTCGGACGTCTTCCCAATTGTCGCGTTCGAAACGGATAATCTGACCAACTGGGGAATGAGCCAAGGGAAAGTAAACAACGGCGGTCAGTTCAACACGACGATTCAGTTCAGCCAACAGTTGAGCTGGGCGCATGGCAAGCACGAATTCAAATTCGGCTGGGATATCCGGAGTCTTAGGACCAGCACTACCGACTTGGCTGGAACGAACGGCTCCTACTCATTCTCTCGCGCTCAAACGGCCAGCGACTCAGCCCACCTCACAACCACCGGCAACGCCTTTGCGAGCTTCCTGCTTGGCGCGGTCGATCAGGGTAGCGCGACCGCATTACCGGTAACTTTCCCATTTATCCGTTACGCCTACTATGCCGGGTTCGCACAGGACACCTGGAGAATCACGCCGAAGCTGACGCTGGAGCTTGGACTGCGGTATGAAGTTCCAATCGGCTGGCACGACAAAGACGGAAATTATTCGAGTCTGGATATTAAGAAACCGAATCCGGGCGCGAACAACCTGCCGGGCGCCCTTATCTTCGCCGGAAAAGGAGCGGGGCGAACGGGCAACACTTTCTTGTATCCGACGGATTACAGCGACATTGGGCCACGCATCGGAATTGCTTATCATCCGTTCAACGGGACGGTAATCCGCGGCGGCTTCGGTATTTATTACCAAACGCTGGGAAATGGCGGCTGCGGCTGCACTGATGGATTTAATGGCAGCTACACGCAACTTTCCGACGGTCTGAACCCGGCGTTCAATTGGGATAACGGTGGGGTCAATCCGCCTTCCGGCTACAAACCGCCGCCCTTTTTGAGCCCGAGCTTCGATAACTTCAACGGCGGAGTTTTCCGCACCGGACCCAATTTCGGTCTAGCGCCGCGCGTTTATAACTACAGCTTCACGCTGCAACAGGAATACAAAGGTTTCCTTTTTGAAACGGCGTACATCGGCAACCGCGCGCATCGTCTGAACTCCACGATTGAACTGAACCAATTGCCGGTGAGCGACTTGGCCCTGAGATCACTGCTGGGCAAGAATATCAACGATCCAGCGGTAGTGTCGAAGGGATATAAAGAGCCATTCCCTGGGTTCGCGAGAGGCTGGGGCAACGGTGCGACGCTGGCCCAGGCGCTTCGTCCTTACCCGCAGTATGGATCCATCTACGACGCGAACGCAGGTGTCGGCAAGCTGTGGTACGACTCACTGCAGACCAAGATAGAACGCCGGTTCGGGAGCCTGCAGTTAGCAGGCAGCTACGTGTTCTCGAAAAACTTGACGTTGATGCATTACCGCCAGATCTTCAGTCAGAGCACGCAGGTGCAGACACAGGACGCTTACAACATCAACGATGCCAAGACGCTTTCGCCGCTTGATCTAACGCATGTCTTTAATCTTCTGACCAGTTACGAACTTCCCGTCGGCCGACGCAAGAAGTACCTGGGTTCCGTCGGACGATTCACCAATCTAATAGTTGGTGGTTGGGTCCTTTCCGCCGCGCAGCAATATCGCAGCGGAGCTCTGATCGAAGTGCAGACGCCAGGCAACCCTCTCGGCAGCGGCGAGATCTTCAGCCGTATCACCAAGGCGGTGCTCACAGGCAATCCCATTCAAACCGGAGTTTCACGTACTAGTCTCGATCCAAACAATCCAAACGTCAGGTGGTTCAACTACGGCGCGAATTCCCCGTTTGCAGTCGCGCCGCCTTACACACTCGGCAGTGCCTCTTTGTATTACGAAGGCTTTCGTAATCCCCCGTTCTTCAACGAGAACATTTCGATTCAGAAAAACTTCAGCATTACGGAATCGATCCGGCTGCAATACCGCGCGGATGCGCTCAACGCCTTTAACCGTACGGATTTCGGCAATATCAACGGTACAGTTGGAAACGTCAACTTCGGCCGTCCACAGGGCGTTCAGGATGGTGCGCGAGTCATTACAATGGGTTTGCGGCTCGAGTTTTGAACAGCGGTGCGCGACATAGAAGTGGAAGAGTCAGGCGGCACGACGTGCTTCCCAATACTTCTCGATGCGCTCGTTGAGGTGACAGTTACCCGGATCCGAACACGAGCGGCGACGCGACTCAGCAGAGCCAGCATCTTGCCGATGGAATGGGCGGCGCTATCCAGTCGCAGGTGTATACAAACCAGTATTTTTATATCTCGACCACGACCACCTATGACGCCCTCGGCCGCGCCGCCTCGACAGCAGGGGTGGAAAGGCCGGGACTGCTTACCAAACAAACTACACGTATGATCCCTCGGGAAATATGAAGCTGGTGAGCCAGGGGCAGACCTGCCCCGCCACACCTACCGCACAACCATTGCAAGGCTGCCGCTATTTCTTCGAGAACCGGAAACCGATGAGAGAGGCCTTACTTTACGTGTGAAAGCGTTTGAGAATACTTAGAAAAGCAAAATCCGCACAAAAGTTAACTAGCGCGACAGAAGCGACCATAAGCGATGCCAATGATTTCAGGACGACATCGTTAGAAAGCCTTTGTTCAAGCCCATGAAGCAT
>JALYVD010000227.1 GCA_030853405.1 Acidobacteriota bacterium | reverse complement strand
GCAACTTGGCATCGCTCTGCCCGAACGTCTGCAGTTTCATCGCGAATGTAGTGCAGACTCAGCGATCGCCTGAATTAGTTTTCAATGGTTTAGGTCAATTCCGCACGGTTTGGTGACGAACTTGGGTTAAGCAGTCTCTACAGCACGCCCGCCAGCGGATTGGCTTAGAGGACGGCGCGCATCGGATTCATATCGAACAATTTCGCCGGCCGGATGTAGAGCTGCAGTGACTCGCTCGATCTATGGCCGGTGCGCATCTTGATCGAAGCCTCGCTCGCCCCGTGTTTCACCGCTTCAGTAATCATGCCGGCGCGGAGGCTATGCGCGCCGAACCGCTGCGGATCTTCGCCCAACTGTTCAAGAGCGCTTTTCAGCGCCCAGTACAGCGCTTCCCCACGATGCGAGAGACCTTCGCGGGTCAACTGCTGTTGCGGCGAGAAGCGCACGAATAACGGTCCATCCCAAGTGCCGCGGATCGCGAGCCATTCTTTGATCGCTCGGACGGGACACGTCAACGCCACGCGTCCGCGATGAATTCCGACTAATCGCCCTTTGGCTTTCTGATCGGTCTTCGAAGAGCGCAGCCAAAGAGTCATGCCCTGCTCGACAAACGAGATATCCGAGTATTCGAGGCCGGTAATCTCGGAGCGCCGCCAACCGCTCGCAAAATTCAGCAAGATCATGGTACGGTTTCTGATCTCGACGGGAGTTTTACTCAGGCGTTTGGCGATTTCCGCAATGTGAAAGCGCGTTACCGCAGCTTTGCCGCCGGGTGCTTCCTTCAAATTGCGCCGGGCGTTTTCCATAAACCCGCGAACGGCCGAGTCGATGGGCGAGTCCAGGCCGGCCTGGCGATGATAGTGCGCGATCGCGTTCAAGCGAATGGTGACGGTCCGCAACCGGAACTCTTCGCCGATGCACCACGCGGCGAAGTCTTCGACCGTGGAAGGAAGCGCCGGGAGTTGAACGCGTTCGGCGCGCGCGCACCAAATGCCGAAGTGTTTCCACGCGCTCGCGTAGCAGAGCCGCGTGTTGATGGCTAGACCGGATTTCATGACGCGCTCTCTAATCTCATTTACAACCGCGAAATCAACAGCTTGAGAAGCGGGATATGAAACTCTTAAGGAGTGCACATCCGGAAATTAGCAGTTATAATTCTTACTGTCGAGACCGACAGGTTTCGGCCTAGGAAGTAACTAGACCGTACTCACTAAGAGGTTGTAATTGCGATCGATTAACACGGTGAACCCATGGTACAACGGGATCACATGCCCACCTTTGAGGTTCAAACCGCTCAGCGCACCTATCGAAGTGTGGTTGAGCGCGGCATCGTTCAGCGCATCAAGGAGTTCATTCCTAAAAAGGCGGGTAAGGTCTTTCTTGTTACCACCGAAGATGTCTGGAAATTACACGGGCACAAAGTAGAGCCGCAGTTTTTACCGAACGAACTCAACGTGCTGTTCTTTCCAGGCGGCGAGTCGAACAAGCGGCTGGCCGCAGTGGAAGCGCTGGCGGAGCAGATGGTCGCGCGGGCAGGGGACCGGACGAGTGTCGTGATTGGGTTCGGCGGCGGCATTGTTACGGACGTGAGTGGGTTCCTCGCGGCGATCTTTTTGCGCGGTGTTCCAGTGCTGCAAATCCCGACGACGCTGCTGGCTCAGGTGGATGCGGGAGTCGGCGGCAAGACGGGCGTGAATCTGGTGAGCGGGAAGAATCTGATCGGGAGCTTCCATCAGCCCTTAGCGGTGCTGATCGATCCCGACCTCGTCAATACTTTGCCAGAGCGCGAGTATCGCGCCGGATTGTTCGAAGTCATTAAGTGCGGGGTTATACGGGATCGCGATTTGTTCGATATGCTGGCCGAATTACCAAACGAAGTCCTCGCAATGAAGCCTGAGATCGTGGACCAGTTGATTGCGGCGGCTGTGCGGATTAAGGCCGAGGTGGTTTCGGCGGACGAGCGGGAGAGCGATCTCAGGCGGATCTTAAACTTCGGGCATACGATCGGGCATGCGATTGAATCGGAAACTGAGTATGTACGGTTTCTTCATGGCGAAGCGATCGCCTGGGGGATGCTGGCCGCTACGAGGCTGGCGGAACTTGCGGGGACGCTGAAGAGCGAGGATGCCGAACGGATCAAGAAGACAATCTGCCGCTATGGACCGCTGCCCTCGGCCAAGGACCTGAATCCGGATCATCTTGTGGCGAGGCTCGGGAGCGACAAGAAGACGATGCAGGGCAAAGTTCATTTCGTGTTGCCTACGTCGATTGGTGAAGTGACGGTTGTGCCGGGTATTGAGACAGCGCTGATCCGGCAGGCCATCGTGGAAAGCCTTCAGTGAAGACGGGTGCGGGTACGACTCCGCCCGGCGCGGTGAACGAGGAGCAGGCAGCGCGGTGGGTGCAAGGGATGTTTGCCGGGATTGCACCCAGGTATGACTTCATCAATCATCTGCTGTCGTTGAATATCGACCGGGGCTGGCGCAGAGTCTTGATCCAGCGGTTGGCTCCGGTGCTGGCCCGACCGGATGCAAAGGTGCTGGATCTGTGTTGCGGGACGGGCGACGTGTTGCTTGATCTGCAAGGGATAGCCAAGAGCCGCGTGTTGGGCGCGGACTTCTGCCATCCAATGCTGGTCGCTACGCAACAGAAGGCGCGCCGCAACGGTTTCGACGCTCCGGTGTTCGAGGCAGACGCGATGAGGCTGCCGCTGGGCGAAAGTGCGCTGGATGCCGTTGCGATCTCGTTTGGCTTCAGGAATCTGGCGAACTATGGGGTGGGATTGAGCGAGCTTTACCGTGTGCTTCGGCCGGGCGGTGTGTTGGCGATTCTCGAGTTCTCGCATCCCCCGGGCGTGTTTATGAAGGCGGCATACGGGTTCTATTCGCGCGTGATGCTGCCGGTCATTGGGACGGTTGTTTCTGGATCGAGAGAGGCTTACGAGTATTTGCCAGATTCGATTCGCAAGTTTCCCGGCGCGGAGGAACTTAGGGACATGATGCGCAAGGCTGGGTTCGTGGATGTGCGGTTTGAATTATTGACGGGCGGGATTGCGGCGTTGCACGTTGGAGCGCGCGGGCCGGAATCAGTTCCAGATTACGGTTAAGCCTTTGTAGTGTTGGAAGAGCCGGTCGCCGCCAATGAGAGGTAATTTCTCAGCGAGCGCCGTCGCGATAATCATTCGGTCAAAGGGGTCGCGATGATGAGGTGGTAATGAGAACAGGCGATACGCATGGCGGGGCTCGAAAGGAACGACTGTCAGCCGAAGATCCAGTACGGCTTGTTGCATCTGGGGTTCCGGCATTTGGAGCTTGCCGGTCGCATTTTTCACCGCGATTTCCATAACTGAGGCAGCGCTCAGAATCCGCTCCGTTTCGGGATTGGCGATCAATGTGAGCACTCTTTTGGGAAGCTGTTCTCCCAGGTACGCCTGGATGAACACTTGCGTGTCGAGCAGGACACGCATTCAATAGCGGCCTTCAATAAAGGCATCCACTTCTTCGTCCGTCATAGGGTCGAAACAGTGAGGATCGATGATCTTGATTTTGCCTGCGCCGGTTCCGAATTTCGGTGATGGTTTCACGGACTGCTTTGAGGGAACGAGATCCGCGACGGGCTTGTTGTACCGCGAAATCGTCACGGTCTGTCCCCGTTCCACGGCCTTAAGTAGTTCCGGAAGATTTGCCTTCGCGTAAGCGGCGGTTACCTTTTGGGTGGTTATGGTGGACATGGAATTATTGTACTACAATGTTGTACGAGATGCAGTCGTGCAATCAACGGCTGATGGTGGCGGAAGTTGAGGGCTGTTGGCGATTGATTTCGTCTCTCAATCCCATGTTTCGGACGAGGCGCAGCAGATAATTTGGATGGAGGCCTAAGACTTTGGCGGCTTGTTTGTAGTCTCCGTTTCCCTGTGCGTAGGCGTCGAGGATCGCTTCGCGTTTGGCTTGTCCGACGGAGGAGTGATAGCGGGTTCCGGCCGATTGCGGCGCTCCTTCAAATAGTGTCTCGGGCAGGTCTTCCGGTAAGACCCAATCGGAGACGCCAAGCACGACGGCGCGCTCCATCGCGTTCTCTAGCTCTCGAACATTGCCGGGCCATGAGTACTGGCACAGCAGTTCCTCGGCTTCCGGCGAGAGGCCATTCACGTGACGTTTGCAGCGCTGGGCGGAACGCTCCAGGAAAAACCGGGCAAGCAGCGGGATATCGTCTTTGCGGTCGCGTAGTAGCGGTGAATCCAGGGTTACCACGTTTAGCCGGTGGTAAAGATCTTCGCGGAACTTTCCTTCCCGCACGTCTTCGCAGAGATCCCGATTGGTAGCGGCGATGACCCGAATGTCGAGCGAGAGAACCTGTGTGCCGCCGACGCGTTCGAACTCGCGCTGCTGGAGAACACGGAGCAGTTTGGCCTGCAGCGTGAGAGCCAGTTCGCCAACCTCGTCAAGGAAGATGGTTCCGCCTTGGGCAAGTTCGAAGCGGCCCCGCTTCAAAGATACTGCTCCCGTGAACGCGCCTTTCTCATGGCCGAAGAGTTCGCTTTCAAAGAGCGTCTCGCTTAGGGCCGCACAGTTGACGGCAATGAAGGGCCGGTCACGGCGAGGGCTTCTGTCATGAAGAGCGCGTGCGATCAGTTCCTTTCCGGTCCCGCTTTCGCCTGTGATGAGAACCGTTGTGTCGCGCGGGGCGACACGGTCAACCAGTTCGAGCAGGCGGCGAACGATAGCGCTGTTGCCGACGATACCCGACGAGCCTGCGATCTGCGATTGAAGAAAGGCATTCTCCGCCTTGAGGGTTTCTACTTCGTGGTTGGCCTCAAACCCAACGGCGGCGAGCGAGGCGACGGCGGTCAAGGTTTCAAGATGGGCTGCGAGGCGAGACTCTTCCGCTTCATGAACCTGGACGAGGAGTACCCCGCCCAACATGCCTTCGAGATACAGCGGAACTCCGATTGTCCGGAGCTTCCGGTCTGACACGGCCCCTTCTTCGCAAACACGGACCAGCAGCGCCTCGAACTCCGGCTGTGGAGCGGATTCGCGAACACGCGCCAACAGTTCGGCGGTAGAGGAGCCGAAGAGCAGAAACCCGTCTTCGCTCGGGACCAGATCCGAGACCAGCCGCAGGATTTGAGTTCGCAAGATCTGATTTTGCGCCCCATCGACGGTAGCGGCGAGCGCACGGAACAGGAACACGAGGCCGCAGGCCGCCAACAGCACGGGCTTTGTATCCACCGGCCCGGGCCGGACTGCTTCTTTCGCCTCTTCCGGAGCGGACGAATGGAACATCAATATGGTCTTGCCGATGCCGATTTGATCGCGGTCTTCCAGCCAGCGTTCGGCCGAGCGCATTCCGTTGATGTAAGTGCCGAGCGAAGTACGCAGATCGGTGATCAGGAAGCGGTCTCCGCGTTCGCGAAGCTGACAATGACGCCAACTCACTTCCGCCTCCGGCAACACGATATGGGCATTGGGCGCGCGGCCAATCAACAGCTCACCGTCTACAAACGAGTAGCGTGTGCCTGCTGCCGGACCGTTGACGACGATCAGTTCCGCGCTCATACGATAGGATTCCTTAGGTTAGCAAGAAAACACTACTGCCATTTGACCCGGTATCAAACCGGCTGTAGAGTTACGAGTTCCTGATCGGGAAAGAAGCCGGATTCCTCATTGCTGGAATCGAGGTCGAGGAAGCGCGTATCAAGAAGGCGCGACGTGTCAATCTTCCCCATGGCGGAAAGGAGGCTCTCCTTTAGGTGGGGATGATCCTTTTCCATTTCGGCGAACATATCGCGAAGAGTGCGGCGGACCGTGCCAGTTTTTTGCGAGCAGCCGCAGGGGACGACAGGCGCGCCTAAACTCGCGGCAAAGGCTGTCGTGAGTTCTTCTGTCACGTAGACCAAGGGACGAATCAGGCGGAACTCGCGCTTGCTGGACCACGTGGCGGCGGCCAGGGCGCTAATGCGGCCCGTAAACATGGCATTGCGCAGGAAAGACTCGCAGAAATCGTCGGCGGTGTGTCCGAAAGCGATAACGTTTGCGCCGAGTTTGCGGGCAATTTCGTAAACGGCGCGGCGGCGGAAGCGGCTGCAGAGATCGCACCCGTGGTCAGGCTGCTCAGTCAGCAGGTCAAGCGACGGGGCGTCCTGAACGTAGGTCCAATCGACGCCGCGTTCGCGGAGGAAGGCACCGACCGGAGCGATGGGAGCGAGAAATTTGCCCTGCTCGATGGTAAAAGCGCAGACCGAAAAATTAATGGGCGCGCGCTTTTGCAGCAGCAGCAAGGCTTCGAGCAGAGTGAGCGAGTCTTTGCCGCCAGATACGCCGACTGCCACGCGGTCGCCTTCACGGATCATGCGGAATCGGCCGATTGCCTCACCGACCTTACGCAGAATTGACTTTTGCAGATCCACTGTATTTCAAAGATACCCAAAGGCCGGACTTCGCGCTCGCAGACGGGCCGTATCTTTTACGGCGCAGCACGGAAAGAGCCCATCCCGTTGATACAATTAAGGCTTACTGGAGGTTTGTTCATGGCTGCACGCCCGCGCCGGAAATCGGTGCCTGTTAACGTCGGAGGAGTCAAAGTTGGTGGATCAAATCCGATCGTGGTTCAGTCCATGACCAACACGGACACAGCCGATACGGGATCGACCGTGAACCAGATCATGGATTTGGCCCGTGCCGGTTCTGAGCTGGTTCGAATCACCGTAAACACGGACGAAGCGGCGCAAGCGGTCCCGAAAATCGTAGACACGCTGCGAAATTTCGGCGTTGCCGTTCCGATCATCGGAGATTTCCACTACAACGGCCACCTTCTTTTAAAAAAATATCCGGACTGCGCGCGCGCTTTGGCGAAGTATCGCATCAATCCTGGAAATGTGAACATCGGTCGCAAGCAGGACGACAACTTCCGCGTAATGATCGAGGCCGCCGTCGAATATGACAAGCCGGTCCGCATCGGCGTGAACTGGGGATCGCTCGATTCGGTTCTGTTGACAAAGATGATGGACGATAACTCGAAATCGTCCGATCCGCTGGACGCGATGGAAGTTACGATGCGCGCCATTGTCGAGAGTGCGTTACGCAGTGCCGAGGCCGCCGAGCGCTATGGACTAGGCCGCGACAAAATCATCCTGAGCGCCAAGGTGAGTAGCGTTCAGGATCTGATTCACGTTTACGAGATGCTGGCGGAACGCTGTGATTATGCGCTGCATCTTGGATTAACTGAAGCGGGGCTGGGTTCGAAAGGAATCGTTGCCACAACTGCGGCATTATCCGTCTTGCTGCAGCAGGGTATTGGCGATACCATTCGCTCTTCCCTGACCCCTCTGCCGAACGGCGACCGCGCCGACGAAGTGATCGTGTGCCAGCAGATTCTTCAGGCGCTAAATCTACGCAGTTTCACTCCCCAAGTGGCGGCGTGCCCCGGTTGCGGGCGCACCACGAGCACCTTCTTCCAGGACATGGCGGATCAGATCCAGACCTATTTGCGCGAGCAAATGCCCATTTGGCGCGACCAGTATACGGGCGTGGAGGACATGAAGGTCGCCGTGATGGGTTGTATCGTAAACGGACCGGGCGAGTCAAAGCACGCTAATATCGGTATCTCATTGCCGGGAACGTTTGAAACCCCTGTTGCGCCCGTTTACGTGGACGGAAAACTCGCCACAACGCTGCGAGGGGATCAAATCGTGGCCGAGTTCCGGGATCTTCTCGACAACTATGTCGCGCACCGCTATGGCGCGGCCGAACCGGTCGTTCAGGTATTCGCTTAAGTTAAAAGATTATTTCCCTTGAAGCGGCACTAAGCCGCTAGAGGGTTCTCGTGAGGAATGTTGAGCAGTGGCGGTCAACGAAGTTTGTACAAACTCCAAAAGGCCTCAGGGCTTCTCGTGACCGGAAGCACGTTTGCACCGAATCCCGCTTTATTGCGGATATCGTTGCTGCGCATTACGCGCGTGCGCTTCAGTGTCATGCCCGTGGAAGACTACTTGACCTGGGTTGCGGGCACGCTCCTTTGTACGAAATCTATCGTGACCTGGCGAGCGAAAACGTATGTGTCGATTGGCACAACACCTTCCATGTGAATCCGTTTCTCGACCAAACAATTGATCTCAATGGAGAGTGGCCGTTTGAACCAGCCAGCTTCGATACCATCCTTTTGACCGATGTTCTGGAGCATATCGCAGAACCCATGAACGTTATGCGCCAGGTTGCAGTTGTCCTTCGCCCTAAAGGGAAGCTCATTCTAGGTGTGCCGTTCTTCTATTGGTTGCACGAAGAACCGCACGATTATTGCCGTTACACCAGGCATGCGTTGCGGCGCTTTTGCGATTTGGCTGGTCTGCGCGTAGTCGATCTCGAACCCTACGGAGGACTTCCCGAAGTTCTATTGGATCTTACTTCGAAGGGGCTGGAACTGCTGCCCCGTCCTCTTGCCGCTTCGCTCCGGCCGCTCCACTCGCTCGCCGTATCGGTGAATGGGACCATGCCTTGCCGGAAATTTTCTTATTGGAGCCGCGAGGAGTTTCCGCTCGGCTATGTGTTGATTGCCCAAAAACCCGGCGCTTGAGAATTCTTTCCCGCAAGCGCTTCTCAAGCCCTACCTCGTCCGGCGATACTGAGTCGTGACCTTCGCTGACTGGCTTCTCGCCGATATTCGACTCCCTCAGGGTGTCCACCATGGAAAGGCCGAGGCGAAACACCCCTGGTGGCGGGTCATGTGCCTGACCGGCGTGGACTATTTTTCAACTTTGGGATACCAGCCTGGAATCGCGTTCCTGGCCGCGGGCTTTCTCTCGCCAATTGCCACTGTGATTCTCGTGATCGTTACTTTGTTCGGTGCACTCCCGGTGTACCGCCGGGTAGCGGAGGCCAGTCCCAACGGGCAAGGCAGTATCGCCATGTTGGAGAACCTGTTCCCGCGCTGGACCGGCAAAACGTTCGTGCTCTTGCTGCTTGGATTTGCCACCACGGATTTTGTTATAACGATGACCCTCTCGGCCGCCGACGCCGCCAATCACTTCACCCAAAATCCCTTTACGCCGCCGTGGATGAAGAGCCAAATGGGGGTGACTCTCATATTGCTCGCGATCCTGGGGGCGATCTTTTTGAAAGGCTTTAAGGAAGCCATCGGGGTCGCCGTGGTCTTGGTTGCACTCTACCTTGTGTTGAGCCTGGTGATTACCGCTGTCGCTCTGTGGCAGGTCGTCCTGCACCCGGAGATGATTCCGAACTGGTCCAACGCTCTTTTTGCGAAACATGGAAATCCGTTCGTCATGATTGGAATTTCCCTGATCCTGTTTCCAAAACTCGCCCTGGGGTTGTCTGGTTTCGAAACCGGGGTCGCCGTCATGCCGCTCATCAAAGGGGAAGACCTCGATGAGCGCATCCGGAACACGCGAAAACTTCTAAGTACAGCGGCGATTATCATGAGCGTGTTTCTGATTGCGACGAGTGTAGCGACGACGCTTTTGATCCAACCGAAACAATTCAAAGAAGGCGGAGAGGCAAACGGCCGCGCCCTCGCGTATCTGGCGCACCGCTATCTGGGGAACGGCTTCGGGTCGCTCTACGACGTAAGCACAATTCTGATTCTGGCTTTTGCCGGAGCTTCCGCAATGGCGGGGCTTCTAAATTTGATTCCGCGCTATCTTCCGCGTTTCGGCATGGCTCCGGAGTGGGCGAGAGGCGCTCGGCCGCTCGTCTTGGTGTTTATGGCAATCGCGTTTACAGTGACGATTCTGTTCCACGCGAACGTGGACGCCCAGGGCGGAGCCTACGCGACTGGCGTATTGGTCCTGATCACGTCGGCGGCTTTGGCGGTGACCATATCGTCGTGGAAAACCAAAATGGGCTGGCCGTTTCTCTTTATTGCGCTTGTTTTTGTGTATACGACTGTTGTAAACATTTACGAGCGGCCCGAAGGACTCAAAATTTCTTCTTTCTTTATCGCCGCGATCGTAACAACTTCGCTAATCTCTCGCGCGCTGCGGTCAACGGAACTGCGTATTACCGGAGTGAGTCTGGACCCGTTAGCCGAGTCCATGTTGGCCGAAGGAGGACATCAGGTGATTCGTCTGGCCGCGCGCAAGCCTCGGCCTGAAACTGAGCAAAGCCTCACTGAGGCCGACCAGAGAATGCGTGAGCTTCACAATTTAGGGCCCCAGGACCGTGTTTACTTCTTTGAAGTGGAGCGTGGGGATGCCTCGAGCTTTGAGGAGACATTGGCGGTGACGGGAGAGCGATTCGGAAACTACTGTATCTTCCGCGCTAAAAGCCCTGTGGTCGCAAACGCTATTGCGGCCATGCTCATTCATATTGAGAAGACGACCGGGAAACCTCCTCACGCCTACTTTGTCTGGAACGAGGGCAATCCGGTTGGAAACCTCTTTCGCTTTATTTTCCTGGGCGAGGGAGACACGGCTCCCGTCGCGCACGAAGTGCTCCGCCGTGCCATTCCCGATCCGGCTCACCGGCCGTTTATTCACGTGAGTTGACCAGTTCCCCGGTGCTACGGATGAAGCAGCGTCTGTATGGCGTCCAGTTCCTTGCCTGCGTCCGCCCATTTCCCCTGCGCGCTCAGTTCGCGGTATCGCTGCAGGTGATCCCGAATCTGCTGTAATTTCTGAACCGCTTCGGCGGTAGGCGGCGTGCTAACGTTGACCGCCGTGGTATTCGCCTGTTGCTGTTGCGGCTGCTGAGAGGGGGCTTGGGCCGACGATGGAGGCGGTGTTCCACCCACCTCGCCGATCAGTTGCGTCAGCGCCTGTTCGTAAGTGTCGGCGTAAGCGAGAGTATTGCCCATGCCGAGGGCTACCTTCTTCAACTGCGGCATACTGGCCTGCGAAGCCTGAATGTAGATCGGCTCAACGTAGAGGAAGCTATTGTCGATCGGCAGCACCAGCGTCTGACCGCGCAGCACTTTCGAGCCTTGTTGATTCCAGAGCGTCAGGTCCTTCGAAATGTTTTGATCCTGGCTGATACGGGCGTCGATTTGCATCGGTCCGTAAACGATGTTCTGTTTCGAGAGTTGTTCGAAGACAAGTTCGCCGAGATGCGTGCCATCACACCGAGCGGCCATATAACCGATCAGGTTGTCCTTATTGGCCGGCGTGAAAGGCGTAATCAGCATGAACTCCGCGTTGCTCTGGCCGGGCAGCGTCGCGACGACATAGGTAGGAGAAACCGGACCGGCTTCTGTATCGCCGCCCTGCCTGGACCCGGTCTTCGCGAGATCCCAAAGGTCGGCGCGGTTGTAGAACGCCTCGGGATCGCGCATGTGGAAAGTGCGGTAAATCTCGGCTTGGGCGCTGAAGAGAAGTTCCGGGTATCTGGTATGTGCGCGCAGGTCCGCCGGCATGGCCGAGTACGGTTTGAACAAAGTGGGGAGAAGCTTCGAATAAGCTTGAATCAATACGTCGTTCGGATCGAAGACATAAAGATTCACTTGTCCGGTGTAGGCATCGATAGTTGCCTTGACAGAGTTGCGGATATAGTTGACGCTGTGATCGCCTACATCGAGAGCGCGCGAGTAAGGGTGCGCGTCCGACGTCATGTAGCCATCCGCCATCCAGACGAGCCGCCCTGAATCGGTG
>JALYVD010000220.1 GCA_030853405.1 Acidobacteriota bacterium | reverse complement strand
TGGCGGCCTGCACTTCTTGTTCGGCCACATCGATATCGAGACTGAGAGTGAATTGCAGCGTGATGACCGACGCGCCCGAGGAACTCGTCGAGAGCATCTGATTGAGCCCGGGTACTTCTCCAA
Source organism: Acidobacteriota bacterium (assembly GCA_030853405.1). Classification (GTDB taxonomy): domain Bacteria; phylum Acidobacteriota; class Terriglobia; order Bryobacterales; family Bryobacteraceae; genus Bog-105. Next base: position 5,893 of record JALYVD010000220.1, on the reverse strand, counting down.
GCTGGCGCTCTAGGGGTGCAGTTACGGCGGAAGCGACTACGTCCGGGCTAGCTCCTGGATAAAACGTGACCACCTGCATCGTGGGGTAGTCCACTTCGGGCAGAGCCGATACGGGTAGTTGTTTGTAGGCGACGATTCCGACCAACAGGATCGCCGCCATTAGCAGCGATGTCGCGATGGGCCTTAGAATGAACGGGCGCGAAGGATTCATGCAGCCGTTTTCTATTGCTGCTTTGCTTGCGGAGCGTTTGTAGCCGCCCCGCGCTTATGCGCGCTGTTTGCGGGAGTCGCCGAGGCAGCCGAAGGGCTTTGCGATTCTCCATTGCTGGCAGCTTCAGCCGGGCCAAGCGTGGTTGTGTTCGCAGCCGGAGCGCCGCCCGGGGGACTCGAACGCGTTACAACTTTACTCCCGTCCGTCAACCGGTCGAAGCCGTCCGTTACCAGCATGTCGCCCGGATTGACTCCGGTGACCGCGGCCGTAATCCCGCTGGTGGTTGCGATATTGATATTGCGGACGTGAACGGTCTGGGTTTTCGGGTCTGCCAGGTACACGAAAGCGACTTCATTGTTGCGCTGAATGGCCGCCGTGGGGATCAAATTTACGTTATTGAGAGTCCGTACGAGCAGTCTCGCATTCACGAACTCGTTCGGAAAAAGTTTATAATCTCTGTTCGTAAAAGTCGCCCGGACCCGGACGGTTCCCGTCGTCGCGTCAATCTGGTTATCGACGGTTAGAACGGTTCCTTGCGCCAATTCCGTTTCATTGCTGCGATCAAGCGCATCGACCCGCAGCTTGCGCCCGGCGCGCATCTGCGTAGCCACTTCATCGATGTAGTCTTCCGCCATGTTGAAGATGACGGTGATGGGTTGCAGTTGGGTGATCGTCGCGATCCCAGTAGCGCCATTCGCTTGCACAATGTTTCCGGGGTCAACGGTCCGTAGACCGACGCGTCCCGTAATGGGAGATCGAATAGTGGCGTAATCGACATTGACTTGCGCCGATTCCAGCGTCCCCTCGTCCACTTTTACGGTGCCCTGGTCCTGTTCCACTAAGGCTTGCTGCGTGGCAACGGTCTGTTCCGGAATAGCATGTTGCGCAAGTACAGTTTGGTACCGGTTCAGATCGAGGGAGGCGTTCTTAAGCATCGCCTGATCGCGCGCGAGTTGTCCTTCTGCCTGTGTCAGGATGGCGTTGTACGGACGCGAATCAATGACGGCGAGCACCTGTCCCTTCTGAACAATCTGCCCCTCCCGGTAGCGAACGTCCATCAACTGCCCGACCACGCGGCTGGTCACTATCACCGTGTAAACAGGGGTGACCGCCCCCAGAGCATTGATAAAAACGCCGATATTCCCTCGCGTAACCTTCGCGACGGATACGGGAATGGCACCGGAGCCCCTTTTCCCTTTTTGGCCGGAGCCGCTCTGACCGCTGTTTGCCGTATTGGTCGCGTGCTGGGACAGAAGAAAGCCAGCCCCGCAAAGAATCAAAATGGCAGCGACCCAAACCGCCCAGTGTTTCCGAGGCTTTCTTGACGCCACTGGTTCTGAGGACTCGTCGTGCATACCTCGACTATTCAAAAAAAGGCGCGGCTTCCGCGACTGCCAAAAGGTCCGTGCGTGGGTATGCCAATCGGCATAGGACAACCTTTCCAGGTAACCGTTTCCCGAGCCTCAGCGCCCTTTACACTGGAGAAAGCCCCCGCGTTGTGAAGTCAGTCACTCCAATTTCGAGTTGGTTCGCTGCTGCTGTATTAGTGCTGGTAACGATTCATCCTGCTGTTGCACTCGATCCCAGTAAGACACTCACGCAGTATGCGCATCGCATCTGGGGTCAGGAAGAGGGACTTTTTCAGCCCACCATCTATTCAATTTTGCAGACGCGCGATGGCTTCCTATGGCTCGGGACACAAGATAGTCTCATTCGTTTCGACGGAATGCATTTTAGAGAGTTCGGCTATCGCGGCCAAGCTGTGTTGCACGGAAGCCTGGTGCGCTCGCTCGCCGAAGACTCGGCCGGGAACCTTTGGGTAGGTACCGTCGGGAACGGGCTCGCGCGCATTTCGCCGAGTGGAGCTTTCAAACGCTTCGGCGGCTCAGACGGATTGCCGACGTTGAACATTTTTGGTCTTGCATTCGACAAGCACAATAACCTCTGGATCTGCACGGACAAGGGACTTGCCCGCTACGACGGAACCAGCTTCCATCTCTTCACGACAGCGGACGGCATGCCCGCTCCGGCAGTCCGTGGGACTTGTGAAGCCGCCGACGGCACGCGTTGGATTGCGGGTCTGAATTTCTCTTTGATGCGTTGGACGGGAAAGCGGTTTGAGCCCTATTCAACTCCCGGGCTATCTCCCGCTGAGTCGATCAGCGAACTCGACTGCGCGAAAGACGGAAGCCTCTGGGTGGGAACGGAAGCTGGACTCGTTCACATCACAGACAGCGGTTCCCGTCGATTTACTACACGCGACGGCCTTCCCGACAATAGCGTATCTTCGCTCAAAGAAGCTCCCGACGGCAGCTTGTGGATCGGCACGGATGACGGAATCAGCAGGTACAGAAACGGCGACCTAAGCGTCTACCGCACGCGCGATGGACTCTCTCACAGCATGGTTCTTTCTCTTTATCAAGATAGGGAGGGAAGCCTTTGGGCCGGCACAAAAGACGGCTTGGATCAGTTTACGAATCCTAAGGTGACGCCTTACACGGTGAGCGAGGGCATGTCGAGCAACGAAGCGTCCGCCATCACGGAAGATCGTCAGGGTAGACTTTGGGTCGGCACGTTGGATCACGGGTTGAATGTATTCGACGGACGGCACTTTCAGAACATCACCACGCGCAATGGATTACTTGCCGATCGCATTCTAAGCCTCGCGCTGGATAAGAGCGGAGATATGTGGGCGGGTACGGCTAAGGGGTTGAACCGGCTGAGCAACGGGAAGGTGACGGGCAGTTATAATCTTTCTGGTTCTGAAGTCCGGGCGCTTTATGTGGATAAGAACGGAGTTTTGTGGGCCGGGACGGACCGCGGGCTCGACCGCTTCGATGGCCGGGGGTTCAGCCATGCGGAAGCTCCTTTACAGAACGGCGTCGTCGCTCTGACGGGCGGGGATGCTTTCCGGCTGATTGTAAGTACGGACGCTAGCCGTCTTAATTACTTGCGCGGCGATCGCTTCGGCAGTTACCCGCTGAGCGGCATCACGAGACCGGTTGACTGCTATTTCGCCGATCACGGCCACGACAGTATTTGGATGGGTACGCTCGGATCGTCGCTTATGCGATGGCATGACGGAGTGATCACTCACATACGCGTAAAGGATGGGCTCTACGACAGCCGGATTTACAGCATCCTTAAAGACGACCGTTCGAATCTCTGGATGGCGTCAAGCAAGGGCATATTTCGAGTGGGCTTGAAGGAACTCAACGACTTTGCCGACGGCAAGGTTCAGTCGATTACCAGCATCCCGTTCAGCACCGGGCAGCTTCGGTTTGAATGCCGCGCCGGAGTGCAGCCATCGGCGTGCCGTACCCGCGACGGACGTCTTTGGTTCTCGACAACCAGCGGTCTCGTGGTCGTCGATCCGAATCATCTTGGAAGCGATCCCATACCGCCGCCGGTTCGGATCACGTCCGTGCTCGTGAATGGCCGCGCATTCAGTTCGGCCGAGCGATTGCGGCTACAGCCTACTGAAAAGAATCTGGAAATTCGATATTCCGGCCTTAGCTTCGTATCGCCCGAGAAAGTGACGTTCCGGTACGTCTTGAACGGCTATGGCAAAAACTGGATCGATGCGGGGACCAGACGTGCGGCTTTCTTTACCAATCTCCCGCCGGGAGATTTTCACTTCAGCGTGATGGCGCGGAGCTCCGACGGCATCTGGAGTACACGCGCCGCCTTGTTGGACTTTACGGTTGAGCCGCTGCTCTATCAACGGCGCTGGTTTTTTCCGGTGCTTGCGGCCGTTCTCGCGTTGCTGGTCGTCGCCGCCTATCGCATGCGTGTTAGAAGATTGCAGCAGCGTTTCGACCTGGTACTCACGGAGCGCAACAGAATCGCCCGTGAACTTCACGACACGCTGCTGCAAGGAATCTCCGGTGTGACGATGCAGCTGCAAGCCCTCTGGATGCGTCTTCCGATATCGAGAGAAAAGACGATGCTGGGCGAAATTATCAAGGACGCGGGTACTTGCTCGACCGAAGCGCGCGAGTCCTTGTGGGGTCTTCGCGGCAACGAGACGCAGGCCTCTCTCTTCTCAAGCAAGCTGGGTGAGCTTTCACGCGAGGCGGTGGCCGATACCAATATCGATCTGATATTGAGGCTTGATTCGGTTTCTCTTTTCCGCTTTCCGGAAATAGAATTTCAGCTGCTCCGTATCGCGCGCGAAGCCATTGCAAATTGCCTGAAGCATGCAGCCGCGAAGACTCTCGAGGTGGATCTTCGCATGAATCGGCGCGAGCTTCGAATGACCCTGGGAGACGACGGCGATGGCTTTGAGCCGGAGGTGGAATTCCACCGGACGGGCCACTTCGGACTGCTCGGGATGAGGGAGCGGGCAGAGGAGATCGGCGCGGTTCTCGAACTGATGACGTCGCGGGGCTGCGGAACAAAGGTGATCATCCGGCTGCCGCTCGGCAGATCCGGCATGCAGGAAAGCAACCTGGAACCCGTAGTTAGGCATCAGATAAACTGAGGGACATCGTTGGAATCCGCTCGTATTACCGTACTTTCCGTTGACGATCACGACCTGATTCGTAAGGGCATCGCCGCCATTTTGTTCACCGAGCCGGAGATCGAACTGATCGCCGAAGCCAATACAGGCCAAGAGGCGGTTCGACTATACGCGGAGCACAGGCCAGACGTGACCTTGATGGATCTGCGTCTGCCGGACAAAAGCGGAATTGAAGTGACGCGCGAGATCCGCGGCCAATTCCCGGAGGCGAGGATTATCGCACTCACTTCCTACGATGGCGATCAGGACATATACAAAGCGCTTGAAGCGGGGGTTCGTGGCTATCTTCTGAAAGAAGTCGTTCACACGGAAGTGATCCGGGCCATTCGAATCGTGCATGCCGGTAAGCGCTTCATCCCTACTGAGGTAACGCAGCAACTCAGCGGTTTCTTTCCGGAAGTGGCGCTGACACGCCGCGAGGTAGAAGTGCTTGCGCTGGTCGCGAGGGGCCTCGGAAACAAGGAAGTTGGCGACATGCTCGGGACCGCGGCGGGTACGGTGAAAGCTCACGTGCAGAGCATTCTTGGCAAGCTCGGCGCAAAAGACAGAACCCACGCCGTTGCTATCGCTATTCGGCGTGGGATCATTCATCTGCATTCGCCGGGGATGGCCGCTTCGATTCCTAACGGATAACGCCCCGGTTTATCGCGAGCTTACGGATTACTTGGCGTTTGCGGAATGCCTGCCGCTTCTATTTCCGGTGCGAATATGAAGTTGATTCCAATCGGCGTGCCGTTACCAGTGACCAGGTTATAGCCGTGGTGCGTTTTGTATTCGCCATTAGATCCCGGAATGTTCTGATGAAAGAACTGGAGAGGTGAGAGGCCAGTATCCTGGAGCGCCGACTCGGCGTAGATCTGGAAGTTCACATTACCAAGCCTTGCACCGCCCAGGTATTGCTCTTCAAGAGCCAACAAGCCAGCGAAACCGGGCGCTGCAACGCTGGTTCCGATTACGGCATATAGTCCGGCATTAAACGCGACCACAGCGGAACTGTCGTTCGGATTGCAGCTTGCACTGCCCCCTGGGCACCCGCCGCACAAAAGCGAAATATCCGGAACAGTCCGCATCTTCGATCCGGTCTTGACTAGCCGCTGATACGCGGGCTTCTGGAAGACAACACTCTTCCCGCCGCCAGGTCCGAAATAACCGCCAGCCAC
>JALYVD010000099.1 GCA_030853405.1 Acidobacteriota bacterium | reverse complement strand
GTAGCACCATGGGATGCTCCGAATGTCACAACCACAAGTTCGATCCCATCCTGACAAAGGATTTCTATGCCATGAAGGCATTCTTCGCCGATGTGAAGGAGACGGGTCTGGTTCCGGATTTCGGGCCAGATGCTTTCGCGCCGAAGATGCCCGTCTATAAACCCGGCGAGAAAGAACGAATCGATGCTTTGAACCGGCAAATCCAGCTGGAAAAGAGCGAGCTTGACCGAAAGGCGGATAGCCTGGTTCAGGAGCGGCGCGCTTGGGAGAAAGAGACGCTGACGCAGGCCGGCGTCGGCGACCTTGCCTGGAAGTTTCCCATTCCCACGGTTGTCTCGGCAAAAAGCGCAAAGCTCTCGGTGCAGACGGGTGAAGTGAATGAGGCCGAACAGCGCGCCCACCCATTGGTCGCAACAACTGGCGGCGCGGGACTGATCGTTGTAAGCGGACCTAATCCGGATAACGAGACCTACTCGGTCACGTTAAGGCCGGGAGTGGGGATGTGGACGAGCGTAGGCATTGAAGTGGACACGGACTCCGCACTGCCGGGCGCGGACATTTCGCGGGGCTCCGACCGGTTCGTTATCTCCGAAGTGGATGCGGCATATTCACCAAATGGCCGACGCGCGGCGAGGAAAACACCTTTTGCATTCGCTTACAGCACCGTTTCGCCGACCACCGGTTTTCCGGCTATGGCTGTGCTGGATGGCAACCCGAAAACCGGATTCGGAATCGTCGGCAGAGCGAAGCCGCCTTTCCTGATTCTGCGTTTCGCGCATCCTGTACACACGTCGGCGGCATCCACCATAGTTGTCCGGGTGCATCAAGATTCAGACTTTCGTCAAGCCACGATCGGAAGATTCCGCGTGGCGCTTTCGAGCGGAACTTCCTGGGATAACAATCCGAAGCCGCAAACGGCTGTCACCAAGAATTCAAAGCCTGTAACGGCAGAAGTTAAAGAGGAAAGAATCGAGGCTGGTAAAGAAGCGAGCGATACAGAATCTTCGACCAACGCGGGCTTGCCTCGCAACTTAGTGAAGGCCTTAGAGCGGCCCGCGGAGAAGCGGTCAGCCGAGCAAACCTCACTCATTCGCGACTATTTTGAGTACTCTTTCCCGCGATTATTGCCGGCGCGGGTTGAAGTGGCAAAGCTGGAGATGAATCAGAGCTTTCTCGATGGTGCGATCGCCGAAGTGATGATCACCGAGAGTGCGGAGCCGCGCGAAACGCGTGTCCTTCCCCGGGGCAATTGGATGGACGATTCAGGCGAGGTCGTGCAGCCCTCCATACCGGAGTTCCTTGGCCGCCTCGATACAGGTGGCCGCCGGGCGACCCGTTTGGATCTGGCGAACTGGCTGATATCACCCAATAATCCGTTGACGGCCCGCGTGTATGTGAACCGCCTGTGGAGCGAATTTTTTGGAACGGGCCTCACAAAAACGGTAGAGGACATGGGGTCGCAAGGAGAATGGCCTTCGCATCCGGAGTTGCTTGAGTGGCTGGCTGCCGAGTTCATGAATCCGCGGTATGGCGCCGCCGGCACGCATGCCTGGGACATCCGTCACATGATTCGCATCGTCGTGCTGAGCAAGACGTATCGCGAATCGTCGGTCTCGTCTCCGGAGTTGGATCAACGCGACCCCGACAACCGGTTGCTTGCCCGTCAGAGCCGGTTCCGCGTGGATGCGGAATCCGTTCACGATCTGATGCTTGAAATCTCAGGACTGCTGGTAAATAAATTCGGAGGGCCGAGCGTGAATCCCTATCAGCCCGAAGGCTACTTGGCGGCACTCAACTTCCCAAAGAGGGGCTGGTCGGCAAGCCGTAACGACGACCTTTACCGGCGCGGCATTTACACATTCTGGCAGCGGACGTTCCTGCAACCGACCATGATGAACTTCGATGCCCCGACGCGCGAAGAATGCGCTGTTAGCCGCATAAACTCGAACACTCCGCTCCAGGCTCTCGATCTGCTGAACGATCCGACCTTCGTCGAGGCGGCGCGTGTGTTTGCCGAACGAATTCTACAGCACGGCGGCAACAGCTTACAGAGCCAAATTCAATGGGCATTCCAGCAAGCCACCGGACGCCGTCCGGAGGACGACGAAGTGCAATTATTGATCGATTTGCACACAAAGAGCATCGCCCATTTCAAAGCCGATCCGAGCGGTACCGCGGAGTACCTAAGAGTCGGCGATTCCGTCCTCCCAGCGAATGTGCGGTCGGCGCAATTGGCTGCGATGACAAACGTGGCACGGGTGATTATGAACCTCCACGAAGTGATCACGCGAGATTAAGTCTGAAAGAGCGATAGATATGGAACGCTTCGACATAGATGCAATGAAACGGCGGGCTTTCTTGGGACAAGGCGTTACCGGCTTGGGGCTGGTGGCGTTGAACTCTCTGCTAGGTCCGGGCCTCTTGAGGGCTGAAGGCAACGCAGCCGCCACGGTTGGCGGAAACTCTCTGGGAGCCGTCAATCCGCTGCCCTTCGCGCCGAAGGCAAAGCGAGTGATTTATCTGTACCAGGCGGGCGGACCCTCGCATTTGGAGACCTTCGATTTCAAGCCAGCACTGGCCAAACTGGACGGCCAGGCAATGCCGGAATCCTTTACCAAAGGCCAGCAGTTGGCCCAGTTGCAGGGGAAGCAGTTGAAGTGTTTCGGACCGCGGTTCGGCTTCAAACGATTCGGCAAGGGCGGACTGGAGATCTGCGAGTTATTTCCGGAAATCGGCAGCGTCGCCGACGAACTCTGCATTGTTCGATCGGTGTGGTCTGAGCAGATCAACCACGATACGGCGCACATGTTCATGAACACAGGTTCGATCATCGCGGGCCGCCCGAGCATGGGTTCGTGGCTGTTCTATGGCTTGGGATCCGAAAGCCAGGATCTTCCCGGTTTCATTGTGATGCTCTCAGAGGGCAGGGGCGGCCAGATGCAACCCGTTTCAGCGCGGCAGTGGTCTTCGGGTTTTTTGCCTAGTAAGTTCCAGGGTATAAAGCTGAACTCGTTCGGCGATCCCGTGCTGTACATTGACAATCCGCCAGGTATGGATAGGCCGCTGCAGCATGCTTCTATCGAAACGGTCGCGGAGCTTGACCGGAAACGGTATAAGACGGTTCAAGATCCTGAGATACTGACGCGCATTTCCCAGTACGAGATGGCTTTCCGCATGCAAAGGAGTGTCCCTGACCTGGTGGACATGAGCAAGGAGCCCGCTCACGTTCTTGAAGCGTACGGAGCCAAACCGGGGGATGGGTCTTACGCTTCGAACTGCCTGCTGGCGCGTAGGTTGGCGGAGCGCGGCGTCCGCTTCATACAGCTCTACCATCGCGACTGGGATCACCACGAGCAGGTGAAGAACGGGATTGAGTACAAAGCGCAAGAAGTAGACAAGCCCACGGGCGCGCTGATAAAAGACCTGAAGGAGCGCGGCATGCTGGACGACACGCTGATCATCTTCGGCGGTGAGTTCGGGCGGACGCCTATGTCGCAATCGGGCACCGGGCGCGACCACCATATCAAGACGTTTTCGTACGTGTTAGCAGGCGGCGGTTTCAAGCGCGGCATTACCTATGGCGCAAGCGATGAACTTGGTTATGCGGCAGTGGAAAATCCGGTCAGCATACACGATCTGCATGCGACGATACTCCGCAGCCTCGGAATCGACCACAGACGAATGACGGTGAAGTATCAGGGCCTTGATGCGCGCTTATCGGGTGTTGGAAATCAGGGCCAGATCGTGACCGATCTTCTGGCCTAGAACTCGATCAGTGCTTTTTTCTTCTCGATTTTGTCCGCGAGGCCGCTTACTTTCTCCAGTTCACACAGATCTTTGAACTTGCCATGTTGGGTTCGGTACTGGACGATTACATCTCCTTCCGAGGCGGCCAGATTCAGGGAGGCGGCAATCTCATTTGCAGGGGCCTTGTTTATGTTTACCTTCTTGTCGGGACCGAAGTTCCTGGCTAAATAGCCGACGAGCGCCTTCATATCGTTCGGGTTGATGGCAGCGCCATTTTCGATCATTTCGCGGATGACGCCGTTCCATCCTTCCTCGTTCAAACGCTGCGCCTCGATCCTTGCGAGCGAGTGGCAATCGATGCACGTGTTTTCGACGAGATCCTTACCGCTGCCCTCAGGTAGTTCTGAATCCGCGGCAAGAACAACGGAGATGGTGAGGAGCGGCAGGAACGTGACGCGTGCGAGTTGCGGTTTCATTCCTACCTTGGATGGTAGCCCAGGCCGTTACTCAGCGCGCAGCGCTTCCGCGGGATCGACACGGAGCGCCCGGCGGGAAGGCACGTAGCTGGCGATGAAAGCGGCGGTTGGCAAGCTGAGGCAGGCGACGGCGTAGGTTAGTGCATCGACCGGCTTAACTCCGAAAAGCACCGAGGACATGAGCCGCATCGCCACTGCGGAGATCAGCATTCCCAATAAAACGCCGGCAATTCTCAGGCGGCGGCCCACAACCGTCGGATCGCCCCCGAACCTGTGCCGCCAATAACCGTAGGAGAGAAGCGCCATCTTGGGCGCGCCAGGAGAATCGTCTTTACGCGTGAAGAGGCGGCCACGTGTTGGATGAACACCGAGAAGCGGAAGAGTTCCATCCGTGACGTCCAGTGCGGGCACTTGCTCCGGCTCGGCGACACCGGTAATGCCGATCAAGTCTTCTGTCCAGAGTCCGATGTCTTCAAAGGGATGGATCTGGTCACGATAGGTGAAGCACGTGGACGGCGAGGCTGGCAGATCCGTAATGTTAAGCCCGGGCGCTTTGTGAGCCAGCGAGATCAACCTTTCCGCTTGCGGATAGGGCAATGGTTTCAGGAGCACGCCATCGACGATGCCGAAGATGGTGGAGTTTACGCCGGTTCCGGCGGCGATGGTGATGACGGCGAGGGCAGTGAAACCGGGGCGGCGCTGAGGCTACGGATCAATTGTTTCGGACGGATTGAGAACATCAGCTTCCAGTACCGGAATACGAATCAAACCAGGTCTAGTTCCGAAAAAATCCGGCGCGCTTGACTTCGAAAGTAAGAGGCGCGAACTTCCCATCGAGAGGCGATGGGAACGAATTCCAAAACACCCGAGATCCTTCCGGGAACACTTGATCTGCTGATCTTAAGAGCTTTGACGGCGGGATTGATGCACGGTTACGGCATTGCTTCCCGCCTCAGACAGGTCTCCGATGAGGTTTTGCAGGTTGGCGAGAGTTCGCTTTACCCGGCGCTGCAGCGGTTGCTTCTGAACGGGTGGGTGAGGGCCGAGTGGGGGACCTCGGAAAACAACCGGCGCGCCCGGTTTTACACCTAACCGCAGCCCGACGTAAACAACTCGTTTCTGAGCGCGAAGAGTTTGCGTTAGTAGTTGGGGCTATTCAAAAGGTCCTGGACATGGCATGAGGGCGTCTTTGCAAACGATATTGACGCGGAGTTGGCATCGGCTGGTTTTTCGTTGCCGTCGCTCTCGTTTCGATCGAACCTTGGCCGAAGAACTCGAATTCACGCGCTGCTGAAACGGCAAGAGCATGGCCGCGCTGGATTGGCGGATCAATGCGCGGCTGACCTCCGCCGTAAGCAGATGGGCAATATCACGTATGCAAAGGAAGAGTGTCGGAATATGTAGATTTTTATGACATTGGAGCGGCTGTTACAGGACTTACGCTATACCGGGCGGATGTTTGGACGAACCCCAGTGTTCACGGGCGTCGCAGCGCTTTCTCTCGCCTTAGGGATAGGCGGCAATGCAGCGATGTTCAGCATAGTGAACACGTTGCTGGTTCGTCCTCTGCCTTACTCCGAGCCAGACCGGCTGGTTCGGATCACGGGAATTTATCCGCACGCAGCCCTCCCACTCTTTCAACAGCAGAGCCGAGCCATGGATATCGCTGCAGTAAGCCCCGGTTCCGAATTGAACCTCACTGGCATGGGAACGGCAAGCCGAGTGGTTGCAAGCGGTACTTCCGCAAATTTTCTTACCGT
>JALYVD010000036.1 GCA_030853405.1 Acidobacteriota bacterium | reverse complement strand
CTGCCGCGGCCCTGCGTTCGCGAACGGATTTCGGTCGCATATCCGAACATCTCGGAGAGCGGAACCATCGACTTCACAATGTGCGTGCCACCGGCGACTTCCGTGCCTTCCAGCCGTCCGCGCCGTGAAATCAAATCGCCGTTTACCGAACCCATATACTCCTCGGGAACGGTGACCTCCACGCGCATCACGGGCTCAAGCAGGACGGGCTTTGCCTTCGCCGCAGCTTCCTTGAAGCAAATCGAAGAACAGATTTTGAACGCCATTTCCGACGAATCGACATCGTGATAGTCGCCGTCGAATACCGTCACCTTGATGTTATTCAGCGGGTAACCAGCCAGAATCCCGCCTTCGAGCGATTCGACAACACCCTTTTCGATAGCTGGAATGAATTCCTTCGGAATGTTGCCGCCTTTGACGTCGTTCTCAAATTCAAAATCCTTCTCAGGATTCGGTTCGACCCGAAGCTTCACGCGCGCATACTGACCGCTGCCGCCGGTCTGCTTCTTATGCGTGTAATCGTACTCGGCAGTCCTGCGAATGGTCTCCCGATAGGCCACCTGTGGTTTGCCGACGTTCGCGCCCACATTGAATTCGCGCTGCATGCGGTCCACGATGATCTCAAGATGTAACTCGCCCATTCCGGCGAGAATGGTCTGGCCAGTCTCAGGATCGGTCGAAACATGCAGAGTCGGATCTTCTGTCGCCAGCTTGTGAATGGCAACGCCCAACTTCTCCTGATCCGCCTTGGTTTTCGGCTCGATGGCAAGTTGGATAACCGGAGCCGGAAAGATGATGGATTCGAGAAGAACCGGCTTATTTTCGTCACAGATCGTGTCGCCGGTAACTACTTGTTTCAGACCAACCGCGGCGCAGATGTCGCCCGCCAAAACTTCCGTGATTTCTTCACGCTTGTTGGCGTGCATTTTGACCAGACGGCCGACACGCTCACGCCTGCCCTTGCTGACGTTGTAGATTGACTCCCCCGCGTTCAGCTTGCCCGAGTACACACGAATAAAACAAAGCTGTCCCACGAAGGGGTCCGTCATGATCTTAAAGACCAGAGCGGAGAACGGCTCGGCGTCGCTCGGGGAACGCTCTATAACCTCGTCCGGATGGTCCAAAGAATGACCTTTGATGGGAGGAATATCGAGCGGTGACGGCAGATAGTCACAGACGGCGTCAAGCAGATTCTGCACGCCTTTGTTCTTAAAGGAAGAGCCGCAGATGACCGGGAAGATCTTGCGAAGGAGAGTCGCCTTACGAATACCGGCAGCCAATTCCTTCTCGGTGATGGCTTTCCCTTCGACGTACTTTTCGAAGAGCACGTCGTCACTTTCAGAAACGGCTTCGATCAACTGGTCGCGATACTGTTTGGCCTTCTCAACCAGATCGGCGGGAATTTCAACGTCGTCGTACTTTGCGCCCAGCGTCTCATCGCGCCAAATACGAGCTTTCATCGTGACCAGGTCAACTACACCTTTAAACTGGTCTTCCGCACCCACCGGCAGTTGAATCGGCACTGGACGGGCACTCAAGCGGTCAACAATGGTTTGAACGGAATAGTAAAAATCCGCTCCGACACGGTCCATCTTGTTGATAAAACAAATGCGCGGGACGCCGTACTTGTCGGCCTGACGCCAAACGGTTTCAGATTGCGGCTGCACGCCAGCCACTGCGTCGAATACCGCGCAAGCCCCATCGAGAACGCGCAAACTGCGCTCCACTTCAGCCGTGAAATCCACATGGCCTGGAGTGTCGATGATATTGATAGTAATGTCGTTCCACTGACAAGTGGTCGCGGCGGACGTGATGGTAATACCACGCTCCTGCTCCTGCGCCATCCAGTCCATGGTGGCCGTGCCCTCGTGGACTTCACCAATCTTGTGCGTACGCCCCGTGTAATAGAGGATGCGTTCGGTCGTGGTGGTTTTACCGGCATCAATGTGCGCCATGATGCCGATATTGCGCATTTTTTCTAACGGGAAACTGCGGGCCATAAATTAGTCCAATACTTCTAAAACAAACTACCAGCGATAGTGCGCGAAAGCTTTGTTTGCCTCAGCCATGCGATGCACATCGTCTTTTTTCTTCACTGCGCCACCACGCATATTGGAGGCGTCGTTCAACTCGTTGGCCAACTTGTCGGCCATGCTCTTATCGGGACGCGCACGGGCGTTCGAGATAATCCAGCGCAGCGCCAAGCTAACCCGGCGATTCTGCGGGACTTCGATTGGCACCTGATAATTGGCGCCGCCAACCCGGCGAGTCTTAACTTCAAGCAGCGGCTTGACGTTTTCGATGGCTTTCTTGAAAAGCTTCAGCGGGTCGTCGCCCGAACGGTCTCGAAGCGTATCCATCGCGCCGTAAAAAATCTTCTGCGCGGTCGTCTTCTTGCCGTCCCACATCATCGAGTTCACAAATTTCTCGACGAGCGTGGAGTTAAACAGCGGATCCGGAGTAACGTCTCTCGGCTCTGGTCTTCTACGTCGCGGCATCCTAGTTCCTCACCCTACTTCTTGCCCTTGCTTCCCTTGGTTGGCGCTGCGGCAGCTCCGCCCTTCGGACGCTTCGCACCGTACTTCGACCGACCCTGTTTGCGGTTCGCGACACCAGCGGTATCCAGCGTTCCGCGAACGACGTGGTAACGTACACCCGGCAAATCCTTCACACGGCCACCACGGATCAGCACAATCGAGTGCTCCTGCAGATTGTGACCAACGCCAGGAATGTACGTGGTTACCTCAATGCCGTTGGTGAGCCGTACACGGGCTACCTTTCGAAGCGCCGAATTCGGCTTTTTCGGAGTAGTCGTATAAACACGGGTGCAGACTCCACGGCGCTGCGGACAAGCCTGCAGAGCCGGACTTGCGGTCTTGTAGCGGGTCGGCTTGCGGCCCTTGCGCACAAGTTGGTTAAACGTCGGCATAGATTTTGTAGCCGCGCGCGATAAATGGCGCGCTCACATCTCCTAAATCGCGCACACGCAGGACCCGTGAGGGACTCCACGAAATGCGCTCACGATCACCACTCAGAACCCGTCACACGCGGCAAAAGACCGCGCACTCCGGCTTTATTGGAAAAACTTTGGAATTTCCCCTTCCGGGATTCCGACGCAGGCTCAGACACTTACCGTGCCGGCTGCTTTGATTTACTGCCAGGAGGCTGATATAGCGTCTTCGCCAGCCCCAACCGCGAGGGTAACTACTTCGGGTTATAGCCCATGCCGGATTCAACGTCACTCTCCGGACTTACCGGACAGCTTATTGGTCCAACAGCGGGGCCCGACTTCCGGACTCATGCTCATTACAGAGCTCCCGCCATCTTTATAATGGCGTTCTACTCAGAACATGGTTGACCGGAGGCCGAAGAATCAACTCGCCAAACTTTTCTAGTTTAAGGGTCAACACCCTGACGTGTCAACCATCGGTTACCAGAGTCGTATCGCTCAACTCCGAAATCTAGTGTACCGCAGCCCTCTGCCAAGCCCAAAAAGGTGGCTGATCGAGCGCTCCCGATCAGCCATTAGTTTGTGTTGGAGGAGAAACCTATAAAGCGATTGCGCGATCTTGCGAAACAGCGGCAGAAAGCTACTAGACCGCCGCCCAGCGTCTAGCTCACTCACGCCAAAAAAAACGAATTAAATTTTCTTCAGTATCGACGACCAATGGGCTGGCTGTCAATCAAAATGTCGGGCAAAAGTAACCCGAGAGGAATATTCAGGGCTAGGACACTAGATTAGCGGTGCGTCGTGAGCCTCTCTTGTTGCCCGCTGTCGTCCTGGCGATGGGGATTCTGTCGGCACATTTCATTCGGTGGGACCCATCGCAAGTCTGTGCAGCCGCTGGCGTAACAGGTGTAATATTCGGGCTTTCATTCCTCATTTCGGCGGGCCGGCCTGTGCGCCTCGCCGCCCTCTGTGCATTGATAGCCCTAACCCAAGTTCGTCACGACAGCGGTAGTTTCAAGATTTTTTGATCCTATTCTGGGGCAAGTGCCGTCGCCTCAACGTCGTTTCCGAAAACAGCGATGTAGTGCAGACCTACCGTCTTGAAAGCGA
>JALYVD010000020.1 GCA_030853405.1 Acidobacteriota bacterium | reverse complement strand
CCGCCCCAGTCTCGCCAGCGACGCCTCGGAGGTGTTGTAAGCAACACCTCAACAACCATTTTCAGAACCGAAAGGAAGGAAGTTATGGCCGCCGATTTGTTTTACCCGCTGGAGGAGAAAGACATTGAGGACAAACCCTCGAATCGCTTGACTGTGCGCGAGTTCCTGAAGCAGGACGGACGCAATATCGAAGAAATCTCTCATGCCGTAATGTTTGGCGATGAGAACGCCCCTGCACTCTGTGATGAGGGATGCGAGGTGGAACCCGATGGCATCTGCCCACATGGCTGTGAGTCAATTCTCCGTGCTGTTGGACTGATCTAGGGAAATCGAGGACCTACCGCCATGGACAGTATCGAAAGCCTGACAGACTTCTTGGGAGATCCGGTCTCCATTTACACTCGCGCCCAGGCAATTGCCGACGGCGTTCTGGTCGATGTGTCAGATCGCGCGAAACGCTTTGCGATTCGTTTCCCGGTCGCGGTTACAGACGGCCTTTATGCCGCTCTTACAGAACACGCGGCTACGGAGCCGCTCAAACAACTGTGTGTCGATCTCTTGCTGATCACCATGCGGCAGCAGATCGCCCAAGCGTCGCAAACAGACCGAATTGACTTCGCCGTAAAGCTTCCTCACATTCCGGCCGTCAGTGTTTACGCCTTATGCACGCCCGGCGATACGCCTGATCCCGTCATCACAGTGATGCTGCCACACGAAGACTAGCAATCAATCAGGGCCACAGTTTCAGAAAGCGTGGCCCAACCCTTTCATCCGATAACCGAAAGCAAAAAAAGGAATAAAACACATCATGAACACTTTTACAGAACAGATCGAAACGATTGAAATCCCTTTTAAGAAGTTGGCCGAGTGGCAAGGAAACGTGAGGATCACTGCCAGCGAGCAGGGAATTGAGGAACTCGCAGCCTCAATCGCCAGCCATGGATTGCTCCAGAGCTTGGTAGTGCGTCGCGGAGCACGCGGGAGATTTGCCGTTGTTGCAGGCCGCCGCCGTCTATTAGCGCTGTCGCGTTTAGTGGTAGACGGCATCGTCAAGAGCACGACGCTGATTCCGTGCCGTGTTGTGAATGCGGATACGGATTTGATTGAAGTAAGCCTTGCCGAGAATGTAGTCCGTGAACCGATGCACCCAGCCGATGAATGCGAGGCCTTTCAGAAATTATTGAAATCTGGTAAGTGTGCTGCCGATATTGCCGCGCGTTTCGGTGTGAGCGAGGCCGTTGTTTTGCGGCGTCTCGCCCTCGCTCGCGTCAGCCCGACTCTTATTCAGCAGTACCGGGAGGGTGCGCTGAACCTCGAAATGCTCCAGGCGTTCACCTTAACAGATGACCAGCATTTGCAGGAGCAACTCTGGAATCAGCTTCAACCCTGGAACCGAGAGGCGTCAACGATCAGAGGCATGCTCTCGCAGGACGACATTCCAGCTTCGGACAAGCGGGTTCGATTTGTGACATTGGACCGTTATGAAGCTCGGGGAGGCCGCATTCGCTGCGATCTATTTGCGGACGGTGAAGACGGTGGTTACATCCAAGATCCCATTCTGTTGAATCAGATTGTCTCGGAGACGCTTGCGGCACTCGCTACTGAGTTGCAAAGAGAAGGATGGAAATGGGTCGAAGTGCGGCCCGACCAGAATCATCAGTTCGCGGCACGCATGAGACGCCTCCCAGCTGAATTGGAACCTCTCTCGCCGAAGCGCCAAGCGAAGCTGGACGCCTTAAGGCGGGAACTCGCGGAGCTTGAGGAGCAAATCGCCCAAACCGAAGAAGAAGGCAAAGATGACCCGAGACATGAACATGTTGAAACTCTGGAGCGTCAAGTCCGCGACATCGAGGCAAAACAGAAGCAGATCTACTCGGCCGAGACGAGAGGCATTTCCGGTGCAATTGTTGCACTGGGTTGGAACGGCGAACCGCATTACACGTACGGGTTGCTACGCAGAGAGGATGAGGTCGCACTCGCGAACACGCCAAGCGGAGTCGCTGGTAACACTGAAAGCAACGGCGACCAGATGGATATGACTGAAGAGGACGAGCAACACGGCTACTCGGCAGCATTACTGGAACAGTTGAGTAAGCACAAAACGGCCGCGATTGCGGTGGAACTGTTACGTCAGCCCGCTATTGCGTTGGCAGCAACCGTACACGCCTTGGTCGTCAGTCAGTTCTCTTTTGAGTTGCACGCCCATAAATTCGAAAGTTGTGTTCAGATTTCGACCGCACAGCTGGATCTCGGTTCCATTGACGGTGCGAAAGCATATGACGCATTGTCACAGGAACGCTCGGCATGGGTGGGGCAGTTCCCTCAAGAATGCGATCTCTGGAAATGGTGCCTCAGCCAGGATCAGGACATACTGCTACGGCTACTCGCCTATTGCGTGGGCATCAGCGTGAATGCAGTCCAGACAAAGGGCGACTCGGCCCGGAACTTGCGGCTAGAGCACGCCAACAGGCTTGCTCAAACTCTCGGGATGGACATGACGCAATGGTTCAGGCCCACCGAGGAGAACTTTTTCGGGCGGATTACGAAGCCGCAAATCATCGAGGCAATGAAGGAAGCGGGACACACGCCGGATAGCGCCGCCGCTTCGCTCAAGAAGGCCCAACTGGCGAGCATCGCCACGGAAGTAGTTCGTAGCACGACCTGGTTACCGCAGCCACTCCGCATCGCAACCGGTGACCGAGAGCAGCACCGGAAGAGCGACCATCCGGCAGCTTAGAAACGCGACCAGGGCGAGATAGTCTCTCGCCCTGGTTTGTAAAGCGTTCCGAATTCCATGCGTTAGCTTTGCATGCTTAGTATTGCATTAGCAAGCTAAAGAACGTAATCTCGAACTGTCAATCAACCCTTCAGCATTGATTGAGCAAAGGGAGGACCCACACATTGCTTTCTGGACGACTCAGTTCTCTACCCACGGACGCACAAGCGGCGGCCGAACCTACAACCAATAGCAGGCGCACAACCAGTGCGCGGAAAGGAGAAACAATCATGACCCTCGGCGCACGGGTTGCCAAGACACTTGCGCCGTTCACGCTAGTGTTAGCCGCTTCGAGTCTGGCACATGCGGCACCCAGCATAGACATGAGCGGCGTTACCAGCGTGATGCAGACCGTTGAAACAGCGTGTCTGCTCATCGGGGCCATCATCGTTCTAATCTCGCTCGTCTTCAGCGTCTTTAGTTTTGCCGGTGGAAACGTTATGCGAGGTATTACCGGCATCGCCGGTGTGCTCTTCGGCGGGCTCGTGATTGGCCTTGGACCCACGTGGATCTCTTCCCTTACTGGGCAAGCGGTCTAGAACGGACACGGCCATGCAGAAGCGAAGAGGAAAGCTGATCGAGATCAACTCGGCTTTGAATAAGCCAACTACGAAGTTCGGTGTCGACTATCGACTACTGGGCGCTTGCCTGTTTGTATCCGTAGCAGTCTTCCTTTTCGCTTCCAAGATCCTCGCGTGCTTGTTGCTTCCGTCTCTGCTGGTCGCAGGCAATTTGCTGGCCCGCAAAGACCCGAAGATGTTTCGGTTATGGCTACTCAGCTTCAGGCAAGGGTCTTTCTACGATCCAGGCAAACAGTAAGGACAGCATTTCATGCCAAATCCCAAGTGGTTCCAACAAGCCAAACCTACGTGCAGCATCGTACCCCTTCGGCGGTTTGTGACCGATAGCGTGTTCGCTCTCAAGAACGGCGGATATGGCTGCATGTTCGCACTGAACGGCATTGATGATGAAGGGCTCACGGATGAAGTTGTCGAGGATGCTATCCGCCGGGTTCACGGCGCTTTGAAGAGCTTGCCCGAGAATGGCCGGTTGTATCAATACATGCGAATTCGAAAAGGCTTCGATATACCGCGCCAGGAGCACTACTCGAACCCGCGCGTCGAGACTGCTGTAGCCGATCGCCTCGCCCATCTCAAACAAACAGCCAACTTTCGCCGCATCGAACTATTTTGGGTTGTTACTGTCGAGCCCCCGACGAAGAATTCATTCGGCTCAAAGTCACTTGCACCTCAACAGTTCCAGCGGCAAACGGGCCGTTATATCGCGCAAGTTGAGCGAACGGCAGAGACGCTGACCGTCCAATTGGAAGATCTCCTCGGCTTGCGGCTGATACGCGAGAAAGACGTAGTCTCCTTCTGGGCCTACCTTCTCAACCTTGAACCCTGGTCTCTTGCGACAAAACTTGTGTCTCGGGAGCGCGTGGATACGCAACTCGTTCGTTCTTCCGTCCAATGGACCGACGAACACCTACGCATCGGCAAACAGTACGCGCAGTTCTTTAGCCTGCTGGATAGCCCCGGCGGATCACGGCCTAATGTCTTTGCAGCTCTGCAGAGTATCGACGCGAACATGATTCTCTGTTCTCAATGGATTCCGCGCTCACGCAACGAGGTCCAGAAACGAGTAGGGCAGCTCGAAGGGTTCGCCGGCATCTTCCGACATCGATTGCTCGCAGTTGCTGCCAACATGAGGAGCCCGCAAAACCTGGAGAAATCCGTTCGGGCCAAGGCGGCCGACAAAGGTTCTGACAAGCTCGCTGACGTTCTGAACTCCATCGATAACGAAGGCCATGACTTCGGGGAGTATTCCTTCTTCGGCTTAGTTCACTCGGGCGATCAGCAAGAAGTACTTGAGGCGATGCCCCTTGTCAGTAAGGCGCTTGTTGACATACAAGCGCCCGCTACTGAAGAAACGCAAGGCAGCCTATCGGCTTACTACGCGATGTTGCCTGGCAACTCAAGCGGAGACGCCGCCTCCAACTTTAATGTGCGTTTGAGCTGGTTGCGAGACGACCATAACGCGCGCATGGCCATGATTTTCGCTCCCTCCATCGGAAGCACTCGCTCAGATGATCTGGACCACGAATATCTGACCGTGTACGAGACCCGCACAAAAACGCCTTACTTCCTCGACCCCTATACGGAAGGAATGCGCACAACGCTGGTTGTTGGCGCTCCCCGTAGCGGCAAATCGGTCAACGGCAACAACATCATTCTGCACGAGCAGAAGTACGGCGGCTTCACGTTCGTGATTGATGTAGGAGGTTCTTATGAGAGCACGATTCGCCTATTCGGTGGAGTTGTGGAGCGCGTTGGCATCAGCGGACCCCGGATCAATCCGTTTTCCCTGGAGCCCACTGAACCGAATCTCAGCTTCTTGTTCCAGTTCATCCGGCTGCTGTTGGTAAAAGGCGGCGCGACTCTATCACCCGAAGACGAAGATGCGATCGACAAGAGCATTCGCCGGATGTACTTGCTTGCTCCGACCGTGCGACGGCTAAAGAACATGGCTCTCGCCCCGCACCTGCAGCGCTACCTAACCAAGTGGACGGAAGGCGGCGCGTACGGGAAGGTGTTCGACAACATTCACGACTCGCTGCGGCTGGCGCGCATTCAGTCATTCGACTTCCAGGATGTTACCGAGAATGACCAAGACTTCATCGAGCCGATGCTTTTCTGGATT
>JALYVD010000452.1 GCA_030853405.1 Acidobacteriota bacterium | reverse complement strand
GCGCCCCGACGCCGTCGGCGGCCGCGGAGATTTTGATTTGCACACGTGAAAGCCTGCTGGAACGAATTGCCGGAAATCGCGCAAAAGCGACTCAGGCGCTGCGGTACCGGCTTCTTAGCTGCGGGCGCGATCTTCATCAGAAAGGAACAGAGCGCGCAGCAACGTTAATTCATCGCACGATCGCCAAGCGTGCGCAGACGGTCGACGATCTCGAGTATCGGCTTCGCAGCGTTCAGCGACGGACGATAGATACACAGAGGAGGCGTTTGGCCGATCTGCGGCAACGGCTGCAAGCTACGGATCTGCGATTGCGATTTGCGCACGACAGGCGTCAGGAAGAATTGCTTCGGCAGCGCATCGTAAAACAGATGCAGACAAGGCTGTGGGAAGCCCGGCGGCGCTATGAATCGCTGCACCTTCACATGACGCAGTTGAGTCCGTTAACGGTGTTGTCGCGCGGCTATGCGATTGTCGAGGATGCCGAGCGGAAGGTGTTGCTATCGGCGGGAGATGTCGGCGTGGGAGAGCACGTGCGGATCAGGCTTCACCGCGGGAAACTCGACGCGGTCGTGGAAGGGACGCGTCATGAATAGGGCAATCTGTCTGTTGAGCGGCGGACTGGACTCGGCCACTTGCCTGGCAATTGCCGGCAAGCAGGGATTTGAATGCTACTGCCTCTCGTTCGACTACGGCCAGCGCCATGCGGTCGAGTTGAAAGCCGCGAGGCGGGTCGCGGACAGTCTGGGGGCTACGGAACACCGTACAGCTACGATTGATTTGCGGCTTTTCGGAGGCTCGGCGCTGACGGCGGATATCGCTGTTCCGAAGCACCGGGACAAAGACTCGATGGGAACGGGCATTCCGGTGACGTACGTCCCGGCGCGCAATACGATCTTTCTCTCGTTCGCGCTTGCCTATGCGGAGGTTGTGGGCGCATCGAGCATCTTCATCGGCGTGAACGCGATCGACTACTCGGGATATCCGGACTGCCGGCCGGAGTTCATTCGGGCGTTCGAAGCGATGGCGAATCTTGCGACAAAGGCGGGTGCCGAGGGGAAGACAAAGCTGAGGGTCGAGACTCCCCTGATCACAATGAGCAAAGGCGATATCGTGCGGACCGCATCCGATCTCGGCGTGGATCTCAGCCTGACGCACAGTTGCTACGACCCGGACGAATGCGGCCGCCCTTGCGGGCATTGCGATTCCTGCCTGCTGCGCCAAAAAGGATTCGAAGAGGCCGGATTCCCGGACCCGGCGCTGGTGTCGTGAAGATCTCGGAGATTTTCTTTTCGATCCAGGGCGAGGGTGCGCTCGTCGGCGTTCCTTCCGTCTTCGTGAGGACTTCGGGCTGCAATCTGCGTTGTACCTGGTGCGATACGCCCTATACGTCCTGGAATCCCGAGGGCGCGGAAATGCCGGTGACCGAGATCGTGGAGATAGTGCGCAGCTTTGGCGCTTCGAACGTGGTTGTGACGGGCGGCGAGCCGATGATTGCTCCGGATGTGGTGCGACTTACGGAACATCTGCAAAGTGCGGGTTTGCACATCACGATTGAGACAGCTGGAACTGTTTACGCGCCCGTGGCTTGCGACCTGATGAGCATTAGTCCGAAGCTGTCCAATTCCACCCCTCACGAACGGGAAGGGGGCCGTTGGGCGGCACAGCATGACCGGCTTCGCTATCAACCCGACGTTTTGAAGCGTCTAATGCGTGAGTACCCGTACCAGCTCAAGTTCGTGGTTGCCGCGCCGGAGGATCTGCCGGAGATTGAGAGCATGGCGGAGGCGCTCGGGGCAAATCGGGCGCAGATCGTACTTATGCCGGAAGGCGCCAACCGCGACGTGGTGAGTGAGCGGGGATTGTGGCTGGCGGAGATCTGCAAGACGACGGGGTTCCGGTTCAGTCCCCGGCTGCACATCGACCTGTGGGGAGACAAGCGGGGCGTTTAGCCGTTTTTACGAAACGAAATGCCGTTTGCGAAACTGGTACTTGAGCCACACAGACAGAAAATTCCGGGTGGGCGCCGTCAGCTACCTCAATACTGTACCGCTAGTTTGGGGAATGCTGCACGGCGATCAACGAGAGCAGGTTGATCTGAGTTTCTCCATTCCTTCGCTTTGCGCCGCAGAAATCGAGAGTGGTGAGACCGACATTGGGCTCGTTCCGGTGGCCGAGATCGCCCGGCAAGGCTTGGAGATCGTTCCGGGTGTCGGGATTGCGGCGACGGGTC
This sequence comes from Acidobacteriota bacterium, assembly GCA_030853405.1. Taxonomy (GTDB): domain Bacteria; phylum Acidobacteriota; class Terriglobia; order Bryobacterales; family Bryobacteraceae; genus Bog-105. The sequence continues at coordinate 18,152 of JALYVD010000452.1, read as the reverse complement.
CGGTTCGCAGCATCCTTCTTTTTTCAAAGGTTCCCTGGAGCGCGGTGAAAACTCTGGCTGCCGATTCCAGCTCGCGGACTTCGGTTGAACTGGCCCGGGTCATCTTGCGGGAGCGGTTTGGAGCCGAACCCCACGTTTTGCGAAACGAACCCAATCTGGAAACCATGTTGTCCGGTGCGGATGCGGCGCTGATCATCGGAGACCCCGCTTTGCGAATCGAACCCAATGATGAGAAATACGACTGGCTGGACTTGGCGGCGGAATGGGTTGCGTTGACACGGCTGCCGATGGTGTTCGCGGCTTGGGCGGGAAAGCCGGGCGTCCCAGTCGCGGCGCTTCGAGACATTACGTTAGGGTCATATGAATTTGGCAAGCTGCGGCTCGACGACATCGTTGACCAGGAATACGCTAACCGCCGGATTACAAAGGATTTGGCGGGGCGCTATTTGCGTGACCACATTCATTTCGAGATAGGACCGAGAGAGCAACAGGGTATGGAGGCCTTTTTCAGCATGGCGGGCCTGGTGGGAGCGGCGGCGTGACTCGTGAGCGGGCGCTCGAACTGTTGGGAAGCGATGACCTTACCGCCATCGGCATGGAGGCGGACGCTGTCCGGGCCAAGCGGCATCCCGATGGATTTGTCACTTATTGTGTGGATGAGTGCGCCGCTACTCTCGAATTGACTTTCCTTCCTGGTGCGGACTGGTTGGCGGAGCTTGATAGAGTGCGTGGGGCGGTCGCAGTTAATCCAAAGGCAGGTCCGGGGCTGATGGCGGTTGACTATTTGAAAGTGGTAGCGCTTTGCCGGTTGTACCTGGATGCGGAAAACGTCGAGGTCGATTGGAGAACGGTGGGGCTTAAAGTAGCGCAACTCGCGCTACGCTTTGGGGCGAATGACTTCGGGCAGGTCACGGAAGCCGAAGAAGAAGTTCGTCGGCTTATACGTGACGCTGGGTTCGTTCCGAAAAAGCGGCTTACGCATTACGGGGCGCTTGCCGCTTTCTAACTTACCGTTAACTTTCCTGCTTTTTGGCGGGGCGGTTTGCTTTCATCTTGCGCATGTCAAGGGATTTATTCGACCAGTCCTCGGCCTGCGCTACATCGGCTTTGGCGGCATCGACAGAGTCTTCCAAATCGGCCTTTTCACGATAAAGAAGATTCATGTAAGACATAGCATCTTCATTTTCTTTGTCGTAAGTCAGGCACTTCTGTAAGTTGTCCAAGCCTTGGTTTATGTCCGAAAGGTATTTACCTTTCAACTCTTCCCTGACCTTGGCATCCTTGATGGGACCCGGATCGTCGGGCTTCATCTTTCCCTCGGCACGCGCAGAGCGGAGCGCGGGAAATGCGTTGGTCCAATCGATCACGCCGAGGTAATAGTAGGCTTCGGACTCCTTCGGATTGACCTCAATGCGGCGCAGATTCCACTTCTTGGTTTCTTCAAGAGCAGCTTTTTTCTGCTCGTCGGTTCCGGAAGAAGCGGTCTGGAACGCCATGGATGCCATGTAAGCGAGCACGTTGGAGTTGGCCGGATCTTTCTGAAGAATCTCGTTAAAGGTCTTTTGGGCCATGTCGTAGTTCTTCTTGTTATCCGCCGTTTCCGCGCCAGGAACCCACTGGATCATGTAGGACACGGCCAGGTAGGTGCGGGCGTTCTGGCTGGTCGGATCGAGTTCCACGGCCTGTTTAAAATGATTCACGGCTTCGGCGTAGTGATTGCCCTTGTACGCCTGGACGCCTTTGTTTAACTCGTCGCGCGACCTAAGCTTGGCGCAGCCGGTGCTGAACAACATCACGGCTGCACAGGAAGCCGCAATCAACCACTTTGACCTTACATTCATTTGGATGCTCTCCGTCCGTCTGCTATTGGCCCGCCTCGACCTTGGGGGTCATGATACCCACCTTGTCGAGTCCGGCGCCTTTCGCATCATCAATTGCCTGCGCCACGTAGCGGTAGTCCACGTCCGGGTCACCCTTGATGAACACAACCTTAGTGGCACGGGTCTTGAAAATGTCCTCGAGCTTGGCGCTGAGGTCCGTCTCCTTGACCGGCTGACCGTTTATTTGCAGGCTGTGATCCTTTGCCACTTCGATGACTACCGTGGGATCTGTATCCGGCGGCGGCGGCGGCTGGTTGGGGGGCGGCGGTTGAGGCACCAACGTATCCAGCCCTTTGGGCGTGAGGGGCGTTATGACCATGAAGATGATCAGAAGCACAAGTAGCACATCGATCAGGGGCGTGACGTTGATGTCAGCCTTGGCTCCACCGGAGCCGCCTACTGCCATTGACATAAAAATTTATCCCTTTCAGCTTGATACTTGAACTAGCAACCGCTCCCTCACGGTCGCGGTTCCGTACCGATTTTGGAGCTAGAGACCGCTCTTGTGGTTCTTGTCTTCGATCTGCTCGGTTAATAAACCGACCGTATCCACTCCGTCTGTCCGAAGATTATCGATGACATCGGTCACGCTCGCGAAACGGGCGCGAGCATCCGCTTTCAGATACACCGTTTTATCCTGCCGGTTCTGCTGAAGATCCTTGACCTTGCCGCTAAGCTGGTCAGGCTGGATGCGTGCGTTTCCCGGACTGAGATACACCTCGCCGTCCCGCGTGATCGCGACAATAATAGCATCTTCCTTGTCGGCGTCCTGCATTTTTACAGGATTGTAAGTCTTCACGAGATTCACGTTGTGGCCCTTGTTCAACATAGGCGTGATGACCATGAAGATGATGAGCAACACGAGCATCACGTCCACCATCGGGGTGACGTTAATGTCGGAAACAACCGGGGGCGCCTTCGCTAGTTTTCTTGCCATGATTAGCTCCTAATGACTCGTTTCTGTTAAACCAGGCTCAAACCCAAACGGCGATCAGTGGAGCCGCAGGGAGCGGATTCAAAGCCGCTCCCCCGCCGATACCGATTCAACTCGATCAAGCTTAAAACTTAGGGAGTCTTATTTTCGTACTGTTGCCTGGGTCCGTTTCAGGAAGTAGTCGATCAGTTCCGAGCTGGAGTTACCCATCTCGACATCGAACGCTTCAATGCGGTTGCTGAAGTAGTTGAACATCCAGACGGCCGGGATGGCGACGAACAATCCGACGGCGGTCGTGATGAGGGCTTCTGAAATACCACCGGCGACAGCGCTGATGCCGGTTGATTTAGAACTGGAAATGGACTTGAACGCGTTCATGATGCCGACGACCGTTCCGAACAGACCGACGAACGGGGCGGTGGAACCGATGGTGGCGAGGCTGCTGACGCCGCGCTTCAGTTCCGCGTGAACGATGGCTTCGGCCCGCTCGAGAGCACGGCGCGAAGCTTCGATGTCTTCACCAGGAATTTCCGAGCTCATTTGATGGGCTTTGAATTCCTGCAGGCCGGCGACAACGACCTTTGCCAAGTGGCTCTTATTGAAGCGATCGGCAATCTTGATGGCTTCATCGAGTTTGCCTTCGCGGAGAGCTCCGGCGACGGCGGGCGCAAAAGCGCGCGATTGTTTGCGTGCCGCGTTGTATGCGATCAGGCGGTCAATCATCACGCCAATGGACCAGGCGGACATGATGAAGAGGACCAATACCACGAGTTTCGCCGCGACACCCATGTTGGCCCAAACGGAACGAGGATCGAAACTGATTCCTTCCTGTTCCTGCAGAAGCCAGAGAGCCCAGACTTGAAGTTGTAATATCATGCTTATCTCCTATTGCGCACGCCGGGAAACCAAGGCCCTGTGCGCTGATCAAGTTGAATCGAAATACTAACTAACGGACTACTTATCGGACACGGACACTAAAACCTTTTTTTCAAAACCGCTTGCTTACGCGCGCGGCTCAGTTACGCTTGATTACGCCGACTACTGACTTAGGGTGAAGTTCACCGTAATGTCGGTAATGACCTCGACTGGCTGACCATTTAATAGAGTCGGCCGATACTTCCACTGCAAGACAGCTTCCTTCGCGGCATTGACCAGCAACGGGTGGCCCGACACGAGAGTCAGATCCTCGATATTACCCTCTTTGCTGATCTTCGCTGTAAACCGGACGCTACCCTGCACTCGGGCCGAGCGGGCGAGAGGCGGATAGACGGGCTGCACCTTACGAATCAAATTGGCCTCGGCGACGCGGCCACCGATAACCTGGGGACCGACTGGAGCCTTCTTAGCCGGTGGAGGAGGCGGGGGCGGCGCAGGGCCTACACCACCGACAACACCACCAATCACGCCGCCAACGGCGCCGCCCTCGCCGACACCGCCCACTACGCCCGCGCCCATATCGGGGGGCGGCGCAGCTTCAACAATCTTATTGATTGTCTTAGGAATGACGCGCGGCGCTTGTAATTGGTTAGCGATAAACTGACGAACCACCGGCTTGGGCGCGACCTTCGGAGCGGCTGGAGGGGGCGGAGGCGGTGGAGGGGGTGGAGGCGGTGGCGCCGTAAGCATGCTCTTTAACTGAGCGCTCGGCAACGCGTCGGTATAAATGAGAGGAATCAGAATCGCTATGCAGATTAAGCCTATCTGCAAGGCGATCGACAAAACGATTGTGTACGGCTTTTTTGTCTTCTGAACACCATCGACGAATGTTTGATCAAACATACAACTCCCTCGCCCGGCCCGCTAACCGCAACGGGCTCGCTGACTATTCTTTTTCCGCCAAGCTAGTATCTAGCCGGCTTCACTACACTCTTTTCAGGTCTTGCACCGGGCCTTGGGCGTGTCTCCGCAACTACAGCGGAGCGACCGCCGCCAGCCCTTCGTCCTCGACGTCCCTCCGCCAGATCCTGCCAAAAGATAAGAATCGGACTAGCGATAAAGATCGACGAGTATGTTCCAACTATAATTCCAACTACCAGGGCGAACGAAAATCCGTTTAATACCTGACCGCCAAACAGATACAAAGAAAGGGCGGTAAGAAAGGTCAATCCAGATGTAAGTACGGTCCGGCTTAAAGTCTGATTAATGCTTCGGTTTACAATCTCCGTGAACGAGCCGCGCATCTGCAGCTTCAGATTTTCGCGAATACGGTCGAATGTGACAATCGTATCGTTCATAGAGTATCCCACTAAAGTAAGTAGCGCGGCAATAACCGTCAAGTCAATAGGTTTATTGAACAGCGAAAACAAACCGATGGTAATGATGGTGTCGTGAAAAACCGCAATGACGGCAGCCACTCCATAAATCCATTCGAAGCGGAACGCTATATACACGAGCATGGCGGCGAGCGCGATCAAGACCACGTTGATCGCCTGCTGCCTGAGATCGGCGCCTATTTTTGGACCAACAACTTCCACTTGCGAATAGTGAAGATTCCCGGGAAAACACTGCTGCTTAATCACACTTAGAATTTTTGGGGTAACCCCAGGGACCGAAGAGAGCTCATCCAGATTCTGAATCAGACCGGACCGCGGCGGAGTATCACGATAAGTGGTGATCTGTTTCGCCAGAGCCTGCAACTGGTCATCGGACAGAGCGGCGCCCGTCTGAGCCAGCGGGTCGCGAAGGCGATCAGCCAGAGCGGCCTGTCCGGAGGTATTGATATCCAGCTTGCCGTCCGAGTTCGGATTGAATGCCGAGTTCAAACTTGCGACCATATCGCCGCGGATGGTTTGTAGCACTTGATCGTTCCGCCCGTTCAACCCAGTCGAAATTAAAACCTGCTGAGTGCCGCTAACTTCCTGAACCTCAATCTCACCGGGAACGGTTTTGCGAAGCGCGGAGCGGATAGCTTCGGCGGAAGGCCGCTTTACAAAGTTCACATTCATTTGCGCCCCACCGGTAAAGTCAATCCCATACTTGGGTCCGCCTTTTACCGCCAAGCTGGTCAATCCGATCAGCGTAAGCACCAGAGACAAAATAATGAACGGCCATTTCTTGCCGAGAAAGTCAAAGTTCGTTTGCTTAAAGATTTCCATCGAGATCTAGAAGCCGTCATCCATTAGAAATAGACACCGGCCTTTACCAAAGGTTCCCACTTCACCGAACGGAATTGCAGGGCGATAGCTCACGTGCAACTCCGGTTAAATACTAAGCTCGGTAACCGGCACGGGCCGGGACAGTTCCCAGTCGAAGATGACCTTCGAAACGAACACGGCGGTAAATATGTTCGCGACCAAGCCGATCACCAGGGTTACGGCAAAGCCTTTCACCGGCCCCGAACCAAACATGAACAAGATGGCGCAAGAGACCACCGTTGTTACGTGGGTGTCGATGATGGTGAGCAGCGCCTTGCTGAAACCGGCGTCAACGGCGGGGATGATGGCCTTTCCGTTATGCAGTTCTTCGCGGATACGCTCAAAGATAAGCACGTTGCTATCGACCGCCATACCGATCGTCAAGATGAATCCGGCAATGCCGGGCAACGTAAGCACCGCATCGAAGTAACTGAGACAGGCGATCAGAATCACCGCGTTCAGAATCAGAGCCAGCACGGCGTTGATCCCCGACCGCTTGTAATAGATGAGCATGGCAACGATGACGGCAAAAACGCCGGCAATACCCGCCAGGAAACCGTCACGTATCGAATCGGCGCCTAGCGACGGTCCCACGGTGTTCTCCTGCAAGAACAAAATGCCTGCGGGAAGAGACCCGGCTTTCAGGTTTAGCGCCAGGTCGGCGGCATTCTGCTCGCTTCCCTGCCCCTCGATAACGCCCTCGTCGCCGATCTGCCCCTTGATGACGGGCGCTTCAATAACAGCACCGTCCAGGACGATGGCGAGCCGTTGTCCGATATGCGATCCGGTGTAGGCCGAAAAGCGCCTTCCGGCATCCTGGCTCAGGACGAAATGGGAATCCCATTCTCCGGGCATTTGGCCCTGTTGCGGACTGGAATCACGAATGTCCGATCCATGCACGACGGGTGTCCTTGACACCAGATAAATCCCGCCGCCATGAGAATCCTGAGCACCAGTCGAGGCAGGTTTGCCGATCAACTTGGTACCGGGAGGCAGAATGCCGCCGTTTTGAGCAAGCGCTTCGTCACGGCCGGCAAAGGGGCCGCCGCGCACATCATAGAGATCGAGCACAGCGGCAGTCTGGAGGATCTGCTTGACGTGGCCGGGATCGTCCACCCCGGGCATTTGGATCAGCAACTGGGCGTCGGAATCCTCGCGCCGTTGCTGGACGCTTGCCTCGCTCAATCCAAGCGCGTTGATCTTCTTGTCCATCGTGTTCTTGGTCTGGTTCAGAACATCCTGCCAGAGCTTAAGCGCGTCGGTGGGCTTCATCGTGAGCTTGTAATCCGTACCGCTCGTCGGCGTCACCAGCCACGCGTTGAACTGTTCATTCGCAATGGTCCGGAAAGCACCCGCCTGGGTCGCGGGCACGCCTTTTACGAGAATCGCGGCTTTGGTCGCATCCTGGAGCGAGTGCGCTTCCCCTAGCGCCACATCCGAGTACGGGATGTTGGCTTTCTGAAGCTGCTCTTTGAGTGCGTCGGCGCGGGCGCTGGCTTCGTTATTGAAGGCGTCCTGCTCCTGTACCTGGACGACCAGATACGTACCGCCTCGCAGATCGAGGCCCAGATGAATGTTGTGGTGCCAGTTGTCGGCCAATTCGGTCTTGCTCTTGGGGAGACCGATGATGCCGTAAATACAAACGAGGACAACGGCAACGATGAAAAGGAACTTGAAGCGTAAATGGCGTTGCATGAATCGAAATATCAGCCTAGAACATCAGTCCGGAACATTACCAGAACCAAGCTTACTTCTTAACCACCTGGTCGTCGGCGCCCACGAGGCTCGTGACTGCGGTTCGAGCGATCTGGATTTTAAGATTGTCGGGCTTGATTCGCAGTATCAGAGTATCATCGTTCACCACGACGACGGTGCCGATGATGCCGCCAGACGTCAGAACCGTCTGGCCGTTCCGAAGCGACTTTACCATCTCTTTTTGCGCCTTCTGCGTCCGCCGCATGGGCATGAATACCAGAAAATAGAAGATGGCGATCATCAAAACGATCGGCAGCACGCCCTTGACGAACGACTCGGCGCCGGCGGGACCGCTGACGGTAGCTTGCAATAGCAAAAACGGCATTTACACTCCAGTTTCTAATTTAAGGTCAATCGGCTATATTCCGGTCCAGCGAGACGCTCTTTGGCGGACAGCGGGTCGGTTTTCGGCGTGGGGATGCAAGGCAATCCGGTTCGCAGTTAACGCGTACTTCGATGTTAAACCAGTGGACCAGATCGAGTGGCCGCTAACAATTCTGAAAACTTCCCAAGCAGAATAGACTGCCGCATTCGGCGCATGATGTCAAGGTAATAGTGGATATTGTGCAGGGTGGCCAACATCGAAAACAGGATTTCACCGGCTTGAAACAGGTGCCGCAAGTAGGCCTTCGTGAAAGTTTGGCAGGTGTAACAAGTACAGGCGGGATCGAGCGGGCTTTCATCCTCGGCATACTGCGCCTGTTTGATGACGACCTTACCTTGCGAAGTAAACAAATAGCCGTTGCGGGCGTTGCGGGAGGGCAGGACGCAATCCATCATGTCGATGCCGTGGGCCACGTATTGCGGGAGTTCTTCGGGCATACCCACGCCCATGACGTAGCGTGGCTTGTGAACGGGGAGAAGCGGCGCGGTGGCAGCAACCATTTCCTGGCTTAGTTCGCGCGGTTCACCAACCGAAAGACCGCCGATCGCGTAACCAGGCGCATCAAGTTCGAGCAGGGCTTCGGCGCAGGCGACGCGGAGATCGCGGTACATGGAGCCTTGGACAATTGGAAATAAGGCGCAGCCGAGACCCTTCTCGCGGTTGAGATAGTGCGAATACCCCGCCTTGGCCCAGCGAACGGTTCTGTGCATGGAGGCGAGCGCGGCCTCGTGCGTCGCCGGATAGGCCAGACATTCGTCGAGAACCATGAGAATATCGCTGCCGAAAGCGAGTTGGACATCGACGGTGCTTTGCGGCGTGAACAAATGCGGGTCACCGTTCAGGTGTGAGCGGAAGAGCACTCCCTCGTCAGTGACTTTGCGCAGGGTATCGAGGCTGAAGACCTGAAATCCGCCCGAGTCGGTGAGAATCGCGCGCGGCCACGACATAAATTTGTGAAGACCGCCCATTCGCTCGATCGGTTGGTGTCCGGGGCGAAGGAACAGGTGATATGTGTTGGCGAGGATGATCTTGGCATCCAGTTCGTTTTGAAGATCCCGGGGAGTGAGGGCTTTGACCGTGGCTTGGGTGCCGACCGGCATGAAGACAGGGGTTTCAATCGTTCCGTGCGCGGTGTGAAGCAGTCCGGCGCGCGCGCCCGTGTGAGGGCAGGTTGCTTCAATTTCGAAGCGGAGGGAAGACATCTACTAGGCTATTGTCGCTTGGGGGTTGAATGTGGTGCTCCATCATCGGATCTTGCGGAATTCGAAAGTTATGGTGACTGTCACGATTAGAACCTAGGATCTACTAGAATCTAAAATCTGAGGGAGGCGGGTAATTGCGCCTCCCTCATACAGAGTAGCTAAGCCAGAGTAGCTAAGCGGAGGCAGCGGAGGTTTTTCGCCGGCGTGCGCGTAACTCATTGTAGGGGCGGTTCCAATCCTCCTCTGGAGAGCCTTCCGGACACCCGCGCTCATGCCAGCACTGGTAAGCCCGAGCGGAAACCTCGTGATCGGCGGGCTCCTCTACTTGAGCGGCATCGCTGTCGGTGAGAGCGTCAGTCCCGCCTACCGCGCTGCTAGGTCTAGTCGCAATATCAGCTCGGGGGGTGGTGCCGGATCCACGCGAGCCTTGGACTATGCTAGGGGCCGGTGAACTGCTTCGGCCCGGGGTCAACACCGTCGTGCCGGCTCCCGCTCCAGATCCGGCGCGGACTCCCGACGTATCCACACCTCTCGAGTCGTCGGACATGTTCGCGTCGCCGGCGATGGTGTCGTTAATGCTTAAGCCTGCACGGCTTCTCTTCAGACGTTCCGCCTGTTGTGCTTCGGACAGTTCCCGTTCGGAAGCCGCCGTCGTCGCGCTGCCGGAGCGCGGCACCGGCAATTCATTTAATTTGGGATCGATCATCCTTTCCCTCCGGATTGTTTGAACCCAAAACGGGGGTATTGGTGACGAAAAGAATGTGCACTCCTATTTGAACGAGCGTGGGCTGTTTTGGAGGTACGGAGCATCCGCCCGGAGAGTCCGGGTCTGTTCAAGTGCGTTGTGCATTGCGAGCAGACCGTTAGAAGCCGCCGCTTCGGATTCGGCGCGCCTGGTGGGGCTTGCGGGACTGGGCGGTTCCGCGCCGACCAGACCGAACATCTCGTTAGACCAGGCGATCGCTTTCACGTAGAGACCCGCGACGGCCTGCCCTTGCAGAAATATCTGCTTGAACAAGGCATCAAGAGCGTTCCATTCTCCCGTTTCATAACGCAGCGCAATTTCGTAAACGACTGAAACGCCGGTAGGACCGGAGGTTCCAAGCAGCGGCGCACGAATAGCGGCGGGTAGATTCAATTCAACCAGAATTTCAGAGAGGGGACGATCCACCAGGGCATCGAGGAGAGAGAACATTCCTACCAGAAACGCATCGGAAGGAGGGTTGATTCCAGCGGCCTCGGCCAGCATTTCGCAGAATTTAGCTCGAACAAGGGCGTGGACCATCAACTCGCGCGCGCCGCCCGCCGCAAGTCCCGGGAGTGTCGCCAAGGTAATCCAGCGGCGAACATCCATCTCTCCCAGAACGACGAGCGCGTCCTTGATGTTGCTGATCGCCTTCGACCGGCTGAACAAAGCCGAATTCACATAGCGAAACAGTTTGTAGGTCAGCGAGATGTCACAACGAATGATACTTTCAAGACGCCCGAAATCAAGATCGGGGTACTGTAATTCCCGAAGCAAGCGGAGCGAGTTTACTTTTACCGAAGGCACATGCTGGCCGCGCAAAAGCGTTGGCTTGGCAAAGAAGAAGCCCTGGAAGTAGTTGTAACCAGCTTCGCAAGCCCAGGCGAACTCCTCGTGCGTCTCGACTTTTTCGGCTACCAGACGCTTGCCGCGACCGTGAAAGGATTGGGCGATTCGAAGCTGTTCTTCTCTGGTCGTCCCTCTAAAATCGACTTTGATGAAATTCGCCACTTCCACCAGTTGATCGTTTCTGCGCTCTCCGACAACATCATCCAGGGCAAGCAGATAGCCCATTTTTTTGAGGGTCTGGCAAGAGGCGATTACGTCCGGTTGAGGCTTTACCGTCTCAAGAATTTCAATGACGACAGACTTAGGAGGGAAAAGAGACGTAAATTTGCTGGTCAACAGCTCTTGCCCGAAGTTAATGAATACCGGGGCATTGCAAGCAAGCGCTTCAAGTCCGGAGGAAAGAAGACTATTCGCGAAAACCTGCAAAGTGGAAGCGGTATCGTCAGTAACCTCAGAACTGTTGCCCTGACAGGACCGAAATAGGAGTTCATAGGCGAAAAGACCAAGATTCCGGTCGAAGATGGCCTGCCGGGCGACGAATACTTCCACGTGTATTCTTATCGAACGGTTGAGCCTTTCCCTGTAGGTCAATGGAAGAAAATTAGGGGTTCTCAGGGAAATCTTAAAGGCACGAAGAGGTACAAGCTTCAGGCACAAAGCGAGCTGATGCTACTGCTCTACTTCGGCCCGACGGTCGTAGCGGCAGACCCCGCTGGGGCCGTCGAGGGGATTTCGGGCGAGGGCTTTGTCTCTTTGGCTTTCTTAGCGGCCCAGTCATCCTCGGTGGCCGCGTTGCCGACTACCTTTTTGGTTAAATCCTGCTGGACGTCTTGTTTTACGGCATGCTGGGCGTCCTTGGTCGTCGCGTGGGTACCATCACCCACTGACACGACCCGGACCCGTACTTGTTTTCGTCCGAATTTCCGGCAGGCGCGTTCACTGGGAATATAGATGTCGAGGCGGCGGCCCTGGATTTTCTCGCCGGTATCGGCAACAACGTATTCACCCGAATAGCGGCCGGCGTGTTTTATCTTGACCCGGCTTCCGATGGGCAGAATATCTGGGTCCGCCGCCACGACGTGCCGTTGCGTCTGGACTCCAGAGGCGGTTGTCCCCGATTGGTTGTAGGCCGTCGCTATATATTTTCCATTAAGGTCCGCCTGTCCGGCGTGCATTGTGACTCCAAGCATCAGCAGAACGATTAGCGCGACGATTTTACTCACCCCCGTTAGACCCGAAAACCAGTTGCGTCAAAACACTCCAATGTCGTCCCAACCCCGTGATTAGTACCAGTAGGTAACCTGGAACTCTTAGCTGGGCGGATTTTGCGGCGTTCTGGAGGCGCAACTGTTCTGAATCCGTCCAGGTTCGGGCACCAACCGGGCTCACGATGGCGGTCCGCGCGAATAATTTGGGGTTGACCGTCCAAGGGGCCAGAGTTTCGGCCGATAAGAGTCTTTCGGGAATAGGTTTAAGTGCCTGGAGATGGTGGGATGACTAACGAACTTTCGCCACCGGAGGCGATGGCGCAGGAATCGATCGAGCCGCTATTGATGAACCTCGTCAATTCCGATCCCAAGAAATTCCTGTTCTTTTTTAAATTGCTGCGGGGCCGGTCCCCTTCTGAAGCCAAGCGCGCATGCGCATCGGTCCTGGGCCTGAATGACCCCGGCCCACCTTCACAAGCCATTCTTTCGTGGACGAGCTATGAAACGTACTTCGATCCGTTGCTGGATCCCGACTTTCTACCGGTTGAGCAGATCAAGCGAGCAGCATTACTTTTACGTGAACACGATCACCGCTTTTTCGCAAAGTTCACATCGTACGTCGATCATCTGAAAGATAGGGATACTGTAAGCCTCCTCCGCGCGCTTGACCTTCTTTAAACGGTGGCGGATTATGGCGTCCTTTTCTCCTGGCTTCGCAGCCTGATCAATCACGAAAACGAGAACGTGCGTTCGAAGGCCGTGAAGCTGATGTGCAAGGTCAGTCCCAGCAAGTTGGCCGTTGCGCGCCAGCTTGAATCCGATGAGTCGCGTGTCCGCGCGAACGCCGTCGAGGCACTCTGGTTCAGCCAGGATCCGGACAGAACAGATGTCTTTCGGAAAGCTCTGCTCGACCGGGCACAACGCGTAGTTGTGAATGCAATCGTTGGCCTTTATTACCAGGGCCAAGAAGACGCGATGGCCAAGCTGATGGAATTGTCGGAACACGCTTCCGAGGCATTCCGCATCGCCACGATATGGGCCTTCGGATTTCTCCAAGATACCCGGTCCATTCCGGCCCTCGAATTACTTCAGCAGGATGAGTCGGAGGCCGTTCGAGAAAAGGCCCGGATGGCACTGGCCGGTTTACTTGAACGCAGAGAGCCGTCCGCAAGTTAGAAATTCGAGCTTAATTCGCTGGAATGTTGTTCGGTCCCGCCGATAAGTTTCTTAGGAGATAGTACATGTCATTGGATTTCTCGTTCATCAGGGGTCGAATTCTGTCCGGAGTTGTGGCTGCGGCGGGGGTTCTGCTGTTTAGCGTTCCTTCCGCGGTTTGCGGCCGCGATGCTATTCAGCGTCTCTCGGAGGACGACGTCAAAGTGGTGAAGAAAATCGCGCCGATTTATCCCGCGATCGCCCGTCAGATGAACGTAACCGGACAAGTCGTCGTCGATCTCACCGTCAATGCGGACGGCGACGTCGAGAAAGCCGACGTGATTAAAGGCAGTCCCATTCTAGGCGCCTCGGCGGTAGATGCTGCTAAACGCTGGAAGTTCGCTCCGATTAAGACGGAAACGGGCGTGAAGCCCGTCGTGCGGGTTAACTTTAACTTCGGCCGTTGAATCCGTAACGCACCTGACTAAGCCGATCCGGTGATATCATCAAGGTCAGAAAGCATCGAAATACCATGCGGACGCGAATTCTGTCGCGGATCTCTTCCATTTCAGGCGACCGATCTCGACAGAAATGTTCATTCCGCACTACGGCATGCGGGCTGATCTTACTGTTACCGTTGCTGGGTTCCGCAGTGATCGCGGCAAATGGACGGGCCAGTACTCCGGAGCCCCCTAAAGCGGATCGGCCCGTCATCATTTCTCCGGACGAACCCGTCTCGATAGAATCCCGCAAAAGCACTTCACCGGAACCGACCGTCACCTCGCGGCCGGTAAACATCCGGGTTGATAAAACGCTGGTTTTGATTAACGTGACCGTGACCGACCCGCTCAACCGCTTTGTCACTGGTCTCGAAAAGGAGCATTTCCGGCTTTTTGAAGACAAGGTGCAGCAGGAGATCTCGCAGTTTTCGAGCGAAGACGCTCCCATCTCGATAGGTCTGGTCTTCGATACAAGCGGCAGCATGGGATCGAAACTACAGAAATCGAGGCAGGCGGCGGCCGAATTCTTTAAGACCGCTAATCCGGCGGATGAATTTTTTCTCGTTCAGTTTAACGACCGCCCGGAGCTAACGGTTCCATTCACAACCGATACGGATAAGCTTCAGAGCACGCTGACATTCACGCAGTCGCGGGGCCGGACCGCGCTGCTCGACAGTGTTTATCTGGCGATGCATGAGATGAAGAAGGCGCACAATCCCCGCAAGGCGCTGCTTGTAATCTCCGATGGAGGCGACAACAGCAGCCGTTACACGGAGACAGAAATTAAGAACGCGGTGCGGGAGGCAGACGTCCAAATCTTTGCGATCGGCATTTATGAATCGATGTCAGCCCGCGGACGAACGCCCGAGGAAGCCGCTGGACCAAGCCTGTTGAATGAGTTGGCGGAACAGACGGGGGGACGTGCTTACGCGGTGGACAACATTGCGGAACTGCCGGACATCGCCGCGAAGATAGGAATCGAACTGCGCAATGAATACATTCTCGGGTATACTCCAAAAAATCGTGAGCGGGACGGAAAATATCGCCGCGTTCAGGTTAAATTAAATCAGCCGCGTGGTTTGCCTCCGTTAAAGGCCTACTTCCGGCTTGGATACTATGCACCGACTCAGTAGCAGCGCCGCTCGCGCTCTCAAATTATGGACGGTAACAGCGCTGGTTGCGGCGCTGACGCCGGTTTGTCTGCTCGGGCAATTCAGATCCGACACGCGGCTGGTTGTGTTGCACGCGAGCGTGACGGATAAGAAGGGCAAGCTGGTCACAAATCTGGACCGGAATGCGTTCAAAGTTTTTGAGAATGGGCAATCGCAGCAGGTAAAGATTTTCCGGCGTGAAGACGTTCCGGTATCGCTTGGCATTTTGATCGACGATAGCGGCAGCATGATGAGCAAGCGGGCGCGCGTGGAAGCCGCCGCTCTTGCGATGGTTCGGGCCTCCAATCCGGAGGACGAAGTTTTTATCGTCAACTTCAACGACGACGCTTTTTTGGATGTGCCGTTCACAAGCGACATCCACAAGCTGGAGCAAGGTCTCACGCGCATCGACTCACGCGGCGGAACGGCCATGCGCGATGCCGTCAACATGTCGCTCGATTATATGAACAAGCAGGCCAAGAAGGACAAGAAAGTTCTGCTGGTGATCACAGACGGCAACGACAATGCGAGCAATGTATCGCTTGAAAGAGTGGTGTCGCGGGCGAATCAGGCGGATACGCTGGTCTATGCTATCGGACTGTTCACGGAAGAAGAGAAGCATGAAGCGACAAAGGCCAGGCGCGCGCTGAATGAGTTGACTACGGCAACGGGCGGCTTGAGCTTTTATCCAAAAGAGATTAACGATGTCCAGAGCCAGGCTGTCGAGATAGCTCACGACATTCGTAGCCAGTACACGATCGCCTATGAACCTAGCATTCAGCAACTGGACGGGAGTTACCGGCAGATAAAAGTTGTGGCGGATGGCCCTGGCAAGCCGACCGTCCGTACGCGTTCGGGCTATTACGCGACGCCCGATAGTTCCGCGCCGAAGCAGGGTGCGGCGGCAGCCACGGCGAAGACAGCTGAAGCCGCCTCGGGACTTCCCTGATGCTGATTTTCCTTTGGATCGCTTCGCGGGGATACCGTCTCCGTCCCTGGGAATCGCCGTATCTTCGCTGGCGAATTGAGACATACAGCGGACAACCGGCAGAATCGATTACGCCCGCTTCGTTTGCCAGGTTTACGTGGGAAGAGCGCGGCTCCTTGTGGCACCACATGCAATGGGTTAGCCGGATGAGCCGATTACTGAACGAATAATGAAGCCAGAAAGCCCTCCCGCTTGTACACGGGAGGGCTTTAAAACCCTTTGCTCACGCGCGGGGTTCAGAATCAGCGAAGCCTTTTAGGGTTGCTGCGGAGAACCCTCGTGTGGTCCGTGCAGCGGGCCCTCCTTTACGGTGTACCCGGCTGGAATCTGGAATAGCGAAGCGTCAGGCTCCTTCATGACGATGTTGGTCAACGCATAGGTCGATTGCCCAAAGCGAGGATCATTCCGAACCGCTTTGACAACAATGTCAAGATCGAAAGAGGTCCAGATCTCGCTGGTCGAAACGATGGGTTGAGCATTTCCGATAACTCCCGCCGGGATGGTGTGTGTTTTGCTTTTGCCTTGCGCGAGTATACCGCTGGAGGAATCCGCAGGTAGGTCGGTTTCGACGGCGGAAGAATCAGCGTGTTTCCAGCGCGGATTCGGACCTTCGGGGAGACCGTTCGGGGCGCCATTAGTATCCCGGATTCTTAACGGATGACGAAAAGCGGTTTTGTGGACTGAATCGAGCACGTAGCTGTAGCCCGCGACGGGGTCGGTGATAAAAGTAATCGTTTTCGGCCCGTTCTGGGCAAGCGGACCGCCGGTGATTGTTTGCTGCTCGTAGGTGCGCCCGGCACTGTCCCTAGCCACCTGACCGGTAGTGGTGCGTTGGATAGAATTGCCACCCGCCAGCTGTTGGACGATCGTGTTCGTCACTGTGGCGGTGTAGGGCGCTCCCGTGACCAATTTACGATCATGGAATTCCCGGCCAAAGCCATGCGGTCCGCCTGGACCCATAGATCCTGGCGGCGGTACGCCTCTTTGAGCCATAGCCGGAAGGGATGCAAGCATCGCTAAACCGGCTACCAATAAGTAGTTCTTCATTTTCTTTCTCCTGATCCAACTCCCACAAACTCGTTCTTATTCATTCGCAACTACGTGCACGCCGAGCGGTTCACCGTCCGCACCAAGCAGAACATCGGCAAGAACCGAACGGTCCGGGCGCGCGGTCTCAGTTGAAACTGGCTCGAACACCAGCCCCGCATCGGCGAGCGCGGACACGGGCATTTGCATCCGGACAATTCGGGGCGCGCTAACCGGCAGATCGGAGTTCGAATAGGGGAGCGACACGAAAGTCTCACCGTCAAGCTCAAAGGTTCCGGTTCCCGCCGCGCTCGCTGCTGCGGCTTTGGCCAGCCCGGATGCCTCGTGACGATGGGGCAGGAACACCAAGCCAAGCGCAAGGCCGGCCGCGATGGCCATGCCCCAGCCAACTCGCCACGACATAAGAGGCGAATTCGGTTTGGGATGATCGAGACCCGCCGCCAGACGGTCCCGAAAACTCGCCGGTGCTTCCACAGGAATAGCGGCGACCACCGACTCCAAACGGACTGACAGAATCGCAAGTTCGTGATAGCGCGCCTTGCAATCCGCGCACGCGGAAAGATGCGCTTCGACGGCGGAACGATCAGCCTCCGCCAATTCCTCGTCGATGGCGAGAATCAGCAGACCGGTATCCAGATGTTCGGACGTCTTCATAGGATTTTCCTCAACTTCTCTAACCCGCGCTGAACATTCTCGGCGACGGCCGATACGGACAGCTGCAACACGCCGGCCATTTCGCGGTACTTTAACCCTTGCGCGCGCAAGCCGAGGCACTCTCTTTGCGCCGGGGTCAATTCCTTCAAGGCACGGTGTAGCGCCGCGTCGCGCTCCCGATTCAGCAAAACTTGTTCCGGAGTCAAGGCGTTTGTCACGGGCTCAACCGCAGCGGTCAAATTCGATAGCGCATCCGTTTTCCGGAAGGTGACGGCCGTTTGTCGGTTCCTCGTCAGATTATGCGCAACCCGGTACAGCCAGGCTCTGAGATTCGTCCTGTCGCCAGCCCGTTGCAGGTGCTCATATAACCTGAGAAAGCTTTCCTGGACAACGTCCTCCGAAATCTCCGCGCCAAGCCCCAGAAACAGCACATATTTGCGGAGGGCAAGATGCTCCCGGTCGTAGTGTTCAAGGACGAGTTGGCGAAAATCGGGCTCCTCGTTTGCCATCATGCTCTGCCCGGCGGAGGCGCCAGCCCACTTCGCTTCACACAGCGCGATTGCTT
>JALYVD010000350.1 GCA_030853405.1 Acidobacteriota bacterium | reverse complement strand
TCTTTCTTCGTGAGCGGCACAAGCAACGATTGTGCTTGCGCCAGGTAGGGTTTAATAACCGCCGGGTCCCGGTATTCGAGCTCGGCGGCATCATCATTGTCACCGCTATCGATGGCGACCAATGCGTAGTGCCCGGGCTCCACATTGGGAATACTAAATGTCCCGTCGCTGTCGCTTTGATCACGGCCAATTGGCGCTCCCTCGTCTCCGCCAACTGGCACGAGCAAGATCATCGCCCCCGCGACGGGCTGTCCTTTGCGAAGGGCCGCACCGGACACAGAAGAATTGGAAGCGGGCGCGACCGTTACAGCCAATTCCAGAGGATCGGGTGGAGCAGTGGAAATATCAAACGCGCTTCCAGCTCTCGTGTCCTTGCCTACAGTGATGGACCGCACCACAATCCCGGGATCGCCTGTCAGAGCCATTCGATAATGGCCGGGCGTCAGTGTTCTTTGGAAGGCGAAGGCGCCGGCCTGTTGAACCGGAGCCACCGCCGCCATGCGCTGCCCGGCACCGATAACTTGCAGAAAGACATTCTGCTTTGGTGCGGCTCCATTGAAGACGAGCTGTCCCCGCACAACGACGGCATTGCTCTTGGCCATGGAAATGGGACCACTTCCGCTCAAGGACAGGTCCTCTTCAGCCCCCGTTGCCATTCGGCCGTCTGCACTCAAAACCTGTCGGTCCAAACGATACGTTCCGGGAGCTATCCCGTTGATCTCTTCTCCTCCATTGCCGCCGTTTGTGCTTAGGGCACGTCCAAACTCCGCCTGAGTAAAAATTCGGACCCCACCGGGTCCTACTGCGCTTAGGCGGCCGCCCATCATGCGGCGGGGAACGCGCCCTGGGCCCCCGGCGGAGCCATCGTTAGAACCAGCGCCGGAATCGGCAAGAGAGACGTGAAGAGCTGGCACGGCATGCAAATTGATTTGCTCTTGCACAGAGGCTCCTTCGGTCAACACAATGGGCTGCGCGGCCGCAGGATCGGTAGTGTCTCCGGAATAGGTGACCGGATAAGCCACGTCTAGCATCGGCGGAGCCTCAACGCTTTCCGTCACAGGTGGGTTCCCATTGATCGACCTGGTCACATAAGAGCCGTGCGACCCGTACCACGGCCGAGCGCTAACGGCCAGGTAATACGTTCCCGGTTTGAGATGAGCGAAATGAAAGGTGCCGGAATAGCCCATATTTTTCTGCCCTTGCTGCACGACGTGGCCTTTTCCGTTGAACACCTGCTTTTCAAGCAGGATCACCGTAGCTCCGGTCACGGGATCGCCTTCCTCATCCACTACGGTCCCGGAGAGCCTCGACTCGGCGGCCAACGGAAATACAATGTGTTCGGAATCGAGCCCTGGTCCGGTCACTATGGCCGTGGAGAAAGGGCCATGCTGCCTGAACTGGACGGGCTGTTCACTGCGGCGCTGGGCGCTCAGAGAGTACTTCGCCGCCGCGAGACCTGAAAATTCAAACCTTCCGTCGGCGCCCGTCATAACGAAGACTGCTTCCTTCCGGCCATTGCTCACCGGGGTGATGGATACCAGAACAGACGAGAGTGGCGCGTGCGTACGATGATCCACCGCTACGCCGCTGATCGTGTAACTCACCGGGGCTTGCGCTAAAACGGTTACCGCCCCCAGCAGCCCTGGCAGGAGAAAGTGGTTAAGGCGCGCCATTGGACGTACTCCGATCCGCGCTGCGTTCAGTGACGTCAAGGGTTACCTCCGCGCTCTGTTTCGGGTCAAGCGTCAGTTCTTTCGCAGTGAACGAACGCATCGCGTCCGGGTTGCCGTATTCCAGATTGGCGACGTCATCGAAAGCGTACAGGCGGTAATTACCCGGAGATAGATTGGGCAAATTAACCGGCCCTTCACCCGTCATATTCACGACCCTCGGATCGAATATGGGATTGTCGGAAAGCAGCAGTACGGAAACAGATTTACTCCGGGCCGGTCTGTTCAGCCGAACCTGAATAGTGGCACAATCCTGACGCAGGACCACTTCTACTGGGCTTGTGCCTCCATTCGGTGACACCGTTAAACCTTCGCGCCCGGCGTCGGCCCCTGCATACCGGACGGAGTCGAGGCAGCCGGTCCCGAACACCTGCGCTCGCAAATCGTAGTGCCCGGCGCGGACGTTCATGAAGCTGAGTGCGCTTGTTTTGCCGCCAGTATTTGCCGGCTCAGGTGGAGGTGAATAGCTGGCTTGGTATTCGCCTTGACCCGAGCCGGAGTCACCGACGAGACGCAATTGCACATTGGAAGGACTCCCTCCCGCTGAATTTGAAATCTGGACCGGTATCGTCGTTGCCGGTAGCAACTGCAAGCGTATGTTTGTGATGTCACCGTTGTCCACTGCAAGCGCTTGCTCGCCCATGAGCTGCCCCCGCTGATCGGAAGAGATCGCCAAAATGATCCAAGTGCCCGAGGGCAAAGCCGGAAGCGTCCACTCTCCGGTTCGCAAATCCGCCATCACACCGGTGCCCATATCATCCCCGCCTGCGTTCTCCGCCCTGATGAAAGTGCCCATTTTCACGGGAGACACTGTGCCCCGCACGCGAAACCCCGGAACCGCGTTTCTCGTGAAGTCGGCGTGTTCTGTCTGACCCGCTGCCAGAACGATGGGCTGAGCCGCGGATGCGTCCGACGCTTCCGGATAATATTGCGCGGGATACACTTCCACCGGCATCTTAGTGCGCATCACGGTAGAGACCGCGGCAAAAGGCGGGACCTCATGCATATTCAGCCGCAGCCGATACGTGCCGGGTTGCACATTCTCTATCTCGTAATTGCCGTCCTCATCGGTATTGACGGAATTACTTAACATCGAGCGCCGGAACCCGTTCACGATGATGTTGGAGGACATCTGTACTGTTGCATTCTCGATTGGCTGCCCTTGCCCATCCACCACGCGCCCTACAATTGAGGCCGCCGGTACCAGTTTCAACGTCACCGGTTGAGCCGCGGCCGAGACGGTAACCTGTTGGTTAGCCCAATTGCCGCCCTGCTCATTCGGAGCGAAAAACCCCGGTTTCTGACACCGCACGGAGTAGCGTCCGTCCGGAACATTGTCCATGCTGAAGTTCCCCGCAGTGTCGGTAAAGGCTGCATTCTGTCCGTCCAGGGTCACTAACGCGCGCCGTAGCGGCTCGCCGGTGGACGCATTCACAACTGTCCCGGTCACCGGATGCCTGGCGGAGGAAGACTGCTCTCCCGGTCTGCCAAGCCCGATCTGACCGAATAGAAGTCTGCCGCTGAACCAGATTGCCAGAACAAGGTACACCCGCGAAGAGCCCATTAGCTTGGATACCAGTTTCGCAGAATTTTGCGGCGCTAGCGAGATTTACTGGACGATCCGATAAGCGAACGCGAATCGGCCAATCTGCATTAGTGCCTTCTCGTTTGGCGGATAAATACGAAACGACTCGATCCGGCCAATTCTGTTTGCGCGGGCCGCCTCAACAGTGCCGGCCGGGCTTCCGGTCTGCGCATTGTAGAACTTGACCGTGAGCGAGTTTTCATTCTTTCCAAAACCGAAGACATAGTCGCCGGGCTTCAGAGTGAAGGCGCCGATCTTCATCGATACCTGAGTGAGAAAGAAATGCGAGTACTTGCCGTCAGCCGAATATCCGGCAGTAATCAGAACCACTCCCGCAACGAATTTACCTTTACCGTCGGTGATGCCCGATGCGGTTCGAAACTCCGTTTCAATGCGTTCTTTTTCAACCGGAGCACGGGCCGGAATAACAGCTTTTAGTTCACTTTCAGTGGCGGCGCGCCAATTCGAAGCATGAGCGGAGTCTTTGGCAAATCCGGCCACGCCGGCGAGAAAAAAAAAGAACGCAATTCTGGTCATCGAGTCTCAGGAAGATGCACTATACCACGCTGCAGCGCCGTCGTAGCCGCTTGAGTTCGGTCGCTAACGCCCATTTTGCTCAACAGATTATTGATATGCGTCTTAACCGTGGCCTCTGAGATCGAGAGTGCGCTTCCGATCTCTTTATTGCTTTTGCCCGATACGATCAATCTCAGGACGTCAAGTTCGCGCGCCGTCAATTCCGAACCCACCATACGGCCGGCAAGCCGTTGCGCGACGGCTGCAGGAATACGAGACTTCCCGGAGTGGACGGTGCGGATGGCGTCCATCAGATCGTCTCCGAACATGTCTTTCAGCAGATAACCGCGGGCCCCAGCCTGCAAGGCCCGATAGATGTCTTCATCGCCGTCAAACGTAGTCAACACAATAACCCTCGCCGCCGGAGAATCGCGGCGAATCTCGGTTATAGCTTCAACGCCCGTCATGACGGGGAGTCGAAGGTCCATGATCGTGATATCGGGCCGGTGCTTGCGAAAGAGTTCAACGGCCTGCTTGCCGTCGGAAGCTTCAGCTACCACAGTCATGTCTTCCACGCTTTTGATTAACGACACGATGCCCTGGCGCACGACGTGATGATCATCGACCACTAAAATTCGAATCTGTTCCATTACTTAACCGGAGCCTCGACGTACACTTTCGTTCCTTTGCCGGCCGCGCTCACGACGTTCAATTTGGCGTGAATATTTTCGGCTCTTTCCCGCATTCCCTTCAATCCGAAATGGCCGTCAGGCCCGGATGAGTTCACGTGCCCTTCAAACCCGGAGCCATCATCGGCAATGGTCATCCGCAATAAGTTACCGTCGAAATTCAACTCAATACTGATATGCTCCGCATCGGCGTGGCGAACCGCGTTTGTGACAGCTTCCTGTCCGATGCGAAAGAGTTCGTCTTCAACGCTCCGTGAGAGCGGCCGATAGGCGCCGTGCACCTGAAACTGCACCTTCAGGCCAGACGAATCGCCAACTTGCCTGGCGTATTTTGAGAACCGGCCGGCGAAATCTGGCTGCTCCGTTTGCTCGGAGCGAAGCTCCCAAATGGATTGCCGCGCGTCGGTCAGAGAAATGCGCACAAGCACTCGGGCTTCGTCGAGATGCTCTCGCGCTTTATCGACGGACGTGGAGAGAAGCCGCGCCACGAGTTCCAATTGTAATGAAACGGCGGCAAAGCCTTGCGCCAGCGTGTCGTGAATCTCGCGGGCGATCCGGTTGCGCTCCTGGAGGACGGCATTGAACTGCGCTCGCACCTGCATCACTCGCCAATAGTACAAGCCGTAGCTCAACAGAGCCGCGCATAAAAGCAGCAGCAAGCGGAACCACCAAGTCTGATAAAAATGCGGCTGAATGCGGAAGGAAATAGAACTGCCCCGCAGGTTCCAAACGCCATCGTTGTTGCGGGCTATTACGCGAAACCGATATTGTTTGGGCGGGAGATTTGTATAGTACGCGGCGCGGCGGGTTCCAGCGTCGATCCATTCGCGGTCGAAGCCTTCCAGCCTGTACTTGAATTGAACGCTGTGCGGCGATAAAAAACTGAGCCCCGCGTATTCGAACGAGACTCTGGAGTGACCCGGCGCGATATCTTTGACCTGATCGGGATCATACGGCTTGTCGTCGATGAAGATGGATTCTAACGCTACGGGCGGCGGCGCCGGGTTTATCGCAACGTGGTTCGCCTTAAGCACCGCCGCTCCTTTAGCCGTAGCAAACCAAATGGAGCCGTCGCGGTCTTTCCAGATAGCCGGGTGCCCACCGCCACTGCATTCGCTCACACGTAACCCGTCGCTCGTACCGTATGATGCGATATTCACGCTTCCGGAACTTCCCGCCGCAAACGCGTTAAGATTGCGGCGGCTAACACGGAAGATGCCTGTCTTTGCAGCCAACCAGAGGTTCGCATTCGCGTCTTCCGCGATGCCGTAAATCGTCCCTGGCAGTTTCAGCCGGGAAGGAAACCGGACGAAGGAGTTGTCGCGAAAACGCGCTAAGCCCGCATCCTGAGTCGCGATCCATAGGTACCCCTCGGAGTCGGCGTACAGATCGGTGATCACGTTGCCGGGCAGGCCGTCTTCGACCGTGTAGTTGGTGAATTTCCGGTTCTGGAACCTTGACAACCCGTCAAGAGTTGCGATCCACAGATCGTTGTGCCGGTCTCGCAGCATAGCGCCAACAAGGTCGCTCCCCAAGCCGTTTGATTGCGTATAAGTGGTGACCGCGTTCTCGTTAACGTGCGATAATCCGCGGCGGGTACCCACCCAAAACGAACCGTCGGAATCGACGTAAATGGAACGAACGAAGTCTTCAGCGAGACCGTCGGCGGAAGTAAGAACCGAGATGCCATGTGGTCCAATGCGATTCAATCCGTCCGGGGTACCCACCAGCAGAGTGCCTTGTTTATCTTCCGCAAGCGCCAGAATGATATTGCTTGAGAGCCCGTCTGTTGTGGTCACTGCAGAGAAGACCCCATGCTCGAAACGTTTCAGTCCATCGCCATTCGTTCCGATCCAGACAACACCGCTATGGTCCTGAAACACACAGCGGACCTGCTCGTCTCCATTCCCTTCCCGGAACGTGTAGGTGGCGAATTTTTGATTCCTGAGAATCGTCAACCCGGCTGAATCGGTTCCGATCCAGAGGTCGCCTTCGCGATCTTCGGTGATGGAGAGGATGGCCTCGGTCGAGAGCGGATCCCTCGGAGAGAGACGCTCGATCCTGCCTCGCAAGACTCGAACCAGTCCGGAATCCGTGCCGATCCAGAGCGCGCCCTCTTTGTCTCTAAAAGCCGTGTTGATTCTGCTTCCGCTCAGGCCGGCAATCGTGCCAAGGCCCTTCAGACGCGAGTCATCGAACACATTCGCTCCCGCTTGGGCATCCTCTACGAAGCGGTTCTTTGTGAACCGTGCCAAGCCAGCCGCCGTACTTGCCCAGAGCGTGCCTTGGCCGTCCATGTCGAGCGCCCAGATCTTGTCCGCAGGCAGCCCATCCTCGGTCGTGTAGGTGTGAAATACATCGCCGTTCAATGACGTGAGTCCTTCGGCGGTACCGATCCAAAGTGTCCCTTGCCGGTCCTCCAGAAGGCTGCTGATTAGGTTACTTTTCAAAGCAGGCGTGTTCTGGCTGTCATAAATACGAAAACGCAGTCCATCGAAGCGCGCCAACCCGCCTTCGGTCGCAACCCACAAGAAGCCGTCGCGGCTTTGAACGATGGCGTGAACTGTGTTCTGGGGCAACCCATTTTCGGTCTGCCAAGTCTGCCGGCCATATCCGGCAAGAGCGTCGTTCACGTCCAACGCGGTCCCGCTTGGGCACGAGATTAGGGCAAGTAGGACAGTGAGTAGATACCAGTACATCAACTAGGAGGCTTACCGTCTTATACCAGATTGAGAAAGTATCGAAATGAGTTGTCTGCGATACCAGTCAGATTCGCAGGTGAGCTACATGGAACGGCGTCAATTTCTGCAAGGCATCATCGGAACTGGGGTGGCGGCTTCTAGTCTCGCTGGGCAAACTGGCGAAGCATCAGGACACGACCTGCCTCGCGCCGAATCGGCGGGCGAGTTGAAGGGCGAGATGTTGTACCGAAAGCTCGGGAAGACCGGTGAGACCGTTTCAGCCATCGGACTCGGCGGCTCGCATGTCTCGAAGGCAACCATAAAGCAGGACGAGGCGACCCGCCTGATTCACCAAGCCGTGGATCGTGGCATCACGTTCATGGATAACTCCTGGGACTACAACGAAGGGCGCGGCGAGGTCTTCATGGGCAACGCCCTCTCGCAAGGCGGTTACCGCGACAAAGTTTTTCTAATGACAAAGCTCGACGGCCGCACGAAAGATGTTGCCGCCCGGCAGATCGACACATCTTTGTCGCGCTTGAAGACAGATCACATCGATTTACTTCAGCATCACGAGGTACTGCGGTTTGACGACCCGGACCGCATCTTCGCCGAGGGTGGCGCTATGGAAGCGGTCCTTGAAGCGAAGAAGGCGGGAAAGGTGCGGTTCATCGGCTTCACAGGTCATAAGGACCCGCACGTGCACCTTTACATGCTTGAAGTCGCCGCCAAACATGGCTTTCATTTCGATACGGCGCAGATGCCGTTGAACGTGATGGATGCACATTTTAGAAGCTTCGCCCATCTGGTTGTTCCGACGTTGGTCGCTCAGGGAATCGGCGTTCTGGGAATGAAGCCTTTTGGCGGGGGCGACGGGATCATCCTGAAAAGCAATACCGTTCAGCCGCTCGACTGCTTGCATTACGCTCTGAACCTGCCCACGTCCGTGGTGATCACCGGTATAGACAAACCGGAGGTCTTGGATCAGGCATTTCAAGCGGCAAAGAGCTTCCAGCTCATGAATCCTGACCAGGTAGCGGCTCTCTTAGCGAAGACGCAGGATGCGGCTTTGAGCGGGAGATTCGAGCTGTTTAAGACAACCTCTCACTTCGATACGACGGCCAGACACCCGGATTGGCTGGGCGACGATACACCGAATGTTCAAAAACTCGCGCCAGAACTGCCGGGCTGAGTCCGGATCCACGGTCATGCTGGAATAGCCATCACTGCACCCTAACGACCAGCAGCGTCATATCGTCGTGCTGCGCGGCCGCACCAGTAAACGCATCTACCTGATCCAAAATGCAGGAGATCATATCCGCCGCGCTCCGGCTTTCGCACAAACGTATAGTTTCTAAGAGCCGCTCTTCGCCGAACTCTTCTTCGCTACCAGTCATCGCTTCTGAGATCCCGTCAGTAAAGCCAACCATAATGTCGCCCGGCTGCAGTTGCATCTGAGTCTCGGTGTAAGGCGCTTGCGGGAACAAGCCCAGCACCATGCCGCCCTCCTCCAACCGGTGGATCTCTTCGCGGTTTTCACGTTTGCGGCACACAATGGGAGCGTTGTGCCCCGCATTCACGTATCGCAAAATCCTGCTGACGGGCTCGTACTGTCCGTAGAAGAAAGTGGCGTACCTATTCTCGGCCGACGCTTCGTAGACCAGCCGGTTAATGTGATGAATCATCTCCCCCAGCGTCGAACACGGGTTGATAGTTTGTCCCCGCAAGGAAGCCTGTAAACTCGCCATGGTGAGAGCAGCCGCAATTCCCTTCCCCGAGACGTCCGCTATCGCTATACCGAGACAACCGTCGTCCAGCCGGATGAAATCATAATAGTCACCACCCACGCCTAATGCCGGTCTGCAGTAGCCGGCAAAATCCAGTCCGCGAACTTCGGGAAGCTTCTGCGGGAACAAACGTTGTTGAACCTCCCGGGCAATCTCCAGTTCACGGTTCGCGCGTTCGCGTTGCGCGATCTCACGCCGGATGTTTTCCGTTAGTCTCGCGTTTTCAAGCGCCAGTCCCGTTTGCGACGCAACCGCTCCCAGCAGTTGTAAATCCGCACGCGAATAGGGCGCCTCCGATTTCTTTGGCCCCAAGCTGATCAGGCCCAGCATCCGCGACCTCTGCAACATCGGAATCAGGATTTGCGCCCGAAGGGTTTGGATTGATTGCCGCTCCTCTTGGTTCAGTCCGTAAACCCACGACTGAGGGTCGTCGAAGTAGATTTTCGCCGGCGCATTCAGAGTGCGCAAGAATCGAACGGTAGCTCCGGCCTTACTGAATTGAACGGGTTCTTGCCGCGAAGCGTAACCGAAGCCATTCGCGAGCGCGTAACAGCCCTCTCTTTCCAGCAGTACTGCAATAGGCCGTGCATGCATGGAACTTGCCAGACGCTGACTAACCGTCTCAAGCAATGTCTTCACGTCCCGAATTCCCGAGACGGTGTTCGCCAGGTCCGTGAGGATAACCTCGGCATCGTAAGCTTCGCGGAAAAAGCGGCGGTCAATCCAGCGGCTCAGGGCGGCGACGGCCCTGCCCACTCCCGAAACGACAATTGCGCCCGCGACCCCGATTAGCAGAGCCTGCCAGCGATGCTCGCTTTCAAGCACGAACAACACCGTGATCGCGATAATGGCGAGAGTCAGCAACGTCCGAAGAACCCGGACGCCGGTGCTGGCTACAGCGTACTGGACTCCGGTCCGAATAGCCATGCGGACGTCCATGGCCCGCTGCACGATGATGACGTAAGCCATGGTAGCCGGGAAAAAAAGCAACAGCAGCGAGGCGATGTTGCTAATCCACTCCGAAGGCTCGCGTAGAATGCCCGTATCGATCGCAATCCACCAGAGCACGGGAAACGCCGTGATCGCGCAGCCCGCAACCATTGCATTCAGGCGCCTTCGCGCGTCTTCGTTTGGCAGTATGCGCCTCTTCGCAACCAAGAGGGCAAGCAACGCAATTACGCAAGCGGCTGCAAGGATGGCCGACGGAATCTGGATGCGCTCATTCAGAATCGCCAATTCTCCGAGCTCTTGTAAGCGATCGCCTTCGAGTAAACTGCCGTAAACCGCGATTCCCGCCAACAACATGAAAGGAAGCGCAAGCGTCCAGTTCAACCACGCACGTTTACGGAGGAATGCGAAGGGAATCGGAAAGTAAAGCGCAAAGAGCACCAACCACAGCGGCCAGAGACTATCGCGTAACGAGTGATAGACGATAAAAATCTCGCGCCATGGGGAGGCAATCGCAAAATAGCTAGTGGCGCCGGAGAGCGCGCTGAAGGACACCAGCATTGCCATCGTGATCCAGGCGAGCGGGTCCGTAGGGCGCCGGAAAGCAATGAAGAAGCCCACCGCAACACAACTGAGCGGAAGAAGAATATACAGGAGAATTACGTCTGTCCAGCCTAGCGCCGCTGAGCGGAACACGTGGAGGCGAACAGGGATATTCAGGTCCTCAACGTGTCCGTCCGCTATGGTCCGGCGCACCTTTACATTCAGCGTGTCGCCCGGATGCAGTTGAAACCGCATTCGGTCGAGAATTGCGAGGCCCCGGACAGCGTGCCCGTTCACTTCCACGACCTGATCGTTCACCTCCAAGCCGCTGTCCTCGTAACTCGGGAGCAGGCTCTCTATAGTTGTGGTGAATTGGCGCGTGACAAACGGCACTCTCGTGTAAGAATGCGCCGTTGTTTGCACGTAAATCATAAAGCCGGAAAACGTGAGTTGCGCGACGACGGTCCAGACCAGCAGGGCTGTCAAGACGACGTACTGCAAAACGGGGTTTTTCATACGCGGTGCAAGCGCGAGATCAAATTCTTTCCGTTCGGACTAGCGCCGGTTTATAGAGCGGACTCCGCTTGCGGCTGTACAGCATGTAAACGAAAAGTCCGATAAATAGCCAGAGCACGAAGCGAATCCAGGTCTCAAGTGGCAAACCCAGCATCAGTCCGCCGCAGCAAACGATCGAGAGCACGGGGGTGAATGGAGAAAGCGGAACTCTGAACGATCGCGGCCGGTCCGGCTGCGATCGCCGCAAGATAAGCACTCCTATAGAGACGATAATGAAGGCAAACAATGTTCCGATATTGGACAAATCGGCGAATGTATCAATGTCCCAAATTCCAGCGGGAATGCCCACGGCCAGTCCCGCAATCCAGGTGCTGATGTACGGCGTTTGATATTTCCTGTGGACGCGCGAAAAGATACTCGGTAACAGCCGGTCGCGCGACATCGCAAACCACACCCGCGCCTGACCATATTGGTAGACGAGCAACGAGGAGAGCATCCCAAGCAGCGCGCCCACCGTAACCGTAAAACGCAGCCGGTCCATTCCAATCGCTTTCAAGGCATTCGCCACGGGGGCGGCGTTGTCCAATGTTTTCCAGTTCACAATACCTGTTAGGACAAAAGCGACTGCAGTGTAAAGAAGTCCACAAACAATCAGGGTTCCGATGATCCCGATCGGCATATTCCGCTGTGGGTTCTGGCACTCCTCGGCGGCAGTCGAAACGGAATCAAATCCGATGAAGGCGAAGAACACAATTGCCGCGCCAGTAAGGACGCCTGGGAAACCGTTCGGCAGAAACGGATGCAGGTTGGTCGAACGCACCGCATGTGCGGCTCCGAATATGAAAATCAGAACAGCGGCAACTTTTACGGCAACCATGGCATTATTGGCCCCGGCGCTTTCTTTTACCCCACGCACCAGCAACCAACTCAGCAGCATTACAACCAGCAGCGCGGGAACGTTGAACAAGCTTCCTGTCCGTACCTGTCCAACGAAGGCCGGTTCCGAAAGGTACTTGGGCAGGTGTCCGCCAAAAACGTAATCGCACATCACATTGAAGTACGCCGAGAACCCGACCGCGACAGACATATTAGAGACCGCGTACTCGAGAATGAGATCCCACCCGATGATCCAGGCGAAGATCTCGCCCATCGTGGTGTACGCATAGGTGTACGCGCTGCCGGCAATGGGAATCATCGATGCCAGTTCCGCGTAGCAGAGTGCTGCAAAGCCGCAAGTGAGCGCAGTCAGAATGAAAGATAAAGTCAAGCCCGGTCCCGCGCCGGGACGTCCAGTTATAGAAGCCGCCGCGCTGCCATGAAGCATCAGATCCAGGACCGAAGCCTTCAACACCGAGGCGGACCCGCCCGTCTGCCCCGCAGCTGCGGTGCCCGTTACGGTGAAAATTCCCGATCCGATGACCGCACCGATCCCGAAGGCGACGAGGCTCCAGGGACCAAGCGAGCGCTTGAGCTTCTTACCTTCAGCGTGGCTCTCTTCAACGAGCGCATCGATGCTCTTTGTCTTCAGCAACTGACTCATCTGGTAATCGGTCAGTATAGCGGGAGTTCCAGCCAAGCACGGGAGCGGCGGTCCTAGCAGTTTTTCTGGACTGTCAAATTCCCTCGCTTTCGACGTCTATCCGTTAATGCTTTCTGATTGACCTGGAGGTTCGAGGTTTGTCAGTTTGCCAAACAGGGAGAGACACATGGGACTTTTCGTAGTAAGCGCGCTTACTCGCCGGATACTGAGCACGTGCGGGGCAATTCTGTTGCTGAGTTCTGCCGCCTTCGCTCAGTACAACGCAAGTCTTCAGGGGACGATACAAGACTCCTCGGGCGGGGTAGTCAGTGGGGCGACCGTCGCTATGCAAAACAGCGGGACCAAGGCCAAAATGCAAACCACGACCAACGGCCAAGGTTTCTATCGCTTCAATCAGCTTGCAGCCGGAACGTACGATCTGACGGTAAGCGCAACTGGCTTCCAAACCCAGACCGTCAGTGCAGTTCAAGTCGCCTCAGACCTGCCCCAGACCGCCGATGCGACGCTGCAAGCCGGAAACATTCAGTCTTCGGTGACGGTCACCGCTTCCGCCTACGCGAATCTTCAAACAGCCGACGCGAGTGTCAGCGGCACCGTCACCAGCCGCGCTATTGAAGAACTGCCCACGTTCGGCCGCGACCCATACGAACTGATTCGTACTCTGCCGGGCATCACGGGCACGGGAGGCCGCAGCGGGAACGGCAACACGGTCTTCCTCGGAAACACAAGCGGTCCAGGCGGCTCTAACACCTCAATTTTCCAGACCGAAAATCAAGTGCAAGTCAGTTCCTCAGGCCAGCGGGTTGAGCAGAACGTGTATTTGATCGATGGCGTGTCGGTGAACAGCCTGGGGTGGGGGGGCGCAGCCGTCGTAACGCCGAATTCCGAGTCGGTGGCCGACATGACAGTTATAACCAGCGACTATTCCGCGGAAGATGGCCGCAATAGTGGCGCACAGATAAAGACAACTACCAAGAGCGGTACCGACCAATTCCACGGCAGCGGGGTGTTCCTTTACCAGGACCCAAACTTCAATGCTTATAACAAGTACGGCGGGCCGAACGGCGCTCTGCCGGTTCGCGTGCAGAACAATTACAGGCAATACGCCGGCAGCCTTGGCGGTCCCATCATTAAAGATAAGTTCTTCTTTTTCCTTTCCTATGAGGGTTTGCACAGCAAGACGGCTTCTTACGGGCAGGCCTGGGTGGCCACGCCCCAATACAGGCAATTGATAGCGCAGCAACGTCCCAACGGCATCGTCGGGAAAATCTTCGGCTCCGTTAATGCCACGCCAAGAACCGTACAAGTGTTGAGCACCGCAACCAGTACGTGCGCCGCCGTTTTTCACGCCAGTGCGGCAAGCGTGTGCCGGGACGTACCCGGGGGCCTGGACCTCGGTTCGCCGGGACCGGGTGTAGGGCCGGGAGATCCCTATTATCCAATCCCGAGCGCAGCCGGTTCGATCGGCGGCGGCTTCGATGGCATTCCAGATATTCAATTCGTGCAATATTATGTGCCCGCTGAGCAGGTCGGCAATCAATTCAACGGCAGATTCGATTACAACGTGACATCAAAAGACCTGATATCAGGATCCGCCTATGTGACACACCTGAACTCAATCAGCGCGGACTCGGCATCCGCCGGAGCCCCCGACGCCGATATCGCGCTAAAGCCCTTGAATACTGCCATTACGGCGATTTACATCCGCAACATAAACCCGACGACAATCAACGAACTGCGAAGTAACTTCACCAGATTTGCGGATAACCAATTGAGCGATAACGCCGGGACCAATTGGGGCATACCGCACCTTCAGGTCGAAGCTTACCCGATAAATGACGGTCATATTCAGATTGGCGGTGCGCCGTGGAGTCCCGACACGCCCGCCATTCTTGCGCAGAACACGTTCGAAGTTCGTGACACTCTGATCAAGGTCTTGGGAAATCACACGCTGCGGCTTGGCGGTCAGTTCCGATGGGAACAGGACAACGACAACCTGTTGGGCGGTGACCGGCCATTCTATTCTTTCTCGGGGCTCTGGAATCTGGCAAACGACGCGCCGATTTTCGAACAGCTTTACGCGAATGCGGCGACGGGCGGCCCCGCGAATGCGGCCCGGTATTTCAGAGACCGTGACGACGCACTCTTCGTCCAGGACGATTGGCACGTAAATGCCAGCCTAACTTTGAATCTTGGCCTCCGTTGGGAATACTTCTCGCCGCTCACGGAAAAGCAAGGGCAACTGGACAACATCGCTTTGGGAGCAAATGGGCCGAATCCGTTGGTGAACGCCCAGGTGCGTCACGTAAGTCAACTCTGGAATTCCAATTGGAAGAATTTCATGCCGAAGGTGGGCTTTGCTTACGCGCCAGTGGCGGCTCACCAGCGGTTTGTCATTCGCGGTGGCTTTGGCATGAGTTACAACCGCCAGAATGACAACATCTTCGCTAATAGCCGCGAGGATAACCCCAATTACTACCACTACAATCTTTGCTGCGGGACAGCAGCTGCACCATTCAGTTTTGCGTCTCCGTTCGCGGGCGGTCAGATTCAATTCAATACCGGCGGCAATCACTCCCCGAATAGTTACCCCGCAAATTCGTTTCTGGCGACAGGTGTTAATCCGGTCAGTGGTACGCCGAACGCCATTGGCGGCGGGACCCCGCCCGCCATCGAGATTTATGGAGCCTACCCGAATACTCCGGATGCCTATTCGTTTCTCTATTCGCTGGAAACACAGACACAACTACCGGGTGATATCGTCTTTACGCTTGGATACCAGGGCGCGCTCAGCCGTCACCTGATTCGGCTCGTTAACCAGAATTTCCTTTACCCACAGCAAGTAGGAAGTCAGTCTAGCTACTTCTATCAGGTCTTCTTGCCTACGCCAGACGTGAACTCGTCGTACAACGCCATGAATGTGCGCGTTGCGAAGCAGTTCTCAAAGGGCTTTTCGGCTGATGCGACTTATACCTGGAGCAAAAGTATCGATATGCTTTCTTCGGAAGGACCCGGCGCACAAACGAATCAGACCGACCCTGTGCATGCGCAAACGGATGAATACGGGCCGTCGGACTTCGATGCGCGTCACCGATTCACTGGGACAGGGCTCTGGACGCTGCCTATCTTTCCGCACAGCAAGGGTGTTCTCCATAGCATTCTCGGAGGATGGCAACTCGGTGGGATTCTCAGCGCCTACTCCGGCTTCCCCTGGACGCCTGTCACCGGGTTCCAAAATTCGATTGCTTCCGTCACAAGTGCCGCCACCATCAATCCGACAAGACCGGTTGGTTACTTCGGGAACGCAAATCAAAATGACCGCTCGAATTCCTGTTTCA
>JALYVD010000438.1 GCA_030853405.1 Acidobacteriota bacterium | reverse complement strand
CGTTTTCTAAATGTCTAAATTGCGCACATCCAGCGCGTTCTCTTCAATGAACTTACGCCTGCTCTCGACGTCTTCTCCCATAAGCGTGGAGAAGATGGGTTCGGTCTCGGCGAAATCCTGCAAATCGATTCGCAAAAGAGTCCGGGTTTCCGCATTCATCGTCGTCGCCCAGAGTTGGTCCGCGTTCATCTCGCCCAGACCCTTGTAGCGTTGCACGTGCACATCGCGCTTACCTTCGGTTTTGACCGTGTTCAACAGATCGCGCCAGTTTTGCTGAGGCAGTCTGAAGTTCTCGCGGACAATCGTGAAGGGCGGGGTGTTGTAGCGGGCTACTTGTTTCACAACTGCGCGCAGACGCCGGAACTCAGGCATCGACAGGAACTCCGTATTTATGTAACGCGTCGCATTCGTTGGATCTTTGTAGCTGATCATCCAAGCCGAATGCTCCTCTTCATGCTCCACTGTGACGTCGAGTTTCACATCGCGGAGCCGTTGAGCGATCATCTGCACGTTCTCTTCGTTCTGAAGATCGGTTTTGACATCAATCGGCAGCGAGACGTCCGATAGTAGATCCACCACACGGCCATCGCGCATGCGCCGCTCCAACCGGCTCCAGATCTGTTCAAGCTCATCGAGAGACATCAGGAAATTGCGCAGCTCGGTGCCTTCCACTTCAACCGGAGCGGCGCCGTCTACGGAAGTACCGATTTCAATGTGCAAATTCTCGGTCGCACGCCGAAGAATTTCGCGGGTGAAATCCTTTTCGTTTTTGATGTACTTCTCGCTTCTGCCTTTCTTCATCAAATAGAGTGGCGGCTGGGCGACAAACACCTTACCGCGCGTGATCAATTGCTGCATGTGGCGGAAGAAGAACGTGAGCAACAAAGTGCGGATATGCGAACCATCGACATCGGCGTCGGTCATGATGATGATCTTGCCGTAACGGAGTTTGGCTAGATCGAAGTCCTCGCCCTTACCGATCCCCGTGCCGATAGCGGTGATCATGGCGCGAATTTCTTCGTGCGAAAGCATCTTGTCGTAGCGTGCTTTCTCTACGTTCAGGATCTTTCCCTTGAGCGGCAGAATGGCCTGATTGCGCCGGTCGCGTCCACTCTTGGCTGTACCGCCGGCGGACTCACCCTCGACCAGAAACAGTTCGCAGCGGTCCGGATCGCGTTCCTGACAATCGGCCAGTTTGCCCGGCAGACCACCCGAATCAAGCGCGCCTTTGCGTCTGGTCAGATCGCGTGCTTTACGCGCCGCTTCACGAGCCCTTGCCGCATCGATCGCCTTACTGACGATCTTCTTCATCACCGCGGGATTCTTATCGAAGAACTCACCCAGTTTTTCGTTGATAAGTTGGACGACATGGCCCTGAATATCCGAATTCAGCTTGCCCTTGGTCTGGCCTTCAAACTGGGGCTGCGGAAGTTTAACGCTGATCACAGCCGTCAGACCTTCTCGAACGTCGTCGCCCGTCAAATTGTCCTTAGGGTCTTTGATCATTCCGGCCTGCGTAGCTACCGCATTGATAGTGCGCGTTAACGCACTCCGAAAGCCGCTCAAGTGGGACCCGCCGTCCACTGTATTGATGTTGTTCGCGAAGCTGAAAACGTTTTCCGCATAGGAATCGTTGTACTGCAGCGCGACTTCGATCGTTAACTTGCCGCCATTCGGAAGATCGCGGTCCCCCTCTATATAGATCGGCTTTTCGTGCAGCGATTGCTTGCCGCGGTTCATGTGCTTGATGAACTCCGCAATGCCGCCGCTATAGAAAAATTCGTCCGAGCGGACGTCATCCCCGCGCTCGTCGGTCAGAGTAATTTTGAGGCCTTTATTTAAAAACGCAAGCTGGCGAAGACGCGTGGCGAGAGTGTCGAAATTGAACACCGTCGCGTCCATGATCGTCGGATCCGCTTTGAAAGTAATCTTCGTTCCCGTCTTGCTCGATTTGCCTGTTTGGCCAAGCGGAGCTTTCGGAATACCGCGCTCGTAATCCTGTTCCCAGGTGGCCTTATTACGCCACACTTCCAGGTGGAATGTTTCCGACAGAGCGTTTACGCAACTCACGCCCACGCCGTGAAGACCGCCCGATACTTTGTAGGTATTTGAATCGAACTTACCGCCCGCGTGCAGTTTCGTTAAAACTACCTGTGCGGCCGAAACACCCTCTTCCGCGTGAATGTCCACTGGAATGCCGCGGCCGTTATCGACGACCGTAACCGAGTTATCGATATGGATGATTACGCCGACTTCGGTACAGTAACCCGCCAATGCTTCATCAACCGAGTTATCCACCACCTCATAAACCAGATGATGGAGCCCCATTTCACCGGTCGAGCCGATGTACATGGCGGGACGGAGCCGGACGGCCTCCAAACCTTCAAGGACCTTGATACTAGTGGAATCGTAATTTTCGTTTTGAGCCACGGAAGCCATACTTTCAAGCACCAATCGCGCAAGCCATCGTTTCGCCACAGGACTTCAACCTGAAGCGGGCAGCGCGATCAATAAACCTTTCTCGCCTTTGCGCGATTCGCTTTAGCGCGATCAGATGCGCATGGGCATCACAACATAGCGGTAAACAGAGTCGGGAGAGCCTCCGTGAGGACGCAATTCTCCGGCACTATTTGAATCCCTAAAATGAAACTCAACCTCGCTCTGATCGACGGATCGCAAAAAATCGACCAGATACTGCGCGTTGAACCCAATCTCCACGTCATCACCGTCGTATTCGACCGGGATGGTCTCTTCGCTCTCGCCTTGCTCCGACACCGAAGAATGAATCTTTAATTCGCCCTTCAAGATACGGACGCGAATGGATTTGGAACGCTCGTCCGCGAACTGCGCCACGCGCTCGATAGCGGATTTCAATTCTTCACGCTGCAGGACCAGCATGTAAGGGTGCTCTTTCGGCAACACGCGTTCATAATCCGGGAAATTCCCGGTCAGCTTGCGGCTCAGCAGCAACCGTTTGTCAATGCGGAAGAACAGATGATTGTCGTTGCCGGAGAATTCGATCTTCTTGCTCGAATCGTCGCTTGCCAGCTTTTGAATCTCACTCATCGCTTTTTTCGGCAGAAGCGCGCGGAAGGAGGCGTTCAATCCCGGAAGTGCGATATGTTTTTCGACCATCGCCAGGCGGTGTCCGTCGGTAGCCACCATCACCAGACCGGTTTCCCTTAACACCAGCAGCGCCCCATTGAGAGTGAAGCGGGACTCCTCGCTCGAAATAGCGAAAATCGTATTCGCGATCATCTGCGAAAGGACGCTCAACGGAATTTCGGCGAGCGCTTCGGGCATTTGCGGCAACTCCGGAAAGCTCTCGCGGGACATCCCCGCGATACGCGTCCTTGAACGCCCACAAACGAAACTCGCCCACTGGTTGTCCCCAAGCTTCACCTGGACGTCCGCATCGGGCAGGAGCCGCACGTAATCGAGCAGGCGGCGGGCGGGAATCGTCCCCGCTCCCTCTTTTTTGATGCGCGCTGGACAGGCGCACCGTATCCCGAGTTCGAGGTCGGTGGCCGTCAGCCAGACCTTGTCGCCATCGGTCTCGATCAGAATGTTCGAAAGGATCGGAATCGTGGTCTTTCGTTCCACGACACCCTGAGTGAGTCCCAGTTCCCTTACCAGATCAGACTTGCTAACGGAGAATTCCATGAGAGTTTTTGAGAGAGCTCCTTGCTCCGCTTCTAATCTTCCTAGACAGTATTTTTAAAGTATTAGAAGAGACCGTATCAGTAGGGGCTGTGGAAATGTTGATTTCTCCCTAAATTATAGCAAGAAAAACTGCTTGCGTCACTTTGGGGTTGTGGATTTCTGCGCCGCAACCCAGGATAAAATCGGCCTCGCTTCAAACTTGAACAGAAGCCAACAGTGCTTTTGAAACCAGTCTGTGGAAAACGCATTAACCCTACTGGAGTGAATCGATTACCGAGTGGATAAGGTTGTTCAAAACCTCGTCACGATGCCGCAACTCCTCGATTTTCTGAATTGAATGCAAAACCGTTGTGTGATGTTTTCCACCGAAGTAGCGCCCGATTTCGGGCAGCGAAGCGTGAGTGAGTTCTTTTACCAAATACATCGCCACTTGGCGCGGATAGGCGATCTGCCGGGTGTTGCTCTTCATCTTCAGTTGCGCCGGTTGCATCGAAAAACGCTCGGCCACCGTACGGATGATGGATTCAACCGAAATGCGCTTCTCGGAACCCGCATTCAGATGTTTCAGCGTCTGCTGCGCCATGGCGAGCGTGATCGGCTGTCCGGTAACGGAAGAAACCGCGATCAACTTCGTTAGCGCGCCCTCTAGCTCCCGCACGTTCGACTTCGTTTTGGTCGCCAAAAAGATGCGTACGTCCTGCGGCAGCACGATTCCTTCGGACTCGGCTCTTTTGTCCAGAATCGCCATCTTGGTTTCGAGATCCGGCGCCTGTACATCCACCATCAAGCCCCATTCGAAGCGCGAACGGAGACGTTCCACCAAGCCCGGCAACTGATTCGGCGCCGAGTCGCTGGAGATCACGATCTGTTTCCTGTGGTCGTACAACTCGTTGAACGTGTGGAAGAACTCTTCCTGCGTCCGCTCCTTGCCCGCGATGATGTGAATGTCGTCGATCAGCAGTACGTCGGCGGAACGGTAGTGCCGATGAAACAGCGACATGCGGTCGAGCTTGATCGAAGTGATCATCTCGTTCATAAACCGCTCACTCGACGTATAAACGACGTTCAGTCCGGCAAAATTATCGATCAGGCTGCTGCCGATCGCGTGCATCAGATGTGTTTTGCCGATGCCGACCCCGCCGTAAATAAACAGCGGGTTATAGCTGCGCGACGGCATGGTCGCAACTGCGTGGGCGGCGGCATGCGCCAACTGATTGGACGATCCGACGACGTAAGTACCAAATGTCAGCCGCGGGTTCAGCCAGTTTGCGCTGCTCTCAAAAAGCGGCTCGGCATGCGAATGTCCATTCGCCACGAACGACGGGGAGAAACCCCGTGGCGCCGAAGCGGCGGCTGCAATTGGCGTCGCGGAAACGGTATAGCGAATTCTGCGAATAGGCAACTTTAAATCTTCGACGACGGAGCGGATCTGAGACGTGTACTCCTGACGAATCCACGCTTCGGTAGTCTCGTCGGGTACCCGGACCGTTAGCTCACCATCCGCCATGGAGACAAGGGATGTTCGTGAGATCCAGTTCTGGTAAGCCCCGGCGCTCAGCGTCTTCGCAAGCGAGGTCTTGATATCGTCCCATGCATCGCTCAACAGCAGCCACTCCCCATCTTCTGGAAACGGCAAAGATTTCCCACAGGTTTTCCACCGGTGTGGAAAAGTGCGGGAAGTCTTGTTTCTGTGAGGTTGATTTGCTGCGGTCAGCAGCACCGTTACAGATTGAAAGGAGCCGTCTCCGTGTCTTCGGAAATCACAGTCTAACACAGAGAGCGCTTTTTCAAAGTGAAATATGAGCCGCTCATAAGTAATTGAAAGCATGTGACTTATCTTTTAAAAAATCCTGAGCAACACCCGTTTGTAAGCGGTTTTCAGACCTGTTGTTTCTACTAAACCGTCCCATTGCAATTAGATGAATTGACTTTGGAACAAACTCACGGGAGAATGTCGGAGTAGGCAGTCGCGGGAGTAACTCAGCTGGTAGAGTGCAACCTTGCCAAGGTTGATGTCGCGGGTTCGAATCCCGTCTCCCGCTCCATTCTGTCTGCCAAAATACGTCCGCCTACGATGACATTGCGGGAATGTACGACACCTACTGGGCGGACTGGTACTTGCCCGCTGCCTTACCGGCCCTCGAAAATCTATTCTTCTCAGCCGTTCAAGCCGGAACGGCGGTTTTAGATGTCTGCTGCGGGTCGGGTCACATCACCCAGGAACTGGTACGCCGCGGCTATCGGGTAGCAGGCGTCGATTCGTCCTCCGCTCTCATTGATATTGCCCGCCGCCGCTTGCCGGAAGTCGAGTTCTCGGTCCAGGATGTCCGGTCGCTTCGAATGCACCGGTCCTTCGAAGCCGCCCTCTCCACGTTCGATTCGCTCAATCACATTCTCGATCTGGACGGTTTACGCGCCGCCTTCGCGGCGATACACCGCGTTCTGCTGCCGGGCGGTCTCTTTGTCTTCGACATGAACCTCGAAGACGCGTATCTGAGCGATCTGAGCCAATGGCACGCCCACGTTCACGACGACAACGTAGGGCTAGTGCGCGGCACCTACGATGCGGCGCAGAAGAAAGCCTCCACGGAACTGATCTGGTTTGTTCAATCGACCAACGGCAACGGTTGGCAACGGAGGCACAGCATCGTCGAACAGCGCTGCTATAAGCAGGGAGAGATTCTCTCAGCCCTGGCCGATGCGGGCTTCTCCGCTATCGGAGCCATTCCCGCCATGCAGGCCGGTGCGACTCCGGAACTGGGTTTCGGACGGATGTTCTTCTCCGCCACCGCTTCCGAGGAGATCTTGCCGAAGAAACTCTGCGCTTAGGACCATCCTCCTAAATTCAGGGATGCGGGAAGACTCGAACGTCGATCCCTTCGGCGGCGCTGATCAATTTGTCCAGGTCGCTTCCAAACGCCCGTTCCCACCA
Organism: Acidobacteriota bacterium; assembly: GCA_030853405.1. Lineage (GTDB taxonomy): Bacteria > Acidobacteriota > Terriglobia > Bryobacterales > Bryobacteraceae > Bog-105. Next base: position 4,708 of record JALYVD010000438.1, on the reverse strand, counting down.
ACTGTCCCGTCCTTTGTGCCCGACGTAAATCTGGGTAATACCGCGTTGCCGCGCGAAGCTCAGGATGGTATCGACAACGTCTTCACCATCCAGTTCAACAGTCTCCGCCTGCTTCTCTTTGGCAAGCACGAGCTGTTGCTGAATCTTACGCTTCTGGTCGGCGGACCACTCGGGCCGGTTCATGTTCACCGCGATCAACTCACCATGGAATCGATCCCGGTTCCGCACGGCGCTGTCCAGCATTCGCTCGGCGTCCGCGTTCGGAGTGAGGCAGACCAGAATACGCTCTTGCGTTCCCCAAAGCTGTTGTATGCCATGGCGCGCCAGGTAGCGCTCCAACTGCTTATCAATGACGTCGGCGGCCAGGAGTAGAGCGATCTCCCGAAGCTCCGAAAGCTGCAACTGCGTGAGCCGCTGCGCGCCCGCAGTCTTTGCGCCTTCCAGGCGCATACAGGATTCCGCCGGAGCATCTACAATAACGATCTCGTCCGCAGTCTGCAGAAAGCGTAAGGGAACCGTCTGGTCCACGTGCTTGCCGGTGATGGCTTCCACTTGCGGCCGCTTCTCCTCGATGTACTGCAAGTTCACCGACGTGATGACCGAGATCCCGGCGTTCAACAATTGCTCCACGTCCTGCCATCGCTTCTCGTGCGCCGAACCGGGAGGGTTATCGTAGGCCAAGCCGTCAACCAGGCAAACTTTCGGACCGCGCTGAAGAATGAGGGGGACGTTCATTCTTGGAATTCCGTCGATCTGCTCAACCGGAATCACTTCAATGGTGGAAACGGCTTGCTGGACATCCGGCGCGAGATTCAACTGGATGGCTCCCACCACGACATCCTGACCGCGCTCGTGCCGACGCCGGCCCTCGTCGATCATACGAAAACTCTTTCCCACTCCCGAGGCATAGCCCAGGAAAATTTTGAGCCTTCCCCGCGACTGAAATTCATCCTCGGATTCCGCTCGCTGGAGTAGTTGCTCCGGCGTCGGCTTACGGTCCATCACAATTCCCACCCCCTAATTATCGTCGATTATGCCCGGGTTGCTACCGCCAGGCCCTGTGTTATCCTGCTGATGTCCGACTAATCCGCACAGAAGGGGACGTAGCTCAGTTGGTTAGAGCGTCGGCCTGTCACGTCGAAGGTCGCGGGTTCGAGCCCCGTCGTCCCCGCCATTCTGTTTCACCGAGTCATTACAATACATAACGCATGACACCGGGACAACCGCAGCCTAAACTTACGCTGGTGAATAGCGCCGACTATCGCGAAAGCTACGCCAACAGCGTGCAGATGCGCGTGAATCTGTGGGACTTCTTTCTGATGTTCGGTATCGTGAATCAAACCACGCCGGACGCGGTGACCATACAGAATTTCCAGGGCATCTTCCTGAGCCCGCCGCAAGCCAAGGCGCTTTTAAACGTGTTACAGCAGAACCTGAAGCAGTACGAAGCGGCCTTCGGTGAGATCCGGCTCGAAGCACACGGCCAAGGCGACGTTATCCAATAGGCAGTTGAATGCCTGTTAAGCATCGGCCTCCGATGCCTAAATTGCCGCCGTTCGCGCTGGCAAATATAGAGCCTCCGCGCAAACGCCCTTATTACCTGATCCTCTTCTTTCTGCTGTTTGCAGCTCCCCTGTTCGCCATACATTTGCAGTTGCTGAGCCTGCCCTATTTCTGGGACGAACACGGCCAGTTCATACCGACCGCGCTCGATCTGTTGCGGCATGGCTGGTGGGTGGCGCGCTCTACCGTTCCGAATGTCCATCCACCGGGCGTCGAATTGTATCTGGTGCTCTGGTACAAGGTATTCGGATACTCGATCCCGGTCACGCGCGTTGCGATGCTGCTGCTGTCCGCAGTAGGGCTCTTGGTCACATTTCTGCTGGCGATCGAGTTGAGTCAGGGGACAACCGGGGCTCCCGCGTTTTGGCCGCCGCTGTTTCTGCTGGCGTCGCCGCTGTTCTACATGCAGAGCTTCATGGCTCAGCTTGATATGCCTGCCATGGTATTCACGCTGCTCGCCCTTCTGCTGTTCCTGAAAGGCAAGTACGCCGAAGCGGCCGTCGCGAGCGTCGTGTTGGTGTTGATGAAGGAAACCGGGCTGGTCACGCCGCTGGTGTTCTTTCTGGTGCTGGTAATCAGGCGGGACTGGCGAAGGGCCTGCTATTTCATTGGGCCTGCTATCGCGGTAGGTGCGTGGCTCGCGGTGCTGCACCATGCCACTGGTTACTGGCTGGGCAATCCAGGATTCGCCCATTACAACCTCGAGTATTCTCTGCACCCCGTGCGGATGGCTCTCTCGTTTGCGCGGCGCTTCTACTACTTGTTCGTCGCGGAGTTCCGATGGATTGGAACGCTGGTTCTGGTCTTCACGGCGCGCAAGTGTCTCGTCTTTCGTAGTAACGCGTGGCTTATCACCGCCGTAGTGTGTGCGGCCAATATTGTGCTGGTTTCGGTGCTGGGCGGCGCGGAGTTGGAGCGCTATCTGCTGCCGGTGCTTCCGGTCTTCTATATAGCTGTCGCGGTTGCGTTGACCGTCGTGCATCGACTGATCGGTACGGTTGTTTCTCTTGGGCTGATGGCCGGACTTGTGGCCAGTATTTTCTGGAATCCGCCGTATCCGTTTCCGTATGAGAACAACTATTCGATGGTTGACTTCGTTCGCTTGCAGCAGGAAGCCGCGCAGTTCGCGGACCGCGACTTGAGAGACAAGACGATTGCGACAGCGTGGCCACTGACCGCCGCGATGTCGCAGCCCGATTACGGCTATGTGGAGCATGCCTTGAAGACGATTGAGACGAACGATTTCCATCTCTCGTCCATTGAAGCGCTGCCGCCCGGCAGCTTTGGAGCCCTGATTACCTACACGCGCACGTGGGCTCCCGAAAACGGTTGGATTGCGATTCCGTTTGTACGCCGGTTTCTCGCTCAGTTCTACGAATGGCAGCCTGATATCACGGCAGCGCAGTGCGCGGAACTCGGTCTGTATCCGGAGATCTCCTGGAGCTCCCGGGGCCAGACTATTACGATCTACACGCGCAAATGAAGACCGTTTCCCATGCGTGGTGGGCGACGGTTGCGCTGTTCCTTCTGCACGGCCTGATCGTTGCGACGTGGGTCTCACGAATTCCCGCCGTCCAGATTGCTTTGAACATGAGCAACGGGATTTTGGGATCGACGCTGCTGTGCCTGGCGCTGGGCGCGGTGGTTGCGATTCCCTTCACTGGGTTCCTGATCCATCGATATGGCAGCAAACGCGTGAGTTCGCTTGCCGCTTGTGCGTTCTGCATCGTGCTGATTTTGCCCGCTCTCGCTTCGAACGCACTTACTTTGGGCGTGGCATTGTTCGTGTTCGGGGCAACTGCCGCAGCCATGGATGTATCGATGAATGCCCAGGGCGTGGAGGTGGAGAAGAAGCTTGGGAAGCCCACCATGTCGCGGTTTCATGGAATGTTCAGCCTGGGCGCAATGGTGGGCGCGGGTATCGGTGGTTTTGTGGCGGCGCATGGAATCGGTCCTCGTCCGCACTTTTTCGGGAGCGCCGTCATATATCTCGCCGCCACTGTTCTTGTCTCGCCGCTTCTGCTCGACAGTCATGAAGCGGCGGTACCGGGTGAACACGCGGGTCAAAACCGGCTTCCTCTCACGAAAATTCCGCGCGTGCTGCTGGTATTGAGTGCCATCGGATTCTGTATGTTGCTTTCCGAAGGCGCGATGGCGGATTGGACGGCGGTGTATTTGCGGCAGGTCTTAAATGCGGGGCCGGGCACTGCCGCCGCTGGGTATTCGGTGTTCTCGGCGGCTATGGCGATCTTCCGGTTTCTTGGCGACTGGATCACTTCCAAACTGGGTCCGCGCGCGGCTGTGAGGAGCGGCAGTATCCTCGGCGCGTTGGGCTTGGTGTGGGCATTGTGCATGAGATCACCGGGCTGGACAATGCCCGGATTTGCACTGGTTGGCGCTGGATTCTCAGTGATCATTCCACTGGTGTTTGGCTCGGGCGGACGAGTTGAGAATGTCAATCCTGGCGTTGGGATTGCAACGGTCACCGGTATCGGGTATGTCGGGTTCATCGTTGGGCCGCCGACGATTGGTTTTGTTTCTCAGGTTGTGACGCTGCGTTATGCGCTGTTGGTGGTGGTGGCGTGCTGCCTTGTGTCGGCCCTATTATCAGGGGCGCTGAGTAACCGGTCATCTCCAGATACCCAAGGCCGTGAACTGGATCTGCCTGCATAGTTCCCGAGTAAGCGACGGCGCCTTCCCAGTAGGTGGGCGAGACCAGACTCTTGCTGAACAACTCCTGGTTCTTGAGAGTTGTGGTTTCCGTTAGCGAGAGTCCAAGCGACGGAACCGAAATTTGCCACGTGAGCGGGTACGTTGCTCCGGAAAGAGGACTTCGCCAGTTGGCCGCCGGGGTCAGCGAGAATTCGGATGACTTGAGAAAGTGCGCTACGCCTTTCGCGTCAACGTAAGTGCCGGAAGAATACGGATCGGGTTCGCCGGATTTCTGGCGTAGGCGGTAGATCATGAGCTCCTGGTTGTTATCGAGTTGAATGCTGAACCAGTCCCATCCGGAAAGTGCGGGGTTGGACGGCTCGGTGAAGAACTCGTGATCCATCCAGGCGAGGCCCTCCAATTTAAGCTTCATCCCGTGCCAGTTTAGAGTTCCGCTGGCCGACAGACGGGTAAACGAGATGTAGTGCGAGGC
>JALYVD010000336.1 GCA_030853405.1 Acidobacteriota bacterium | reverse complement strand
ACAATCATGCGGAACCTGTTTCCGAGATCGACGATGGACACATTAATCGCCGGGCCGCTCGGTGCCGTGAACACGAGCCGGACCGGATCGGCTTTTCCACCAATCGAGAGCGGATGTATTTCGAGCGCAGGCTTTTCGGCGGCGATGGTGGGACAGACCTCCAGCATGTGCGAGCCGAGAGCTTTTTGTTGCGAGCCGAAATGGTAAGTGTAGTCCTCCATGAAAGACGTTCCTCCCGGCAAGCCCCAACTCATCACCTTCATGGATCGGACAAGGGCCGCTGTTTTCCAATCTCCTTCACCGCCGAATCCGTAGCCTTCCGCCATTAAGCGCTGTACCGCAACGCCCGGCAACTGGGTCAGTCCGTGGAGATCCTGAAACGTGTCGGTGAAAGCGTTAAAGCCGCCTTCAGTCAGGAAGGCACGCAGACCGAGTTCGATTCTCGCCGCGTCGCGGAGCCTTTCGCGATTCTCGCCTCCGGCGCGCAGAGTTTTTGAGACCAAATAGGAGCCGTCGTATTCGGATACAAGTTGGTCGATTTGGTTATCCGAGACACTCGCGACCCGTTCCGCAAGATCTCCCAGCCCATATCCATTCACCGAATACTTGAGTTGAATTTGTGCCGCGACCTTGTCGCCTTCGGTCACCGCGACCTCGCGCATGTTATCGCCGAAGCGAGCGACCTTCAAATTATGCGCATCGTGCCAAGCCGCCGCGGCGCGTGTCCACGTTGCAAGTTCCGTAACGACTTCCTCATCCTGCCAGAACCCCGCAACCACTTTTCGATTCAGCCGGAGACGGCTGCAGATGAACCCAAACTCGCGATCCCCGTGCGCGGATTGGTTCAGATTCATGAAATCCATGTTGATCGATTGCCACGGCAAATCCCGGTTATATTGCGTGTGCAAATGCGCCAAGGGCTTGCTGAGCGTGGTTAGGCCTGCGATCCACATCTTTGCCGGAGAGAATGTGTGCATCCAGGCGATCAGCCCGATACATTTGCCGCTGGCGCTCGCTTGTCTGCAGAGTTCAGTAATGGCCTCGGGCGTCGTAAGGACGGGTTTGAAAACAACCTTTACCGGAATCGTCTTCGCATCCGATAGGAAGCCGGCGATTTCTCTGGAGTGCTCCGCCACGGTCTTCAGGGTTTCTTCCCCGTATAGGTGTTGGCTCCCGGTTACGAACCAGATTTCGAGCCCGGCAAAGTCGATCATGTGTTTTTCCTCAATTCATCTCAGCGGGTCTAGCGCGGCGGGGGCTCGTGTGTAGGACCGAGAGCGGCCTGCGGCCATCCGTTCACCCATCGAAGAGTCGAAATCTGCAGCGCGGGCTTTCCTGTTTTTGCGTCGTACGCATGATAGACGATTAGATCGTCGGGCGACCCTATCAGGATGGATTCGCCGCCAGGCCCAAGCCAGACCTGATTTGCGGTAAGCAGCTCAGTGCCCCCGCCTTGCATCATCGGTGTTCCGCTCTCATCCACATAGGGTCCGGTCACGTCCGCGGCTCGGCCAACCATTGTCCGGTATGTACTCTTTGTCCCCTTACAGCAGAGATCCCAGGAGACAAACAAGTAATAAGAGCCGCCGTGATGCGTGATAAAGGGGGCTTCAATCGCCTCCCAATCGGGTGGCAAGCCGGGCTTGGCGGCAGCCGCATTCGCGGGCTTCCGTCGGGTAGCAAGCGAATAGACCTCTGTGTTGGTTGTGGAGAGTTTTCCAGCAGAGTTCAATTCCCGCAGCTTAATCCCGCCCCAGAAGCTGCCAAATGCCAACCAGTTTCGGCCATGAGTATCAACGGTGAAATTGGGATCGATTGCATTGTAATCATCGCTTGCGGTGGAGCGCAACACCAGTCCTTTGTCCACCCATCTGTAATCCGGACTCTCCCTGTCAAGAGTCTTATTGGTCGCCAGAGCAATTCCAGAAACGTTCTTTCCGAACAGGGAATACGCATAGTAGAGACGATACTCGCCTTTATAGCGGGAGATGTCAGGGGCCCAGAGTTCAGACGTGCCTGGACTCCCTTTCCGTATCCACTCCGGGATGCTATCGAATACCTGACCACAAAGTTTCCAGTTCTGTAGATCGTTTGAGCAGCGAACGGCGAACTGTCCGCCTTGCGGCGCTTTCCCCGTCGCGAAGACGTACCAGGTATTCCCTTCCTTGATGATTGAAGGATCATGCGTTCCCCAAAAGTCGCCCGCCAGTTCGACCGCGTGCTGAGCGTTGGCGCAGCAGCACGCAACAAACAGCAAAACGGTGGCCCTTTGGAGGACGCACCGCGTTTGGGGGACAAGCCGCCTCATAAAATCTCCCTAGTATCAGCCCACATCGCGTTGGGATTGATGCAAGCGATTGCAGAACGACATGGGAAGTATAAAGCCTGCAATCGAGGGAGGTCAACCGACGGAAAGCGTTCCTTGTCGGTAACATGTCAATTGTCCGCCTCAATTAACAAATGAAATGTCTGCTTAAGGAGCGGGTGGGAAAAGCTGAACGGTGGGGAACCCGACGAACAGCAGATTCCAGCCGCGGAAATCGAGCGGATGATGAAGGCACAGGAAGTGATATTAAAAGCGGCGGCCGGCAAGCTGAAGTGGTGGGAAGCGGCCGAGATTATGGGCGTGACG
>JALYVD010000371.1 GCA_030853405.1 Acidobacteriota bacterium | reverse complement strand
TGAACGGCTCTTCCGTTCATAAGGGCGACCTGGACGCTGCTCGACGGTTTGGGTTTCGCCCTGGAAAACCGGCGGTACACTGACTGGACGCGACTTCTCATCTCCAGCTTCTGAGAGAAAAAGTGCGCTTCTTTCCAACTAGCTCTACAGCGGATGATTGTCTCTATTCGCCAGTTTCGAGCTTGCCTCGCCAGTGCCGTTTTAATGGCCTTAGCGGGAAGCTCCGCGCTCGCGCAGGAATCGGCTCAACCGGACCTTCAGGCGGCCTATAAGGCGCTGGCGCAGAAGGATTACGACACCGCAACCGTCCTCTTCCGGAAAGGTCTAGCCAAGGATCCGGACGACGCCGCTGTTCATAAGGATCTGGCTTACACACTCCTGAAGATGGGAGACAGCGGGGAGGCCCGCGATGAGTTTGAAGCGTCGCTCCACGTAAACGAGCACGACGAAACGGCGGCCCTTGAGTATGCGTTTCTAGCTTACGAAACCAACAAAGCGATTGAGGCGCGCCGGATGTTCGACAGGCTGCGGAAACGAGGTAGCGCCACAACCCGCGCCACGGCTGAACAGGCTTTTCGAAATATCGACAGGCCTTTAGAGGAGGGCATTTCGCAGTGGCAACAGGCTTTGGCGCGCTCGTCTGATCCGAATAACATTTCGACCTATAGCGCGCATTGGGAGCTTGGGCACCTTGCGGAACTGCGTGACAATCTGCCGCTAGCCGCGGAACAGTATGAAATCTGCCGTAAACTCAAGCCTCAGTTGAGTGAACTGCTGCTGGTGCTGGCTCGGGTCTGGCAGCAATTGAATCGTGTCGAAGATGCCCGGGCGGCCATGCTTGCAGCCTCGCGGGAGAAGAATTCTCGAACTGCGGAGATGGGCCTGGAGCAGTGGGGGTCTCGTTATCCCTATCCTTACGAATTCGTAAAGGCGCTCCAAATCGATCCCGAAAACATCGGGCTGAGGCGGGAACTTGGATTTCTATATCTCGCTATGCAGAAGCAGCCCGACGCGATAGAGCAGTTCGAAAAAGTGCTGGCGATTGATCCGACCGACCGGCTCTCTCGCGATCAGCTCGATGTTCTGCGAGGTGCGAAGAAGAAGGCTAGTGTTGTTCAACCGCTGGCACCTGCTGGTTCGTCCAAGACTGATGCGAAGAAACTGGGCGAGCGAAGTCTGGCCCTTGGCTATGCGCGCGACGCGATCAAATACTTGCGGCAGGCCCACGACAACGATCCGGAAGATGCGGAAGTAATGCTCAAGCTCGGCTGGGCCTACAATTTCGCGAAAGACGACCAGGATGCGATTCAATGGTTCGATCGCGCGCGTCACGCCGGGGATGCCGATGTTTCTGCGGAAGCTTCAAAAGCCTTTCACAATCTGAACGGCGACACGTTGCCTCAGACCAATATCTGGTCCCTGCCGATGTATTCCACCCGTTGGCACGACGTCTTTTCCTACGGCCAGATCAAGCGAACTATCCCGCTGCCTTGGAAAGATATGAACAAGTGGTTTTCTTTCTACTTGTCCACCCGTTTTATTGGCGACCTGAAGAGCGGCATGCCCCAGAACCCTATCGGCGCGCAGTATCTCTCCGACAGCGCCTTTATTCTGGGCGCGGGCGTGTCGTCGAAGACATGGCGTCACCTGACCGGTTGGATGGAGGCTGGCGAGAGTTTCAAATATTTGCCGTTCCGCGAAGATGTGGGCGCAGCAGTCCCGGATTATCGCGGTGGACTCAATTTCGCAAAGGGTTTTGGGACTCTTCTCGGTAGTTCGTCATCCGGCACGTTTTTTGAAAGCACCGCCGACGCAATTTACGTGAGCCGCTACGGCAAGGACTGGATTTTCACGACCCAGAACCGGACTGGGAGAACCTTTCATCCGTGGAAAGCGGCTTCTGCGCAGTTGCTCTTTAACGCGAATTACACGCACGATTTGAAGAATCAGTATTGGGCCGAGAACGTTGAAATGGGGCCGGGACTCAGGCTCCACATGCCTTGGATGCGTCCTGGAGTCTACTTCTCGACGGATTTCCTGCGGGGCGTTTACACCAACAATGCAGGTAATCCGCGGCGTCCGAATTATGACGACGTTCGCGTTGGCTTCTGGTACGCATTCGCAAAATGAAACTCTTCGCGATCGCTCTTCTCATTGCTATTCCGGTGTTTGCGGGCGTGCCTTCTTTCAGCGTGACAGGCACGGATGCGGCTCCCTGGGGCAAGATCTTTGGCACGCTAGGGATCGGTTCCGCCGACGCCACTCGATCGTCAATTGTTGTTCTAGGCGCAAATGCCACGATGGATGTGACAACGCTGTCCGCGGATCACATTGTCGTGCTGGAAGGCACAGGGACGGCCGCGCGATCCCTTGGCTTCATAAGCAAACCTGGAGACATTTCCGTCCGGCAAATCTGCGACATCCACGCGCCGAAAATGCAAATCATTTGGGAGCAGCCGACGAGCGCCGCTGTCGTAACGATCCCGGATGGCTTTCAAGTTTTTGCGACAGAGAAATGGAAGGACGTTCCGGTTCTCGCGGGTAAACGAACCGCGCATGGTGCTATTCTTTGGGTCGCCACCAGTCCCGGGACAGCGGGCTATGAGAGATATCTGTATCTGCTGAACGCGCTTGTGGACCTTGGACTTGAACTGCCACTGAGGGCTACTAACCTTTGGGCGTTCTTCGATTCCTCCTACCGTCTACGTGCGGACGTTGATTATCTCGCCAAGCGCTGGCGACAAGCTGGTATTGGAGCCCTGCATGTCGCCGCGTGGCACAACGCCGATCCCGATCCAGCGCAGGATGCCTATTTGAAGAAGCTGATCGAGGCGTGTCATCGCAATTCGATCCTGGTATACGCCTGGCTTGAACTGCCTCACGTAAGCGAGAAGTTTTGGGCAGATCATCCGGCCTGGCGCGAGAAGACGGCGCTTGGACAGGACGCACAGCTTGATTGGCGGAAGCTGATGAATTTGCAAAACCCGGATTGTCATCGCGAAGTGGCACGCCAGATTTCTTCGTTGCTGAAGAGGTTCGATTGGGACGGTGTCAATCTTGCGGAACTCTACTTCGAATCGTTAGAAGGCGCATCGAATCCCGCACGCTTCACTCCCATGAATGACGATGTTCGTGCGGAGTTCAAAGTAATTGCCGGGTTCGATCCGAAGCTGCTGTTCGATGCAAATTCGCAGTATGCAGCGGCCAAAAATCCACCCGCTCTACGAAAGTTTCTCGATTTTCGTGCAGTCCTTGCTTCCAGAATGCAATCGGATTGGTTGAAAGAGATCGACGTCATCAAGACGGCCAAACCTTATCTCGATGTCGTGGTGACGCACATAGACGACCGGTTCGACCCTGCCATTCGCGATGAACTCGGTGCGGATGTAGCTCACAATCTTCCGTCGATTCAGGCTCATCGAAGTACGCTGCTGGTGGAGGACCCGGCGAATCTTTGGAACCTGGGGGCAGACCGTTATCCGAAGATTGCCGAAAAATATCGCATCTTAGCGCCAGGTAACAACCACATCGCGGTCGATATCAACATCGTCGAACGCTATCAGGACGTTTATCCGACGAAGAAACAGACTGGAATTGAGTTGTTGGAGCTGGTTCACGAAGCCGCGTCTTCGTTTTCGCACGTTGCGCTTTACTTTGAAAACTCAATAGAGAAACAGGATTGGACACTGCTCCCGGTTGCGGCGGCGAATGCGGTTGTGGCCGACCATGGACCCGATGAACTCGACATCAAGAGCGCGTCTCAAACGCGCGTTGCCTGGGAGGGCCCGGTTGAGATGGATGGCGCAATCTGGC
>JALYVD010000351.1 GCA_030853405.1 Acidobacteriota bacterium | reverse complement strand
GGTATAGAGATCCAGGCACCCTGGATTGCGCGCTAACAGGCGAACAATTTCGGCATCCACCGGGATCGGATGTTGCTGAAGCTCACGCCAAAACTCATCCGACAGGGTCACAGTGTTATCGCAGACTCGCGCCCTCTCGCCGGTCTCAGTGAGCCACAGCTTCATCGAGTCGAAAAAGTGAACTCTGGAACACTGCCATACCTCGAGATTCTTTCGGTCTTCACTCGTTCCGAAGAAGATCGTGCTACCGAAAACGCGGCGGAAGGCGTCGAAGAGACGTTTGTAGTGGGAGCCGTTGGTCGGCATGCCCCATTCAACGAGAAGTTCAGCTCCGCTACGGAATCGGACCTCGCGAGTTTGGTAGCGGACCGCCTGAGTCGCTAAATATAGTAGAACCAGACGGTCTTGTCCGAATGGAACGCCCCACGTCGGATGTCCTGTGATTTCGAGACAGAATCTGCCATTTTGCCGGCGATAGGTGAAGGTACCGGACGGCAATGGCCGAATTGGAAGCCCACAGAGAATGAAGGGTCGTGCACCGAACGCCACATCCTGGTCCGCATTGTTGCGCCGATCCCGGACCTCGAACGCTTCGTTCGCCCGGGCAGCTATTGACCTCGTGAGGTTCAGTTCCTGAAGGATGCTCTTTGCCGAGTTCATACCGCAACTTCGCGAGCGCTGTATCTGAAAGGGTTCCAGGCCGCTTCAGAGCGAAGTGGTGCAAAACTGTGTGCAATAAGCGCCGAACAGGCCGCGCAAACCTGTCTCCCCCAATAGCTGCCGAGAAGAGAATCAATATCATGCAAGTAAGCTGTTAGTCTTACAAGCAGGAGGTCCACGGTTCGATCCCGTGACCGCCCACCAACTAAGTCTTTCTTTCCAGAGATACTTGAGCAGGCTCGTCATGACGGATACTCTTTCTCTGTTGAGCAAAAGATGAGCAAAACTCAATGTCATCAATGTTTTAAATTCTCGTTCTTCTTCGGGTGAGCCACCAGATTCGCGAGCGCCTGCTCTAGTTTTTTCTGAGCGGCGGAATCTTCAGGCATCGCTTTCAATTGAAACGCCGGCAGCAGATGATCCCATATGCCGTCGAGTTCGCCTTGCATATTGCCGGTATCGGCAGTGATGGCCACTACCACGTCCTTGTCCGGAATAACGACGATAAACTGACCGGCAGCGCCGTCGGCGCGATACGCGTTGTGCCGGCAAACCCAGAATTGAAAGCCATAGCCCTGTTCCCAGTCCGGACCTATTTTGGCGTGGCCTTCCTTCTCATTGGATATCTGCTTGGTTGTTGATTGTTCAATCCATTCCTGCGGGATTAGTTGCTTGCCGTGCCATTTCCCTTTTTGCAAGTAAAGCTGGCCGAATTTGGCGATGTCTTCGGTGCGGAGCCACAGCCCATAGCCACCGAGCGAATTGCCTTCGGGACTGCTATCCCATCTGGGATTTTCGACGCCCAGGGGATCGAACAATCGTGGCTTAAGATATTCTAGCGAGGTCTGCCCGGTCACCTTGGTCACGATGGCCGAAAGAACGTAGCTGCCCATGGTGTTGTATTGAAAATGCGTGCCGGGCTTATACGGAACCGGGTGAGCGAGAAATTGTTTCACCGACGGCGCACCACCCTGTGCCTTGGGTTCGGTTTCGTGGCCACCGGACATGGTTAGCAGGTCGCGTACCGTCATGGCCTTCAGGTTCTCTGAAGCATCTTGCGGCGCATCGGCGGTAAAGAACTTCAACACGTGATCGTCGAGGTGTAGTTTGCCTTCTTGGATCGCCAGTCCAACAGCTGCCGCATTGAAGCTCTTGCTGACCGAGTTCAAGATATGGGCTTTGTCCGCGGCCTCAGGTTTCCACCATCCTTCGCCGATGACCTTGCCATGCCGTACGATCATGAAACTGTGCAGTGTATCGATATTTTTATCTGCGGCTTCGACGAAATTGAGAATCGCCCGCGAGGAAATGCCCTGCGCCTCAGGCGTGCTTCGCGGCAACGGGCCGCCGAGCGCACTTGCACAAGGGATGGCGGCAAGCAAGAGCGTGACTAACGCCCAAAGAATTGATCTGGCTTTCACGATTGTTTCTCCCGAAGATTGAACCTTCTACAACTCGCCGAGCCGGAGCTAAAGCTGGTGTCGGCGAGATTCCCCAGTGGCTTTATAAGAAATATCAGATGGGGCTGCCGCCACGTGATACATTCTTCACATCTGAGCGCGGAAGCAGCTTCTTAATTGTGTTCCTTCCACTGGTGGACGTTGTAATTGTTTCAACTGCTGAGCAGCACGACCGGTTCGTTGACAAATTGGCCGGCAAAGGGGACGGCTCGCGCCGAACGATCGCAAAAGTTATGTCTGCGACCCTGGAGTGACGTACACCGATGAAAACGCGCGAACCTTCCACGGGACTTGAGGCGGGCGGGCGGCACGCGGCACAACTGTTTGAAGCCAGCGTCGTTAAATTTGCCAAGTTGCGGCGCCCTCGGGCCCTGCTAGCGTTTCTTTTCGCCGTAGCCATCCTGCCCGCGACAGCCCTGGTCTACTTACAGTACCGGTCACTCTCACAGGTGCAGGAACGAATGCAGCAGGCCTTGTTCGTGAATCTGAGGCAAGCGGTAATCGGTGCACGTGTGGAGGCGAGAATCGATATCTCATCCTGGTATAGCCAGGCTTTCTTAGGACCGGTGCTTCACGATTGGCTTCGCCAAAGAAATCTTACCCGGATCCAGCACGTAGCGGAAACCACACGCCGGATTTGTCCGTATGTGCGTATATTCTTCGCTTACAGGCTCCGGCCCCATGCTGACGCGGAGATTCTTGTGTTTCGTGCAGGCCCCGAGGCGTGGAGCATGCACCTGAGCCGTGCTGACCCGGCAGAGCCACAAATCCGGAGATTTGTCCAGTCACTGAAAATGACAAGCTCTCATCGATACCCCGCCATGGCCGAATTGGATGGGCAGCGCCAGCAGTTAATTCTTCATTTGGTGGACGACGATGCGCTCGAGCCAGTATTCCCGCACACGGGCGAGTTGGGCTACTACGGCATGGCCATACCGGCGTGCGTGCTCGCGAAAGACTATTTCCCCATGCTGCTGCAGAAGCACCTAAGCCGCCTCGCCACGTTCGGCCAAGTTCCTGGCGAACGCGCCATGAGTGCGATTTATGACGAAAACGGTGTTCAACTTAGCGTTTCCGAGAAAGGTGTTGTGAGTTCCTTTCCCGTTCAAGCGGCCGTTTCGGAGGGTCGAGCTGAAACCGGAATCTTACCTGGGTGGACCATGCGGGCCGGGTTTCCTCCAAAAGCCGAGGCTAGGTCCGATAGGAGCGAATTCTATAGAAACATCGCGATCGTGCTTGTTATTGCGGCAATGTTATTGGCTGCCATCATCTCCTTAGGCGTGATCACGGCGCGGGAGATCCAACTTGCGCGAGCCAAGACCGAGTTTGTCGCCAACGTCTCTCACGAGTTCAAGACACCGCTATCGATCATACGCGGGTTTGTGGAAACACTGCATTTGAATCGCCTCGGCAGTGCAACACAGCGAGATGAATATTTTCGCATCATTGAGGCTGAAATTTATAGGCTGTCGAGCTTGATCGATACCGTTGTGGATGTTTCGAAGATCGACGTCGGGCTGAAGCGTTACCAACCGGAGAGCGTCGATGTGAGCCACTTGATCGAGCAGACACTGGAGCAATTTTCCCCAGAACTTGAACGGCAATCCTTTACAATAATCCGTGAAATAGATACTTCTCTGCCCATTGCACGAGTTGATCCGATGGCGTTCTCGCAAGCATTACTCAATCTACTTAGCAATGCCATGAAATACTCCGATGGCGAGCGCAGCATCGTCGTCAAAGCGGCGCTTAGCGAACATTACTTGGAAGTTTCGGTCAGCGACCGGGGAATCGGAATCCCCAAACGGGAGCAGAAACGGATTTTTGAACGCTTCTACCGCTCTCATCAAACTGCCGCACGCGCCTATGGCGCCGGCCTGGGTTTAGCTTTAGTGAAACATTTCGCCGACGCACACGGCGGTGGTGTCAGCGTAAACAGCGCCCCTGGCAGAGGTAGCTGTTTCGCAATTCTCTTACCCGTGCCGGAGTGAAGGCGGAGATTATGGTCCAGAGCGTAGGCAGTAACAAATCGCCGTCACAGGCTTCATCAAAGAAGATCATTCTGGTGGTTGAGGATGAATTGGCGATGGTACGCCTGTTGCAGGACAATCTGGTTTACGAGGGCTATGAAGTATTGGTGGCCACGGACGGCGAGGCGGCCGTGGAAGTCGCGCTTCGGACGCGGCCCGATTTGGTTTTGCTCGACGTCATGCTTCCCAAGCTTGACGGTCTATGTGTCTGCCGGAAGTTGCGGGAAAACGGTCTGGATTCTCCCATCATCATGCTGACAGCGCGCAGTTTGGAGCACGACAAAATAGCGGGCCTAAAAATAGGCGCGGATGACTACATGACGAAGCCATTCAGTGTTTCCGAATTGCTGGCTCGTACGGAGGCGAAGCTCCGCCGGGCTGACCATAAGCTCTTCCAAACCTATCAATTCGGCGATGTTTGCCTGAACTTTGCGAGCTTTACGGCCACAAAAAAGGGTGTGCCGATTGATCTCTCGCGCAGGGAACTCGATTTGTTGCGGTATCTGATTGAGAACAGGGGACGCGTGATCAGCCGGACGGAAATGCTGAGACACGTTTGGGGCTACGGAGGCGATCTCCACACCCGGACCGTAGATACGCACATTCTCAATCTAAGACAGAAGGTGGAAGATGCTCCATCTGCTCCTGCCTACATCCAAACCGTTCACCGTATCGGATACCGCTTCAACGGTTAACTGTCGAGTTGCAGTGTTGCGGTGTTGACAACCTACTTGACGGCAGCGCCCTCCACTTCGGCGGCGGCTAGCAGTGCGTCCAGCGCAGATACCTGCGTTGCGGCGTTCTTCACATCAGAAGGCCCTGACCATACCACGCCGAACTGATCGCCTGAGTCGCGGTTCTTCCAGATACTATCCGCGTTCGTGTGCAAAAAGCTACGGAACTGAGGCGCCGGGTCCGCCGAGTTCAGCACGGCCAGATTGCGCGCGAAAATGCCTTTGAACTGCACCGCATCTTTGCCGCAACGATCGGGCTCGCAGGGGTCATGGAGAATCCCATCGTGATCCGTCAACTGTGAGATCGCCGCTGACGCGATCGACTGGGCGGTATCGAGAGTCTTCGCGTCGCCAGAGGCCTTTGCCAGCGCAGTTAGACCGCCTAAAATAACCCCCTGATTGTAAGTCCAGGTGGTTCGGTGGTTATTGTGACACGCGGAATCCAAGCCGTCGTTCACCAAATGTTCAGCGTTGATCATACCGGTGGATGCAAACCACTTCCATTCCCGTTGTGCCCACTCAAGGTATGTGGCCCGTTTCTGTGGGTCCTGCGTAAGATTCGCCAGCTTCGCCGCCACGGAAAGAAACAACTCGTTGGCTATGGCGTTTTTATAACGATTGTCTTTGCTCCACCAGATTCCGCCGCCGCACGTGTTATCCCAGCCCCCCGCCATATTGGCAAAGATTTCTTCCGCCATCGCAAGATAACGCTCCTGGTGTGATAGTTCGTAAGCTCCTGCCCAGCCTAGTGCCCACCAGCCTTCATCGTCGTAATACTTGTTCAGAAAGTCCGTGTGCGCATTGCGTTCGAACGTGTTTGCGATGACTGGCAGGAAGTCCGTGCTATTGCTCAACCGTGAGTAGTTGACCAGCACCGTTACGGCATTGGCCGCGTTCCACCAACCTGTCGTTTTCCATAAACCGGTGTCCTCTACGTACCACGTTTGAAGGGTCTTCACTCCCGCAGCCGAAGCGGCGATGAGCGCCGTTCCCCTCAGAGGTTCAGGAGCAGCCGAGGCCGTTGCCGGCCCACCCGGAAAAGCTGCGATATCGCGTGCCGCCTTCGTCTCCACCCCGGGTTTTTGTAAGAAGCCGAGGTCCCGGAACCAGTCGATATAGCGGTATTGCCACGTGCCGAAAGGTATGCCGTTTCGGTCGGACAATCCGCCGGCATGGTGGCCGTTCCCGTAGATATGCATCTCTATGTTCGGAACGCCCATATCCAACATTGCGCTGAAATATGCAATAGACGAGACCGCGTGACCTCGATCACCCGATCCGGCGGTCACAACGAAGGTTGGAGGCATGTTGCGGGGAATCGCCGGAGGAGTGCGATTGCGGGAAAACGGTGTAGGGCCCGGATATACGAGAACGACAAAATCAGGCCGAGACGTGATCCCGGCAAGAGAATCGCCGGCCGAGGTGTGCTTTTTATCGAAGTCGTCGAATAGGACTGCCGCTGACGCAGCTAACTCCCCGCCCGCTGAGAAACCCATGATGCCAATCTTGTTCGGATCGATGCGCCATTCTTTGGCATAAGACCGCACCAGCCGAATAGATTGAAGCGCGTCGTTCACCTCGTCTCTTTGGACGTCGTATCCATCGGCCCGCAACCGATTCCGCAGGATAATTGTCGTGACGCCATAGTTGTAGAAAAATGGAACGAAGTCAGCGCCCTCCGGGCCGACATTCAGAGTTGTGTGCGCGCCGCCCGCCATCAGGATCACGGCGGCGCCGGTATTGCGACTTGGATCGGCCACGTGCACTTCGATAGATGGATTGTGGATGTTGATTATGCTCTCGATTCGCACTGGCACCGATTCGCGCATGTTGTACTTCTCGGCCTCGCGGACGCGGTCCCTTTTGAGGAAAGGTGAGGCGGGCGAATAAAGAGGAACCACTACTCCCCCCGGCAAGATAGGCTGCGGCGCATAGGGGGCGTCCCTGGAAGGCCCTGGAACCGGGACGCCGAGAGGAGCAGGCAGCGGAGCGCGGTGATTATCTTCAGCGGCGGCCAAGCCAACGGCGAGCCCTAATAAAATTATCGGAGCGAAAGCCGACGCAGTTGTTTTGCTTATCATGACTCGGGTGTTCCTGACATAGAATCTACAATTTGTGCTGCTACAACGATACCCGAAATCAGGCTTAACCGGTCTAGAGTGTCGCAGAGATAACTTTTCAACCCTATCCGTATTCAGCGGCTCAATCAAGCTTCCAGTGTCAACAAGTTGTCAATTCCTGGATACCAAAGATTTGACAACTTCTTGACATTGAGCGATTGATTCACCCACGGAATGCGAGTAGCATCCATAGAAGTACCTTGCTTAATTAGCATTGCTTACTAACTCAGTAGGAAATGGCGCACCGAGCGTACGATCCGTTGTGAGTTAGCTAGTAAGCGGGCAAAATATCTAGCGGAAGTTATATATCGTACGCTTCAGGAGGCGTCTTGTGTCACGTGTGCATCGTTTTAACCGTGTAGTCTACTTACTGTTGTGTTGTGCCTTCGCCTTTGTTCTGCGGGCGCAAATCACGACGGGCACCATCAGCGGTACGGTGGTTGACCAGGGAGGCGCCGCTGTCCCTGACGCCGCCATTACCGTAACTGACCAGTCCACAAAAGCTACGAGAAGCGCAGTCACAAGCGACTCTGGATTGTTTACAATAACTTCGCTCCAAGCTGGTTCGTACACCACGAGAGTGACGAAGACTGGATTCGAAGCGTTCGAACGAGTTGGCGATTCGCTTGTAGCGAACCAGCAACTTTCTTTGGGGACAATCTCCCTGACCGTCGGTGCGGTGAACCAGACCATCGAAGTTCAGGCGCAAGCCGCACAGGTGGAAACCACCACGTACGAGAATTCCGCCACGCTGACGGGCAATGAGATGTCGATGATCGCGGAGCGGGGCCGCGACGTGGTAGACATGCTACGCCTTTTGCCGGGCGTCAGCCAAACCACTCAAACAGAAGCTCTTGGAGGAGCCGGCGGCCCTCCCGGCGTCACAGCTCCGAATATTTCGGGTGCGCGAAACGGGGCGATAGATTTCACGGTAGATGGAGTAGCGGGAAACGACAATGGCACGGCTTCCTCGTTATCCAGTGCGATTAACATGGACGCCATTGCCGAAGTCAACGTCCTGCTGGCCAATTACACAGCCCAATACGGCAGGAATGGTGGGGCCATTCTGTCTATCATCACCAAGGGAGGAAGCAGTGAGTTTCACGGGACGGCGTATTGGTACGTCAGGAACCAGATATTTAATGCCAACGATTTCCTGCTCAACCGGGCGGGCTTTGCGAAACCGGCTTATAAGTTCAATACACTTGGCGCGACAATCGGCGGGCCTGTTCTTTTGCCGCACATGCCGAGTCTGAAAAACAAGCTCTTTTTCTTCTACTCGTACGACTATACCCATGCCAAATTTCCCGCGCCTTTCGTGTACTACACAATGCCTACCGCGCTGGAACGGCAAGGAAACTTCTCGCAATCGGCCACCAAACCGATTGATCCGACAACCGGTGCAGCTTTTCCGGGAGCCATTATTCCGTCGAACCGCCTCAACCCGAGCACCCAGGCTTTGATAAATGTCTTTCCACTTCCGAACCAGCTCAATAGAGCGGTTACCAACGGGGCATACAACTATGCCTTCCAGGGAGATTACGACATCCCGAAGCTCAGTAACGTGTTTCGAATTGACTCGCCAATCAGCACGAAGGATTCAATCTTTGTCAGAGGGGTCTCCTACCATTCCGATACGCAGGCGTGGAACACCGGCGCGGTTGGCGCTCCCAGTTGGCCATGGTTTTACGGGCATTATCAATTTACGGACGATTCTATTTCGGCGCATGAAACTCACATCTTCAGCCCGAACATTGTGAATGAGATTTTAGGCGCGGTTCGCCACAGCACCGAGAATGCACCTCCGGTTTCGTTCGCGCAATTTAACTCTGTGGGAACGCGCTCAGGGATTGGATTTACGGCCGGCCAAGTCTATCCGGGGAATAATCCGTACAACGTGATCCCCCAGATCACGTCATTGTCCGGCGTATCCGATGCACCCAACCTGACATATGACAGCCGCTTTCCGGAGACAGGCGCCGATACGACCTTTGACGTTTCGGACACGCTCTCGATCATTCGCGGAAGCCATACGTTCAAACTCGGTACCTACTGGCATCGCGCCCGCGAGTTTGAAGGCCCTAGAGGCAACTTTGGCGGCGGTTTCGATTTCAGCGCCAACGCCACCAACCCAGAGAACAGCGGGAACCCTTTCGCCAACCTGGTTCTCGGGAATTTCAACACTTACTCGGAATCCAATGACCATGTCGCGATAGAGCAGCGGCTTTACGATTGGGATAACTTCGTGCAAGACACATGGAAGATAACGAAGAAACTGACGTTGGATGTGGGTGTCCGAATTACGGATTACACGCCCTGGAAGCCGTCTACCGACCACGGGTGGGACGCCGCAACATTAGTCCTTTCGCAATACAATGCCGCCGACGCGGCGCGTCTCTACCGGCCGGCGATTATCAACGGTGTCCGGGTAGGTTACGACGCGCCAACAGGACAAGCCGTGTCCGAGAAGGCGATCGGCAACTTCGTTCCAGGTACCGGCAGCGTCTCCCCGGGGGCAGTCCTCGCATCCAGCAAGACTGGCCCACGCGGCTGGATCAATCAATCACCTCCGAGGCTGGCCCCGCGCGTCGGCTTCGCGTATGACCCCTTCGGGGACGGCAAGACCTCAATCCGTGGAGGGTTCGGCATGTTTTACGAGACGCAAACCGATGGAAATATTGGTTTCTCGTTTGGGGCTCCGCCAGCCCAGCTCACCTCCGCGGTGTACAACGGCAACGTCGGCACTTATCTGAACGCCGGTTCGTTTGTTACGCCGGGGAACACATTTATATTGGATCCACAGACTATTACGCCTTACAACATGAACGCGTCGTTTGGCATCCAGCGCGATATAGGCCTGGGAACGGTAATAGAGGCAAGATGGGTTGGCACCTATGGCAGGCATCTCTGGACTGAAGAGAACCTCAATTTGCTTCCCTTCGGCGCACAGTTCCTGCCGCAAAGTATCGATCCAACCGTGCCCGGTGGCAAAACACCCTATGTCACCAATCTGCTGGTGCCCATTCAGGGATACGGATCATCAGCCAATTATCTTACGCCAAGCAGTTCTTCCAACTACAACGGGCTGCAGGTAACGGCAAACCATCGGTTGACCCATGGCCTTTCCTTTGGCGTCGCTTATACGTATTCCAAAGTTATGGATTTCAACGACACGGACCTAACGATTGGCACGCCCACGTATTTTTCGGCGCGAAGGAATTATTCTCTGGCCGGCTTCGACCAGACCCACGTCTTATCGATCCATTACACCTACGATATTCCGATTGCCAGGAGTTGGCAGTCCGTCAGGGCCGCCAAGCTTGTCGCCTCCAACTGGCAGATTTCAGGCGTTGCCACGTTTGCAAGCGGATTCCCGGTTCCGATTAACTTTTCGACGACCAACGGTGAGAATACGTCAGGCGGCGGCGATCCGCAGAGGGTGAATTTGACTTGTAACCCGAACCTTCCACATAGTGATCGCAGCATCACTCGGTTTTTCGACACCTCTTGCGTGCAGTTCATGGGAGTTGGGCAAGTCGGGGATGCGGCGAGGAATCCTATTCGGGGACCCGGCATTAACAATTTCGACTTGACCGTTTTCCGGAACTTCAATCTCGGAAGCGAGAAGCGAGTGCTCACGTTCCGCTGGGAGTTCTATAACATCTTCAATCACTCCCAATTCAGGAGTGTTGATGCGAACGCGCTATTTACACCCGCCGGTGTTCAGAGCAATAGCGATTTCGGCGTGGTGAATGGAACACGTCCTCCAAGAGTAATGCAGGGTTCGCTTCGGTTCCGGTTCTAGCCGGCAGGGTGGCTTGTAGCAAAAAGCAACATTAGAAAATGCGTATGCATTTGCGCTTCACGCACTGAAAAGTCGAGGAGTAAGGTAGTAATAGAAGCGTAAATGGTCTGCAAGGAGCTTTTTATGTCCGAGTCCGACGTCAGCCGCAGAGATATTCTTTCCGGGGTGCGAAAGTTGGCATCCGTACCCCTAATTGGTACGGCATTAGGCACTGGATTTTTCCAAGCTAAAGCAGTGCCTAAACTCAAAGGTTCCGCGAAGTCGGTCGTTATCCCGACTCATGAATTTGCAGGACCGAACGGCTCCATGTATGAAGAGGAGCGGATCGATTTTCCCGCAAGTTGGGACGTCAGTGTGATGGAAATGGATGGTCACAATCTGCCTGTGCTCACCGGGCAGCAGATCTCGAAAGAGTGTGATACGCCAATCGGCACGAAGAGTTTGCGCGAATTGGCGGAAGGCAAAAAGACCGTTGCAATCAGCTTCGACGATTTAACCCGCACAACTCCCGCCTTCACTGTCACGCCGTGGATTACATCCGAACTGAACAAAGCGGGGATTAAAGACGAAAACATTCTCTTCATCGGTTCATTCGGTAGCCACCGGCCGATGACGCAAGCGGAGGTCGCACGGAAGCTGGGCGCTGATATCGCGAAACGGTATGCGTGGGTGAACCACGATGTTTTTGACAATCTGAAGGACATGGGTGTCACTACCCGCGGGAACAACGTGCTGCTGAATCAAACTTTTCTTGGGGCCGATCTCAAGATTTGTATGAGCGGCATCAAAGTACACCAGGATGCCGGTTACGGGGGTGGCGCGAAGGCCATTCTTCCGGGTTTGTCGGGTCTCCCGACCATCGAGTACAACCACACTAAGATTCTCACTAAGGTGAAGACCACAGGCCCGGTGAGGATCTTCAAAAACGACATGCGTCTGGACATGATCGAGGCGGCGAAAATGGCCAAGGTCGATTACACCGTGCAGATCATGTATAACTCGCGGCTGAAGCCGACCCACATATGGGCGGGCGATATCGTCGAAGCTCATGAGGCGGGCGTTAGAGTGGCGGCGAAGACGTACTGCACCCCGACATACAAAGACGCCGATGTGGTGGTGGCGAATGCATATCCGCAGAACGCGCAGGCTTACCACGGGGCGCTCTGGATCAACTATTCGGTACGTGAAGGCGGTACGGGTGTGGTGATCGTGCAGAACCCCCTGGGCATCGACCCGGTACATTACCTGAACAATCGCCTGGCAGGGAGGAACGGCGCCACGCAGTTCGATCTGACGGCGCGCAGGGTCTCCGGAGTGAGACGAAAAAGTTCGAAGAACTTCAACCTGATCGTGTACTCGCAGTATATGACCCGTAACATGGAGAACGACTACAGGGGCGGAACCATATTTTGCGATAACTGGAGCGACGTGGTCGCAAACCTTCGTAAATTGCATCCTGGCGATCCCAAAGTTGCCGTCTATCCGTACGCCGGCATGCAGCATCAGGAAATTGAACTCGACGGTTAAGTGCGAGGCTCATCTCGATAGCTAAATCCGGGTGACGTTTAAAAATGAATCTAAATGTGCGTTCCCGGTGGGCATCCCCGATTTTCTGATCGCGCCCAGACTTTAACAAGACAAACGAATGGTTCGCCTCGCTTTTCTCAGCTTAGTTGTCGCCCTGGCCTGTTCGGCGCAGGAAGGCTCGCAGGTCTTTATCTCCAAGTGCATGCAGTGTCATTCCTCTACCAGTACGAGCCATGCTCCCACCCCGGAAGCTCTCTCGCAGATCCCCTGGCAGGAAGTCCTAAAGACCTTGGAGACGGGCGCCATGCAGGTTCAGGCACAGAGTCTTTCGAAAGACGACAAGATGGCCGTCGCTCGTTTTGTCGGCAAAGACGTGGGCGCTCAAGTCTTGCCGGAGGTCAGTGGTTTTTGCGCGGCAGGCGTCAAACCGGCCGTCACCAAAGCTTCGTGGAATGGCTGGGGCGTGGACCCCGTCAACACCCGTTTCCAGCCGCCCTCGGCCGCAGTTATGACCGCCGCCGAAGTTCCTTCGCTAAAGATTAAATGGGCCTTCGGCTTCCCAACCGGCAGAACCGCTTATGGGCAGCCAACCGTGGTTGGCGGCCGGGTTTATACAGGAAGTAACGACGGCACCATTTATGCGATCGATGCGCGTACGGGTTGCCTGTATTGGATGTACCGCGCAAAAGCGCTGGTGCGCTCGAGCGTTGTCGTCGGGCCGGACAAGCGTGCCTATGTTGGGGATCTGGACGCGAACCTTTATGCCCTCGATACGGAAACCGGCAAGCTGATCTGGCAAAAGAAACTGGACAACCAACCCTTTGCCCGTATAACCGGAACCCCCAAGCTTTACCGCGGCCGTCTCTATGTGCCGATTGCATCGCAGGAAGAAAATGCGGGGGCGAACCCAATCTATCCATGCTGTAAATTCCGCGGAAACCTGGTAGCCCTCGAGACTAAGACCGGAGCGGAAGTTTGGCGCGGCTATACCTCGCCCGAGCCGAAACCCACGACGATCGGAAAGAATGGCGTCCAATTCTATGGACCGTCGGGCGCCGGAATATGGTCCTCTCCGACTGTCGATCTCAAAAGGAAGTTGATCTACGTCATGACGGGCAACGGCTACTCCGATCCCGATATCAAAACGGCGGATGGGATTATTGCGTTCGATCTGAAGAGCGGAAAGCTTCGTTGGTCCCGGCAAGCGACTCCGGACATGTTTAATTGGGATTGCGGCTCTCGTGGAGGCGGCGGGAACTGCCCGGTGAATCACGGGCCGGATGAGGACTTTGGTTCCTCTGCCGTGCTGCTTGACGCAGGGGGCGGCAAACAGGTCCTGGTAGCAGGTCAAAAGACCGGTGTGGTACATGCCTTCGATCCCGATCGGAACGGGGCGATCGTCTGGCAGACCCGCGTCGGCAAAGGCAGTACGCTCGGTGGCGTGCTGTGGGGAATCGCAGGACACAACGGGGTCGCTTACGTCCCGGTGTCGGACATTGACCGGCGCAAACCCGAATCGGGCGGTGAGATGTTTGCTCTGGATGCGGCAGCCGGCAAGATCTTATGGATGACTCCTCCGCCCAGACCGGCGTGTCTGGGAAAACCCGGGTGTACCGCCGCGCTACTCGCGCCTCCCAGTTTGATCGAAGGCGTAGTTTTTGCGGGTTCGATGGACGGTCATCTACGGGCATACGAAATGACCTCCGGTAAAATCATCTGGGATTTTGACGCCACGCAGTCGTTCCCCACAACCGATGGCATCACGGCACACGGCGGTTCATTTAGTTCAACCGGACCAACGATCGCCGATGGGATGCTTTACGTGAACTCAGGATATGGCGGTCAGGGCATGGCCGGGAATGTTCTGCTGGCGTTCTCGGCCCGTTAAAGCGGGAGTTAAAGCATGATTAGATTGATCGCTTTGTTAGCGCTGTTCGCGGCTTCTCTCCCAGCGGCCCGAAACCTGGAGATTTACATCATCGATGTGGAAGGCGGAAAGTCAGTACTGGTGGTTTCACCGCCGGGGCAGTCGATGCTCTTCGACGCAGGTTGGACGACGCCGATCAATGGTTCGGCTTCCAACGACCGCATCGTCGAAGCAGTCCGGGCAGCTGGCCTGAAGCGCATCGATTTTCTCGTCATCTCCCATTTTGATATCGACCATATCGGTAACGTAGCTCAATTGGCGTCTAGAATTCCCATTGGGCATATCTTCGATCACGGAGAAGTGCAAGTTACCCAGGCAAGCGCCGCCGCTGCCAGCCAACGGTTCGCGCCCTATGCGGCCATCAGGGAGAAAATCGGTCATACCACCGTAAAGCCGGGCGATAAGATCCCGATCAAGGGAATCGACGTTCAGGTGCTGTCAGCCGCAGGTAAGCTGATTACAAAACCCGTGCCGCACGCGGGAGCGTCCAACCCGGCTTGTGGATCTTACAAACAGGCGGAAGCTCTGGCAAGCGACGTCGAGGACAATCAATCAGTTGGTCTGCTAATTATTTCCGGCAAGTTCCGGATGTTGGACCTGGCAGACCTCGAAGCCCACTACAGCCATAATCTGGTCTGCCCGGACAATCTCATCGGCGCCGTAGACGTTTACAACGTGAATGTTCACGGGCAATTCAAAGGCATTGCCCCGGAACTCGTGAGCGCGTTGCGAGCGCCGGTAATGATTCAGGCGAATGGAGCGACGAAAGGCGCCGATGCCCAGACTTGGCCAGTGCTCCGGGACGCGCCGGGGTTACGTGATATCTGGCAGCTTCACTATTCTTTAAAAGCGGGGCCAAACGGTAATCCACCGAATGACTTCATTGCGAATCCAAATGGCAAAGACGGATTTAAATGGATCAAAATTTCAGCGGCTCGCGACGGGTCGTTCACGGTCACCAACAGCCGTAATGGGTTTAGCAAGCACTACACAAAAAGCAAAGCGCTGACACTAAACAAAGATGCGCTTTAACTTAGCTATAGCTAGCCGGAAATGCACCTTCTGTTTAACTCTGCCGCGAGGCGAATCTCGGAGATTCATGCACCAACAAAAATCATTACTGTTGCTGTTCGCGGCGGTTATTACCGTAGGAACGGCGGCTGCGGGAGCACAAACACGACAAGCGCCGGCGGGGCCGGGCCGCCAAGTCGGGAGCCGGCCGGATTCGAAACCATTCATTCTCGCCAACGATAAACTCGAGTTGACGATTGACACGAAGGGCGGTCGATTCTCCAGAGTGATCATGAAAGAGGGGCAGCCTCTCAGTCCCCTGGCCACCATCGGTCACTTTCTTGCCCTTGATGGTTTCGGCGCTCCTTCCACCCAGGAACAGGCGGCGGGGATGCCGTTCCATGGCGAGGCAAGCCGTCAGCTGTTCAAGATTATCGCCGCCAATAATTCGAGTCCCTCCCATCTGGTGACGATCCAAGCCACTTTGCCGCTGGCTCAGGAGACCGTAACCCGTACCGTCGAGGTGGTGGATGGCGAAAATCTAATTTATGTAACCAGCGATCTCGAGAGCGCTTTGAGTGTGGACAGGCCAATATCCTGGGCGGAGCATGCCACAATCGGCCCTCCCTACATGGAAAAAGGCAAAGTCGTTGTAGATATGCCCGCCACCAACTGCCGCGTACGCCCTTACAAACCGGGCGGCATTCCAGGCCACCTTCTCTATGACAAGGATTTCAAATGGCCCATGGCGCCGGTGACCGGCGGCGGTGAGGCCGACATCCGCCTGATTCCGACCGATCATAATTGGCTGGACCTCGCCAGTTGCGAGATGGACCCGGCCCGCAGACTTGCTTTTGTGACGGCGCTGAACCTGGAAAAGCACCTGCTATACGGATACGTCTTTCGCCGCGAAGATTATCCGTGGGTCATGAGCTGGATGAATTTCACCGGTGACAATCGGGCCGCGCGCGGTATGGAATTTTCTTCTCAGCCGTTTGATATTTCTCATCGCGACACAGTCGCTATGAGCCCTCTCTTTGGCATGCCTACGTTCCGCTGGTTGCCGGCGAAGTCAAAGATCGAGAATCGTTTCCTGCTTTTCTATACGAAGGCGCCTGAAGAGTTCACAAAGATCGACGATGTGACGCTACGAGATGGGAAGTTAACTATTGTCGATCACTCAGGCAAGACCGTTGTCCTTGCCGCCTCACACGAATTGTGATTTTTATGGAAGCAGTTCGGCAAAGCACACGTGGCAGCACGCGGAGTGCGCCGGGATAAACCGGCATGGACTTGTGAATGAAAGAGTCATGCAGGGAAGGCTTTACTTAGTTGGTATGCGAGGCGGGGACCGGATTCAGAGCGCGATGTTCAGCTAGTTGTCACCGGAGACGCGGGTGCGCAAGGAGGATCCGTTGCGGGCGATCCGGGTGATGGTGGATGGGGCGCTGGGCGAGATGCCGCCGCTGTTCGACGAGGTGTATTCGGAGTTGGGCCGGCCTTCGATAGCTCCCGAGAAACTGCTGCGTGGGCAGTTATTGCAGATGCTGTATTCAGTGCGCAGTGACGAGCCGGTCTGGGACGTAACGGTATTTACGAAGAACCGGGACCGGCTGTTGGAGCACAACGTCGCGCAGGTGTTTTTCGCGCAGGTATGGCAGCAAGGCTGAGCAGGCGAAGCTGACTTCGGACGAGCATTTCACCGTGGATGGCACGCTGTTGGAGGCGTGCGCCAGCCTGAAGAGCTTCCAAAGAAAGGAGCGGCCAAACACAACGATCCGGACGATCCCGGCAATCCAACGGTGAACTTCCATGGCGAGATGCGTTCCAATGACACTCACGAATCCAGCACTGACGCGGACGCCCAACTGGCGCGCAAAGGTGGCAAGGAAGCCAAGCTGAGCTACTGCGGAAACCTGCTGATCGAGAACGGCAATGGGCTGATCGCCAATACCGAGTTGCAATCGCCAGCCGACGCCACCTGGCGCATTGACCGGCCTCCGCGCGAACAAACTGACCGAACAGCTAATGCAAGCGAAAGCCGCCTGACAATCGGAACCGCGCGCGTAAGCAAGCGGCGTGCGTTCCCAAACGTTCGCTGACAGTTCTTTGACAACCGAATATTAGCCGTCATCCGGCCAAGCGCACGCTCGCCTTCCGTTCCAACTTCCCCCAGCCAACCAACCTGCCCCGAATAGCGTACAAAAAACTCTTCCCGAGCACATACAACATCAACTGCCGATAATAGATCGTCTGGAAGAACAAGAGCGAAAGATCCCACGGCGCGAGGCCCTCAAGGCCATAGGCCAGGAAGCCGGTCATCAACTCCACGGCGAAAAACACGAAGTAGTACGTCAAAACGATCTTCCATTCGCCAGCTACTAACGAAAACACCATCGCCACTTCCGCGAAAGGAGAAAGAGCGGACAACAGCACCTGGAAAATCCAAATACTTGGCAACGCAATGAACCCAAGCGTTCCGTATTTTGGAACGAACAACGCATCGCGGTGTTTCCACGCCGCCTGTAACGTTCCGAATACCCAGCGGAAGCGCTGTTTCACCAGGCTGCGAGTGTCTTCAGGCGCCTCGGTATAAGCGATCGCGTCCTGCTCATAGTGAATGACATAACCGAGCCGCCGGATCGCGAGCGTCAGATCCGTATCCTCCGCGAGTGTGTCGTGCAAAAATCCGCCGCATTCAAGGACGAGCTCTTTGCGCCACGCTCCCACCGCTCCTGGAACGACGGTGATGGCATTCAGGTAATCAAGCGCCCTCCTATCCAGATTGAAGCCGTAGATATATTCAATGGACTGAAAGCGTGTAATCCAGTTCTTCTTGTTTCCCACGCGTGCGTTCCCGCTGACCGCGCCCACTCTCGGATCCGTGAAGTGCCGGGCGAGTTTCTCGATTGTGCCCTTGCGAAATAGCGTGTCCGCATCGACGGCCACCAGCACGTCGTACTTCGCATGGCGAATCCCGTTATTCAAAGCGGCGGATTTCCCGCCATTCGGTTGGCTGAGGATACGAATCTTAGGATGTTCGGCAAACCGCGTTCGCAGCACGTCGAGCGTCCCGTCTTTCGAGCCATCGTCCACCACAATGATTTCGATATCGCCATAACCGTTCTGCAGAATGGAATCGACAGTCCGCTCAATTACGGTTTCTTCGTTGTAAGCGGCAATGATGACGGAAACGGGCGGGCAGTACCCTGGATCGAAGTAAGCCCGCTTAGAGGAGAATTTCTGAAGCACGGCAAGAGACCCATAAAGCAGCGAACGTGCCAGCGTGGCGAAAATCGCAATTAGAAACAGGAGCCCTAGTATCTGTCTGAAGCGAGTCTGCGCCCCAAGCCCTCCGCCCTCGATGCGCGCAAGGCGCAGTTCCTCGGGACCCGTCTTCGGCATCACCTGGCTGCGGTCCTTCGAGAGAAGCTCTCCAATCAGAGCGAACCGGTAACCCTGCTTCTGATAGAAATCGATAATCCGCGGCAGCGCGGTCAAGGTCGCGCTCCGGTTCCCGCCCGCGTCGTGCAACAGGATGATATGGCTGCTAGCCTCGTCGTGCTCGCTGATAGAAGAGGCGATTTCGTTCTTTACTTCCGTGACAATTGCGTCGGAGGTAATCCCGCGTTCCCAATCGCGTGGATCGATCGTTTCTGAAATCGTCGCGTACCCATATAACTGCGCGCGCCGGATGGGCTCAATCTCTTCCGGAGTTGTCGGTTCACTATCTGCGTTATACGGCGGCCGGAAAAACGTCGTGGAGACACCCAGCAGGTTCTCGATAATCCGCTGCGTTGTACTAAGTTCGAGTTCCGTGCGAAGCGCGGATGTAGCCGCGATGTTTGGGTGCGTGTAAGTATGATTTCCAATCTCGTGGCCTTCCGCGTATTCGCGTTTTATGAGATTCGGAAACTGTTCCGCGTTCACTCCCACCACAAAAAATGTCGCCGGGACGTGATGCTGCTTCAGAATATCGAGCACCGCCGGTGTATACCGGTCGTCCGGACCATCGTCGAAGGTCAGGCACAGCAGTTTCTCATCCAGTGCGCCGCTGTGATCGATCACATAGGGTGTCGGGTAGACCTGGTATTGCTCACTGAAATCGTCCTGATCGGTCGCCGGATTCCTGACGAGCCGCTTTCCTTCCTGCGGAGTCTCCGTTACATGCAGGATTTCACCGGTTCCGTAAGAGCGCGGTGCACTTTGGCCGGAATCGAGCCGTTGTAAAACAGCGGTATCGAAGTGATCCGCCGGCCAGGATTCATGATTGAACGTGCGCCAAAGTCCTGGATCTTCCGCGCCTAAACGCCACACCCCCAGTCCGCGGAACCCTTCATCGTGTATCGCAAGCGCCTGGTTAAGTCCGGTGACGGCATCCAGGAACCAGACTTCGTGCCTTTGGCCGTTAATCGTATATCGAAGTACCGGATTTTCCGCTTGCGCGTCCCATTGAACGGCTGTCTTACTTTCTGCCGCAGCTGCCATAACGTCCGTAAAAGCGACTTCAGATCCGCCGTTCGAACCAATGATCCAGTCGTAACCGTAGTTCCCAAAACCGATGATCGTCTTTGAAACCGGCGCAACCTTCGCGACCTTCTCCAACTCCGTTTCGAAGAAGTCCTGGGAAGCGACAGGTCCGGGAGTGCCTGTTTCCCAATGTTCGTCATAGATCATCGGGACAATGAAGTCCACAGCCGCAGCCAGACTCTTCAAATCATATGCTTCGTCGTCCACCGGAACGTCTTCCGAGACTACATAGCCGTCCTTGTGCAGAGCCTTCGCCAATTGCTGCATGAAACGGACCAGAGGCGCGCGATCTCTTGCCGCGAGTTGCTCAAAATCGACATTTATTCCCGCGAATTTGTGCTCCGCGAGATTCGAGCGAATATTTTCGATCAGGTCGCGCCCTTTATCCGGATTGGTCAAAATTTTGTGCACATCGGCGGCCTGCCAGTCCTCTCGGAAATTGGTCAGCATCGCGTAAATCGGAAGATTTGCCTGCTTGGCAATGGTCACAACTGTGGAGTCGGTCTGGTCGTCGATATCGCCGTTTGCATTCTGGAGCACAAGCCATTCCGGAATCAGATCCGTCAGCTCCCCGAGGTGAAGACGAAGCGAGACCATGCTGGCGGCGTCCCAATTCACGAAGAAGCCCCAGACGAGCGGTTTGCCGTCAGCGGCTTTCGCGGCCGTTTTCGGATGGATTATCGGCGAGAGCGAGCGAACGTAGCGCACCGGTTTCATCGGCTTTGCAATGCGGTACGGTGCGTTCTTCGGGACCGGTTTGCCCGCGTGCATTTTGCCCGTTTCCAATTGAACGACGGGTGCCACTCTAGGCAATCCCAGCACCGGAAGCTGAGGCAGACTAACGCCGACGAGGCAGAAAACCGCCAGCAGCAGAACGGAAGCGAGGCCAAGGGACTGTGCGATGCGCCGGAATCGCGTCCACCGGCTACCGCTCGGATCATGAAAGACGAAGGAGCGCGGGTCAGTTGCAGGTGGGTCGGTTGCCAAGGATTGCCTGTAAATAGCGTAACTGGTCTAGACGATGACTTTTCCAGAGAAAAGCAATATGGATAATCATTTGCGACTAGTGTCCAAATAGTTCGAAACTGAGACGTAAGCCTATAAGAACTCGACCGCTTACCAAAAACCATATCGAAA
>JALYVD010000301.1 GCA_030853405.1 Acidobacteriota bacterium | reverse complement strand
GGCTGATACTGCGAGGCGAGAGTAGTGATGATCTCTTCCTTTGCCATCGGCATGTCCACCGGACCCAAATTGAACATCGGGTGTCCGAAAGCCAGAATGCGTTTGCCGTCGTTATAGGTGACGGTACCCGCACCTGTCATGGTCACGTCCCCCGAGACCAGTACGGCCGCTACGCTATCGCCGGGTTGGAGAGAAGTCGCTCAATCCTTGGCAGGTTTAGAGGAATCCAGGTTACCACCGGCGCCGCCCTGCGCCACCGTGAGCCCAAGCTGCTGAAGAATCGGCGCAAACTCGCGCACGGATTCGTCCGTGAAGCCGGACATTGAGATCGGCGTAGCGATGGGCGTCATCATGGCGGTGTCGCGCAGAGGAGTGGACGAGGCCGCCGCCATGACTCGCGTTAATAATGTTCCGGGCATTTCAAGGCCGGCGCTGACCTGTTGAACTTTGCCGGGAGTACGGCTGTCCGCAGGGCGAGTCTTGTCGTAATCCTTGACTTCGAGCATCAGCCCAATCGGCGTGATGCCGCAGATCGCATCGGGAGAGAAGACGCTGAGCCGGAGAGAAACGGCCCCTACCAGTTTGCCGTCGATGTAAACCGGGCTGCCGCTCATGCCTCCCGCGACGTTGGTACGCTGGGCCTTGCCGGACATTTTGGCGACGATGATGTCCTGTTTCGGGCCCCAGGCATTCTGCCAAAGGCCTATAATCTCAATCGGAACCGCTTCCGGTTGACTGCCCTGGAAAACTGTCCAGGCCACCGCCTTCATGCCAGGCTTAATATCGGCTTCCGAGAAAATTTTGACTGGTCCGGCCTTGGGAGGCACTGTCATTCCCGGAACGTCCGCCTGCGAATTGGCCGCCCGTAGGGACGACACATAGAAAGACGAGGCGAGGATGAGTGAGCCAACCAGCGCTCGCTGAAACATGCAATTACCTTCTTTGTTGGCCGGAGGCGACCGCAGCGCTTTTCCGGGACTTAGGCCGAGGGGTCAAGTTTTCTTCATTATCCCGCAAACCATACGGGACGACTTGTAAGCTGGTGAGACGATGAAGTTTTGCTAACGTTAGTCTCTCTTCATGATGTTAAATTTCTGTCGTGTGGAGCGTCATTTAACCAGGTCTGGATTGTAGACTGAAACAAGTTCAAGCTTTCTAACAGAAGAGCCAGGAGACACATATGATTCGCCGTATCGTGATGAGTGCCGGGTCGATCCTATTTTGCGCATCGCTTTTTGCAGGAACCAGCTTCGCGCAAGATAGCGCCACCAAGGGCGACGCAGCTAAAGGCAAGCAGACTTTCGAGCAGTGTTCCATGTGCCATAACGTGGATTCGCCCGAAAAGAAGATGGGCCCGTCGCTGCAGGGTCTATTTAAGAAAAAGACGCTACAGAGCGGGAAGCCGGTTAACGATGCGAATGTGCTCGCGCAGATTAATAACGGCGGCAACGGGATGCCTGGTTACGCGGATATGCTGTCCGCCCAGGACAAAGCGGATGTTCTGGCGTATTTGCACACGCTGTAAAGTTTCTGAACGGGCGTGGTAAATGCGTCTGGTAAATTGGAGGAGTCCGATCACGCCTCATAGCGTCCCCATCGTCTAGCCCGGCCTAGGACACCGCCCTTTCACGGCGATAACAGGGGTTCGAATCCCCTTGGGGACGCCAAAGCTGCTCAATTCCATCTATTTCGTTTGTCTCACTCAGGGGCCATCCCATTTCGTCCGTCAGTGAAAAATGAAAGAATAAAGAGAGTTATGTCTGCAGCAACCAACAACTCTCCCAGTTTTCCGACCCATGGGTTCGCTTACGGGACTCTGATGAGCGGCCAACCCGACCATAAACTGCTTGAGCAGGGGCAGATTAAGTCGATTGTTCCCGCGAGTATTTCCGGTGAGTTGATCGATCTTGGGGATTACCCGGGTTTGCGTTTGTCTTCGTACTCCAAAGGCAGGGTTTCAGGGGAATTGATTGAGGTGGAGGCGCTGGACAGCGTCATCGAGGCTGTCGATAACGAAGAGGGGCCGGCGTTCCGCCGGGAGGTTGTCAATGTCACGCTGGAAGACGGGAGAAGTCATTTTGCCTGGACTTATGTGTTGGCGTCAGATACAGGGCATTATCCGGTGATTGAGTCGGGCGAGTGGCGGGGTAAATGAACTCGCTTACGCTCCTGGGCTCGGTTTCAGGGGTGCAGTTTTGTCCCGGAGGATCTAGTTTAGGCGTGCGATGATTGCGTCGGGATCGTAAACGCAGCCAGCCCAGATGCCTCCACTTGCGTGCTGCAGGGCTGCCCATAAACGAGTGTCTTCAGGTAGTTCAGGATCGGATCGGAGATCGGTTCTTGCCGGACGATTAAGCAGGCGTCGCGCTCCTTCTTCCGCGTCGAATCGCTCCTCGCCTTCGCCGACGAAGTTCACGCGGCCTTCGAGGTTGGTGCGATCAATCACGATCTCGATTACATCGCCGTCGCGTAATTTGCCTAACGGGCCGCCCGCCAAGGCTTCGGGCGATACGTGCCCTATACAAGCTCCGGTAGATACTCCACTGAAGCGCGCGTCGGTGATAACGGCTACGTATTTGCCGAAGGGCAGATGTTTGAGGGCCGAGGTAATTTGATAGATTTCTTCCATGCCCGTGCCCATCGGCCCGCGGCACATCAGCACCATCACATCGCCTTCTTTGACGCGCTGTTCCTTAATCCCGGCGATGGCGGCGTGTTCGGTTAGAAAGATGCGCGCGGGTCCGCAGATTCGGTAAACGCCGTCTTCTCCCACGACTGCGGGATCGATGGAGGTGCTCTTTACGACTGAGCCCTCCGGCGCTAGATTTCCATGTGGGAAACACACGGTTGAAGTCATGCCCCGCGAGCGGGCGGAATCCGGGGAGAGGATGATGTCGTCGGGATCGATCCCGTCCAGTTCACGGAGCTTCTTGCGAAAATGGCTGCGCCGTTCCGATTGTTGCCACCAGTCGAGCATAGTGTCCAGGGTCTCGCCCGAAACGGTTATCGTCTGGGTATTTAGAACACCGGCGCGCCGCAGATGGAGCATGACTTCCGGAACGCCGCCGGCGAGAAATACTTCGGCGGTGGGATGGTTACCGGGACCGTTTGGCAACACGTCCACGATGCGAGGGATACTGCGGTTCACGCGCTTCCAGTCTTCGACTTTGGGCCGCCGCAGACCGGCGGTGAAGGCAATGGCGGGGATGTGCAGCAGGAGATTCGTCGAGCCGCCAAAGGCCGCGTGCAGAACCATCGCGTTCTCCATCGCGGCATCGGTGATGATGTCGCGCGTTCGTAAACCTAACTGCTCCAGCCGGAGGATAGCGTGTGCGGTCCGGCGCGCCATATCGAGCCAAACCGGTTCGCCAGACGGAGCGAG
>JALYVD010000297.1 GCA_030853405.1 Acidobacteriota bacterium | reverse complement strand
GAGATCGAACTTCTTCGCCGAGCCGCCAAGGAAGACCGCCAGTTAGATCAACATTCTTTCGAGAAGGGGGACGGGGAAGGCGGCGTTGTCCGGCTTTCTGTCTGGAATCATCCGGGCGACACGATTTACGGTATGTTCGCGCGCTGTGAAACCATCGTAGATTCCGCCGAAATGCTGCTCGAAGGAGAGGTTTATCATTACCACTCGAAGATGATCATGAAGGATGCGAAAGTGGGCGGCGCGTGGGCATGGCATCAGGATTATGGTTACTGGTACCAGAACGGCGTGTTGTTTCCGCTCCTGACGAGTGCCTTCATCGCAGTGGACCCCGCTACCCGCGAAAATGGATGTATGCAGGTTCTGAGCGGGTCTCATCAAATGGGCCGGATCGACCATGTTCTGACAGGGGATCAAGCGGGCGCCGACATGGAACGGGTGCGCGAAGCGGAGAAACGGCTTGAACTTGTGCATGTCGAGATGGATCCGGGCGATGTCCTGTTCTTTCATGCAAACCTGCTGCACCGGTCCGACCAGAACCGGTCGGACAATCCTCGATGGGCGATGATCTGCTGCTATAACGCCGCCCGTAACGATCCGTACAAAGAAGCGCACCACCCGCGCTATACGCCTTTGCAGAAGGTGTCCGATTCGGCTATTCGCGAGGCCGGTTCGAAGCGGTTTAGCGAGTCTTCGACGAATGTAGCCTGGCTTGAATCGAGTGAGGACGAGAGCGCCAGAAGTCTCGCAAAAACCGGTTCTGAAGTTCCCGCGATTTGATGAGTAGCGAGTCGCGCTTTCGCTGCTACATGAACCTGATGGCATTCAATTCTTTGCCACAGAGTTCGAGCGGTCCGCGCGGCGATTTTAGCCAACGTTTGGAAGTACTCTGCGAGGCCGGGTTCGATGGAGTGCAATTCGCGGATGCGGCAACCCGGGAAGAGCTCGCCGCATGCCGATCACTGAATTTAGGCATTGCGGCCAGTGGAAGAGTCAATACTACCGAGGAAGCGAACGTTCTCGCGGAGCGGGCCGTAGGAGATGGCTTCGAGTGCGCGACGCTCCACGCAGGATGGGGACTTGAGGACGACGACGAAGCTGGGCGGCTGATCGAAGGTGTTCTGCAGGCGTCCCAACGCTGGCGCATTCCACTTTATGTAGAAACTCATCGTGCGACCATCTGCCAGGATATGTGGCGTACTGTCCAGTTCATCCAGCGGTTCCCAGAGATGCGCTTCAATGCCGATTTTTCGCATTGGTATGCGGGCCAGGAGATGGTCTACGGCGGATTCGAGAAGAAGCTCGAATTCATTCAGCCCGTGCTGGATCGGGTCCGGTTCATACATGCGAGAGTCGCCACTCCCGGATGCATCCAGGTTCCGGCGCCGGGGCCCAACGGCGAGCAGCCGTTGTACGTGAAGCATTTCCGGCAGCTTTGGATTGCATCGTTCCAGGGATTTCTCCGTGCGGCCGGGCCGGGTGATCACATGTGTTTCACGCCTGAATTGCTGGCGCCAGACATTTACTATGCGCGAACATTTCTTAACAGCGCAGGCCTTCCCGCCGAAGAAAGCGATCGATGGGAACAGTCGCTTCTACTTAAGGAAATTGGCCGCGAGTGCTTTGCGTTAGCCGAAGCAGCGGCCGGGAAGTGATCAGAATCTTGGCTGGTCGCCCTTGATGCTGGCTCCGCCGTCCACGCGGAGGTCTGCGCCGTTGATTAGCGAAGCC
This sequence comes from Acidobacteriota bacterium, assembly GCA_030853405.1. Taxonomy (GTDB): domain Bacteria; phylum Acidobacteriota; class Terriglobia; order Bryobacterales; family Bryobacteraceae; genus Bog-105. Next base: position 2,178 of record JALYVD010000297.1, on the reverse strand, counting down.
TGATCGGAGGCCAGGAAAGCGACCACGTTCGCAACCTCTTCCACCGTGCCTACGCGGCCGCGCGGCTGCAGTTCGTCGAACGCACGCCGAGTGCGAACCGGGTCGCGTTGTTGATCGACAAACTCTTTCAACATGGGGGAATCGATGGTCCCTGGCGAGACGGTATTCACTCGGATGCCGTCCGCCGCATAGTCAATCGCCATCGCACGAGCGAGCGCAATCAATGCGCCTTTGGTACTCGAATAGGCCGCCAGAGCCGGAAAACCGTTCGATCCCGTTATTGATGAAATGAAGATGATGGATCCGCTTCCGGCTTCACGCATGAGTGGCACGGCTTCCCTACAAGTGAGATATGCGCCCTTGACGTTAACGGCATAAACCAGGTCCCACGCTTCCTCGGAGGTTTCGTGCAGCATGCCGGTCGGCATAACGCCCGCGGCATGCACCAGAATGCTTGGAATACCAACTGAGCCCTTCAGTTGGGCAAAAGCGTTGCGAATCGCCGCAGCCTTAGTGATGTCAACCCCGAACGCAAACGCCGGGAGATTCTTTTGCTTAATGCACTCCGCCGTCGCGTAGCAGGCCTCGGCGTCTTTATCAAACAGGGCAACAGCGGCGCCTTCAGAAGCCAAACGTAACGCGATACCCCGGCCGATACCGTTTGCGCCTCCTGTAACCAGAGCAATCTTGTTACTTACTAGACCCATGAGAAGTTAACTTTCCGACGCCCATTGCCGTTCGATTGATTCGAGCGTCTGCCCTTTTGTCTCCGGGATAACTCGCCAAACAAAAATGAAAGTAAAGACACAAAGCACCGCGTAGAGACCGAAAGCGCCCCGGATGCCTATAACCCTAATCAACGACAGAAAGGTCGATGTGACAAGCAGACACGCCATCCATAGACTAATCGTCGCGACTGACATGGCTTGACCCCGAACTTTAGTCGGAAACAATTCCGAGATCACGACCCAGACACCTGGGCCGAGCCCGACAGAGAAGAACGCGACGTAACAAAGTATAAGCGCGAGTATGGCGGAGCCGAATACGTGCGGAATTGAAAATAAATAAACCAGGATAGCCAACGAAATTGCCATGCCCGCGGATGCAAGCATGAGCAGGGGTTTTCTCCCGATTCTATCGATGAATAACAGCGCCACAACTGTAAATACCAGGTTGACGACGCCAATGATCACGTTCGCCCACAAAGCCGCGGATGCGTTGTGCGCGCCCGCGTGTTCCGTGAAGATAACAGACCCGTAATAAAGGATTGTGTTGATTCCGGTAATCTGTTGCAGGATCGCCAGCACGATCCCAATTAGAAGGGGCTTACGGAGCCGACGCTGTAGCAGATTCGCGTTTGCCTCTTCCGCCAGCGCCCGTTTCATTTCGTCAACTTGCGAAGGGGGCTGATGCAATCGAGCGAGTATCTGAACCGCCTGCTGAGTTTCACCATTCTTGACAAGCCAGCGCGGGCTCTCCGGCACCGCAAACAAAGCGAAAAAGAACAACAAAGATGGAATGGCAACTGACGCAAACATCCAGCGCCAACTTTCACCGCCGGCGAATGAAAGCGCCCAGCCGGTGAGATAGGAAACGAGAATTCCAAGCACGATGGCGAGCTGATTGAGACTGACCAGCCGCCCACGGATGGCTTCGGGAGAGATCTCGGCGATGTATAGAGGAGCAAGCATCGAGGCGATTCCAATCGCCGTACCAGCCACGATTCGCGCCATCGAGAATTGCGCCAGATTGTTTGCAATCGCCGTCACGAGAGAGGACACCGCGAAGATTGCCGCGGAGAGAAGTAAGACCCGTTTTCGGCCAAGCCTGTCGCTTAACCAACCGGCGATGCTCGATCCCGCGACACAGCCCACCAGCAGGCTGCTTGCGGCTACTTCTGTTTGAAAATCGCTCCACCGGAATTCACGCTTGAGAAAGACGATCGCGCCATTGATGATTGCCGTATCAAACCCGAACAGCAGTCCGCCCAGCGCCGCTACGGAAGCAATGCGATAAGCGAATCCAGATGTCGAGCGAGGCCTATTCATAACCACTCTTGTCCAAAACAACTTTTGAGTTGAGTGCCCGGTGAGGTGGTTCAAAGCAAAGCCCTCCGATAATTGATTGAGAGCAGAATCTGTTCGTTTGCTGCGGGCTGATCCTGCGCCGAATCGCGAA
>JALYVD010000274.1 GCA_030853405.1 Acidobacteriota bacterium | reverse complement strand
GGCTAAGCCTGTGAAAGTACAGGCAAGGAGAGCTGTGGTCGGGTTTTTGGAGTAGACATAAAACCGGAAATTTCCGAAGAAGACAGGATTTAATCCCCCTCCGTCCTGAGTTTCTTGGAGTTTCACCGGAGTTTTCTGAGATAGATCGGATTTAATGTCCGTCGGTCAACGCCTCGGGGTCCCAAGGTCGAGAAAAATGGTGAGCCTCTAGACCCACTTGCAAAACTCAGGCGAAGAGGGCTTGACAGTGAGAATTAGTTGTGAAGGAAGTGATTTGGCGTGACGTTTGAGCGAGATCTGTTGCGAGGGCGCTCCAACAAGACACGCCGCGACGTTCAGCGCGTTAGCACCGTGTGGATTCAGGAAGAAGAGCGGGTAATTAGCCGGTCAGGTTAAGCAATTGATCGACGGTGAGGGCGACCACGCCGAACATCAGGTGTGCCATCACCTTTTTGGCGCCGCGGACGCGTACGCTGCGTCCTCCGAATTCATCTTTCAAGCGGCTGTACACCCGCTCGACCATGGTGCGTTCGGCAAAACGGTCCCGTTCCGCCCAGGTCATCTCGGGAGCGCGCAGTTCTTTTTCTGTCACCCGCTTAAAGGACCGTGAGTTCTTGCGCAGCGGCACCTTCGTGACGCCGGTCTTGTAGTAATGCTTGACGCGATCGGTGATCGGCTTGTGCCCCAGCGCCAGGCTCTGATTGCGAATCGCCGCGGCGTCGTAGGCGGCATCCATCAAGTCGTAGAGATAAGTCACCCGTTGGCTGGTAAGGGTCATCAGAGGAATGGCCGCTTGCGAATCATGCACGCTGGCGCCGGTCAGCAGGGCCGTAATCGGAATCTGTCCGTCGGCGACATCCAGATGCAGTTTGTAACCGCGCCAGTATTGGGGGTGCCCTTTACTGCTCTTCTTGACTCCGATGCTGCATTGCTGCGGCAACTCGGCGAGTTGTTGCGCCAACGTCTGGCGGGTCTGCCGTTCCAGGCGGGTACCGCGCTCGGAGGCCTTGCGGCGCTTCGGGCGTCGCTTGCGCTTGCCTTGGTTTTGGGAATCCGGCGTCTCTGGAAATCGTTCGCGCGCCTCGATCGCAGTGGCATCGCGCGCAATGTGTCCGATCAGGCGGTCGCGCTGCGTTTTCAATATTAACGCTTCGTGCAACCGCTGCGGCAGTTCGGTCCGGGCGAACTCGCCAAAGACACGTGAAAAGGTTGCTTCGTGCGGGATAGAACGGGCGCTGTTCCAGCCGCATACCAAGCGTAATTGCCGGTCTACTTGCAACCGTTCTATCAGCTGTCGCGTGGTCTGCAAACCGTAAACCGCCTTGGCGATAAAAGCTCCGGCGAGCGCTTGCCGGTCTTTACTCGGGCGACCTAGCCAACCACGCGAAGGTGCCAGATGCCGGCTCAGCGGAATCATCTCCAGCACTGCGATAAGCAAGCGCGCCGCGTCGGATAAGGGACCAAGCTCACTCTCCAGCGTGCCAAACAATGTGTTCTGAAATATGTGCGCATAGTGCAGGAGACATTCGCGTGGGGTAATCCGCATAGGGGGTTCGCTCCTTGTTTTTTGGTTTGTGTTGAAACAACAGAATACAAGGTTTCTAGCCCCCTTCAAACATTTACCTCTAGATTTGTTTGAATCTAATTATTAATTTTGCAAGTGGCTCCGGTGATCGACTGAGGATGCCCGGAATTTAGTTGAAACAGCGACACTCGCCGGAGCCGTGATAGGCCTCGGCAAACCGTTCGGGAAAGGAGAGTCGCAGTTGAGAAGAACATACCAGATAAACAAAAAGGGCGCGGTGCAGAATTTCGGGAGGCTGGCCGGCCCGCCAAAAGAACAGATCCAGTTTGCGCTCCCGCTGCCGGAAGTCTTGACGTTGGTGCAGCAAGGACTGATGCAACTGGCGCTAACGGCCTTCAACTCAGATTGCCGAGAAGATGCTGCAGTGGGAAGTGGGTGAATTGGCGGCCCCCAAGCATCAAGCCGACGCCACCTGGCGCATTGACCGCATCACAGGCATCGAAGAAGCGCTCTACGTCAAGGGCTGCAAACAATTCGCCGCCGAAGTGACGGACCTCGATCCCCGAGCCCGTCTCACCATGCTGCGCATGCACACCCATCTCGCCTACGAACGCCAATTCCGGAATCTGCAAATTCAGGAAATGCGCCTCCACCGCCTGCGCGAGAAACTCCGCAAGGCAGTCAAAGAACTCCAGCGCCAACGCGCGCAGAAGGAAAAAGACGAACTCGCCCAGGCCGCCAAGCTCTACATCGCGCCAAAACCGATCGCAAACCCTTCGATCCGGCCGACCATAGGTTCGAATTTTCAACTGCCGATGTCGAAGTATATTTACACGGACTCCGCACGAATAAACTGACCGAACAACTCATGCGAGCCAAAGCCGTCTGACAATCCGAACCGCACCCGAAGCGTGCATAGCACGTCTGCTTCAGCACCTCAGGAAGCGTTCCATAGGCCGCCTCCCCCAATTCACATTTCGGATAATGTGCCCGCCGCTCAGTGACGTAATTGTTAACCGCCGGTCCTTAACAAACTAAAACTGCGGCCATTTTACTCTTCAACAGTCACTGGCCCTTGACCTGCTGTTACTCGGATACCGCGAATCCTCCACCCCTATGAAACGCAGCCTTTTCCTCTTCGCCATCGTCTCCGCATCCCTGCTGTTATCGACCACCGCCAATGCCCAAAGCGCCAAGAAACGCATCGCCGTCATGGATTTTGATTACGCCACCGTACAGAGCTACGTGTCCCAGATATTCGGCACGCGCCAGGACGTCGGAAAAGGCATCGCGGACCTGCTTGTGAACCGTCTCGTTTCCGATGGTCACTACTCCGTCATCGAAAGAAAGGCCATCGAGAAAATCATGGCCGAACAGAATTTCTCGAACAGCGACCGCGTGGACCCGAACTCGGCGGCCAGACTGGGCAAAATTCTCGGTGTAGACGCCATCGTCACCGGCAGCATCACCCAATTCGGCCGTGACGATCAGAACAGGAGCGTTAGCGGCTCGGCTTTTGGCGGACTAGCCAGCAAGTATGGCCTCGGCGGTGTCGGTCAGAAAAAATCCAAAGCAGTCGTCGGAATCAGTGCGCGCCTCATCAGCACCGATACGGCGGAGATCCTGGCCGTCGCCTCCGGTAAAGGCGAGTCCACGCGCTCGGGAACGAGTCTTCTCGGCGCGGGCGGCGGTGGTGGCAACGGCGGGGGCGGCGCCGCCGACATGTCGAGCAGCAACTTCGCCGACACCATTCTCGGAGAAGCGGTCGAGCAGGCCGTCACCCAGGTCGCCACCAATCTGGATCAGAGTAACGCGCAATTGCCTGCACACGTGATGACCGTCTCCGGCTTGGTCGCCGACGTCTCGGGTAAGACGCTTGTCATCAATATCGGATCAAAGGCCGGGGTTAAAGTAGGCGACCGCCTTGCCGTGAAGCGCACTGGCCGTCAGATCACAGATCCCGCTACCGGAAAAGTAATCCGTCGCGTCGAAGAGAGCCTCGGAGAAATTCTGGTCACAGAGGCTGACGACACCTCCGCCGTCGGCACTTACACCGGACCCGGCGTTCCCAAGGTAGGGGACGCCGTGAAAACTCCTCAGCAGTAGAGGCCTCAGCAGTAGAGGATTGTATGGACCTGACCGTTGGCGAAACCATCGGAGATTACGAAATCCTGGGCGTGCTCGGCGCCGGTGGCATGGGGAAGGTTTATAAAGTCCGCAGCGTCATCTCTCAGCGCATAGAGGCGATCAAAGTACTGCTGCCCGACTTGAACGCGCAGCCTGAACTCGCCGAACGGTTCCTGCGCGAGATTCGAATTTCAGCGGGTCTGGAGCATCCGAATATCGCCGGGCTCCGGGCGGCCCAGCGAGCGGACAACCAGTTGCTGATGGTTCTCGAATATATCGATGGCTGCACGCTCGGCGAACTCATGCACCAGGGGCAAGTGCCGCTCGACCGCAGCCTGGAATACATGTCCCAGGCGTTAGCCGCTCTCGATTATGCGCACAGCCGGGGCGTCATTCATCGCGACATCAAGCCCGGCAATATCATGATTACCGCGGCGGGCCAGGTGAAACTAATGGACTTCGGAATCGCCAGGCTTGCGACCGATGCCAAGTTGACCAAAACTGGCGTCATGGTCGGATCTGTTTACTACATGTCTCCGGAACAAATCGAGGGACGGGAGATTGATGCCCGCTCCGATATTTACTCCTTAGGCGTGACCTTTTACGAACTGGTCACGGGCAAGCGTCCCTTCAACGGCGATAGCGAATATCAGATTTTGGCCGCCCATCTAAAGGGCACGCCGCAGCCGCCGCGTGAACTCGATCAGTCGCTGCCCTCGTCGGTGAGCGAAATCATTCTTACCGCCATCGCAAAAGATCCGCAAAGCCGGTTTGCGTCGGCGAAGGCCATGCAAACAGCGCTGATGAGTTTCATGCGAGGGCAGGCGGCCGCAACCGTGCCTTACCAGCCGCAGCCGCCCGCGCCGGTTGTTCCCACGAAGAGTCATCGCAGCTTATATATGGCGCTTGGTTCCGTTGCAACCCTCGCGGTCTTAATTGGAGCCGCCATCGAAGCGCCTAATTTCCGGCACGCAAAGGCGGACGACCACGTGAGACGGGATGAAAAAGTCATTGTCCACCAGCCTGCGCCAATCGTCCCCAGCCCAGTCATCGCGCTGCAAACTCACCCTGAAGCTGCAAAAATCGTCACCGAAAAGCCGCTGCGTACACCTCACGCAAACAAGCCCGCGCCGCTTGACGTCGTCCGACCGATTGCCACACCTCAAAGCACTGTGGAACAACCCGCGCCGGAACGGCCGGACAACGCCGAGGCATCCGAACTACGCGACCGGATGAATCTCATGGGCGCCCGCATTTCCGCCGTCCGGACTTCACTCGACAATCTCCGGCGCGCTCAGGCGCAATCGGGACTTGGCCTCCGCTCCGACATGGCCGCCGCGGAAGAGCGCCTGCTCTATCAAGTGAGCGAAGCGGACAAGAGCCTGTCAACTAACGATGCAGCTTCCGCACGGAAGCGCCTGGACGCAGCCGAAAACGATCTCGGCAAACTCGAAAATTTTCTCGGAAAGTAAAGGACTACAAACATGAACCGTTCTCTTGTATTTTGTGCCGCTATCGCAATCGCGGTAACTGCCACCCCTTTGTTCGCCGATTTCAGCTACGACGAATCGACTCAAATGACCGGGGGCAGCATGTTGCCCATGATGCGCATGGCCGGTGCGTTTTCAAAAAACAGCCGGAAAATAACCGAGCCAGTTCTCTCGACCACGTCCATTCAGGGGAACCGCATGGTACGCAAAGACGCCGACGCATCGACCATCATCGACCTCGACAAGCAGACGATTACAACCATCAACTTCCCGAAGAAGAGTTACTCCGTCGTCACCTTCGAGCAGCTTAAGCAACAGATGGCCGCCATGTCCGAGAAAATGCATTCCAAGAATGCCAGCCAGACCACCCCGTCTTTCGATGTGAAGATCGAAGATACCGGCAAGACTAAAAACGTGAATGGAAACAACACGCATCAAATGAAGATGACAATGACCATGACGGGCAAAGATGAGAAGAGCGGAGCCCAGGGCGGAATGGACGTAGTCAGCGAGATGTGGATCGCACCGGACGTTGCCGGGTACGGCGAAGCCCGCGACTTCCAGCGGAGGATGTCGCAGAGCCTGGGCTTCGTCCCCGGACAAAACCCGATGCTCAGCCGGCCGGATATGGCAAACGCGATGACCGAACTTTATAAGCAAGGCTCCAAGCTCGACGGCATGCCACTGGCAACGACAATCAGAATGGGCGTGAACCTCCAGGGGCTTCAAACCGCTTCTGGCCAGCCGCCCTCCAACCCCGATACGCAGACTGCGGCCCCTCCTCCCGCTTCACCAGCGGAAGCTCTAGCCGGAGCCCTCGGCCGTTTCGGAATGGGCCGTCGCAAGAAAACAAACGACTCGTCGCCGGAAACCGCAAACTCAAGCGATTCGGCCGCCTGTCTGATGGAAATGACAACCGAAGTGAAAAGCTACAACTCCGCGCCTGTTGACTCCGCCATGTTTCAAGTCCCCTCCGGCTTTAAAGAGGTTGACCAGGACTTCACAAATGCACGAAAGCACCAGTAACCCTGAAGGTGGGGTGGGTCCCCGGACCTGCGCCGGACGCCCTCGTCCGGCTTCTCTCCACTTCGGTGAGCATTTTCGCGCTCGTAACCGAAACTTCGATTGACGGTGCCAGCACCCGGGAGTAGCCTAAGGACATGGAGCCGAGCATCCATTCTTATCAACCGTCGCGGCTGTACTCCCGCGCCGGTTGGGTAGCCTTGGCTGGCTCCCTGGTATGTATCCTTTGCGGATTGCGTGCGCCCCTCGCATTTATCCCAGGTCTGCTGTGCGCTTTGACGGGTGCGGGTCTTTTCTGGCTAGGTACCCGGCCCGCCATTCGGATTTGCTCCACCCAGTTCAATATCGGGGAACGGGCGATCGCCTGGCGAGAGGTGCGCGAGATCAATAGCCGTTTCGGCTCGCCTCTAATTGTCCAGCTGAAGCTCACCAATGCCCGAAAGAAAATGCTCGTTTTCCCGGGAGAACCCGAGCGGATCGCGAACTTGATCTATCAGCTTCGTAAAAACTCCTACTTGGCGACCTTCGACGGCGTAGCTTACCGCGACTACTGGACATGGTCGAGCCTCACTGACTCTGATGGCGAACACGACATGCCCGACCACCCGGTTCGGATGGTCAGCACGGAGGACGAGCAGGAAATCGAGCGCATGTTCCACAAGTTGAAGAGTGTAGGCCGCCTGGATTCGAGAATGGACGATTCCAAGTCGGATGACGATTAGACTTCGGAGCTGCCTTTCACTACTTCTCATTCTCGTAATACTGTTAGCCGTCGGCTGGTTGTCGCGCCACCCCCTAATGACTGCGGCTGCGGGCTTCCTAATCGAAAACGATCCCCCGCGCCACGCCGATGCAGCCGTCGTATTGGGCGGAGACGAGTTTGGTACACGCATTGTAAAAGGGGCGGAACTGGCTCAGGCGGGCTACGTCCCCTACATCTTCGCCAGCTATCCCATGACCGTCGGCCCCTCGGGATGCCAGTCCACAATCGGCTACGCTGAAAGAAAGGGCTTTCCCGCCGCGCTGTTCCGTGCTTTGCCGAGCCATTCCGATTCCACACGCAGCGAGACCGCGTTTGTCGGCGAATATCTTCGAGAGAAAGGCATCCACAACATTCTCCTCGTTACGAGCAACTATCACACCCGAAGAGCCGCAAGCCTGATGAGAAGTCAGAACCCCGGTTTGCAAGTGAAGGTCATTGCGGCGTGCGACCCGTTCTTCACGCCCACCACTTGGTGGCAGACCCGCTCGGGCCAAAAGACTTTTCTGCTCGAATGGACAAAGACCGTAGCAACATGGCTGGGAATCTAGAATCTCGGAACCACGCCCGTAAGGAAGTGGCTGCATGTTGAAATCCCTATCCACCCTTTTTCCCTATCTTGCCAGATACCGGGGCGGATTGGCGCTCGGAATCGGGTCACTGCTCCTCAAGGACCTGTTGGCCGCCGCCCAACCCATCGTCATCAAGTTTGGAATCGACTCGTTGATGCACGGTTTCGAACTCCGCGTTCTCATGGAAATGGCAGGCCTACTGATCGGCCTTTCTCTTTTGAAGGGTGTCTTCCAGTATTGGATGCGCGTCATCATCATCGGCATCTCCCGCGACATAGAGTTTGACCTTCGCAATGATCTCTTCAGCCGCCTGGTGGACCTATCGCAGGACTTCTATTCGCGCTTCCGAACGGGCGATATCATGGCCCGCAGCACCAACGACTTGAACGCCGTCCGCATGATGCTCGGCCCCGGCGTCATGTACTGCAGCGAAACTCTCGTTATGCTGATCCTGGCGGTTGCCGTAATGTTGCACACCGATGCCCGGCTCACGCTCACCTCGCTTGCTCCAGCGCCTTTGGTCTCCATTGCCGTCGTGTTTTTTGGCCGCCGTATCCATACCCGCTTCGAACATATTCAGAAAATGTTTTCCGATATTAGCAGCCGTGTTCAGGAGAACCTCTCGGGCGTCCGCGTTGTCCGCGCCTATGCCCAGGAGAGCGCGGAGGTGCGCGAATTCGAACGCCTGAACCAGGACTACATTCGGGAGAACATCGGACTCGCCCGCATACAAGGCCTTTTCATGCCTTTACTGCAGGCGTTAATCGGTACAACTTTCCTTCTGGTCCTCTGGTACGGCGGCAGACAGTTGCTGCAGCACCGCATCAGCCTCGGCAGCTTTGTCATGTTCAACACCTACATGGGTATGTTGATCTGGCCTATGATCGCGTTCGGCTGGGTCATCAATCTGATGCAGCGCGGCACCGCATCTCTGAACCGCATCAACGAGATTCTTCATGAGCGGCCCACTATTCGCCGTCCTGCTGGAAAGACTCCGAATCCTCTCGCGGTCGATTCCGCCATCGGGTTCCAAAACGTCTCGATGAAGTTCGGCCACCGGGACGTTGTCGCCGATGTTGATTTGTTGATTCATCCAGGTGAGACGGTTGCGATTGTCGGACACACCGGAAGCGGCAAGACCACGCTCGCCAGCCTGATACCGCGCCTGATCGATCCGACCTCGGGAACAGTCTCAATCGGCGGCATTGACGTCCGGCAATTCGACCCGGAGGAGTTGCGGCGGCACATCGGCTTCGTGCCCCAAGAGACTTTCCTGTTCAGCGCGACGCTTGGTGAGAACATCGCCTGGGGTGTTCCAAATGCAACGAAGGAACAAATTCTGTGGGCTGCCGAAGTGGCTGGACTTGCGCCGGATCTTGAGACATTTCCGAACGGACTTGAGACGGTTATCGGTGAACGCGGCCTGACCTTGTCGGGAGGCCAGAAACAGCGCGCCGCCATCGCACGGGCCATTCTTCGCGATCCGCACATTTTAATCCTCGACGATGCACTTTCGAGTGTTGATACAGTCACTGAAGAAAGAATTCTGAGCGGCTTGGCTACAGTGATGCGTCACCGCACGACAATTTTGATTTCTCATCGCGTCTCGACTGTGCAGAACGCGGATAGAATTGTAGTGCTGAGTCATGGGCGAATCGTCGAGATCGGCAGTCACGTGGAACTGCAAGAGCTCGGCGGCTTCTATGCGGGCCTGTATCAAAAGCAGCTCTTAGAAGAAGAACTGGAGACAATCTAAGCAATGTCCAATAACACGATAAGAAGGCGAACTTTGCTGGCGGCCGTACCCGGGGCGATTGCCCTGGCTGCTTCAGCCCCCGGCAGACTGGCGGCTCAGGACTATAAGATCGAGGGCGCCGATCTGAAACTGGGGGTCGCGTCCTACTCCTTCCGCAAGTTCTCGCGAGCCCAGGCTATTCAGATGACAAAGCAACTGGGTACGCCCTATCTGAATGTCAAGAGTTTCCACCTACCGTTAAATAGCAGTCCGGCGGAGATTGATGCTGCGAAGAAAGAGTTTGCAGACGCTGGGATCATCATTGTCGGTATCGGAAATGTCGATTTCAAAAAGGAAGACGATGCCGACATTCGAAGTAAGTTCGAGTACGCCAAGAGATTGGGGGCTCCGCTGATCGTTTGTGCTCCTACGCCAACTACTCTTCCAAAGTTGGGCAAGTTCGTCCAGGAATACAACATTAAGATAGCGGTCCACAATCACGGGCCGGAAGACAAGTATTTCCCGACACCCCAAAGCGTTCTGAAAATTGTTCGCGACATGGACCCCAGATGCGGCTGTTGCATCGATATCGGTCACACGGCCAGGACCGGCGTCGATGTCGTCCAATCCATAGTCGAAGCTGGTCCGCGCCTGCTCGACATGCACGTCAAGGATCTCGCCGATATGCGAGTGAAGGAAAGCCAGGTTGCGGTGGGTGAAGGCAAAATGCCTTTCCCCGCGATCTTCCGTCAGCTAATCAAAATGAAATACAAAGGGTCAGTGAACCTGGAGTACGAAATCGAGGACACTAACCCGATGCCGGGCATGCAGAAGAGCTTTTCCTATATGCGAGGCGTGCTCGCAGGCATCCGCGTCGAGACCACAGCGGGGTAAGTCTCTAGCTCCGGGATTTCTATCAAGGTTCTGGTTCCTTGTTCCGGATTACTATCGATCAGCATCCGGTAACTCGCCCCGAATAAAACGCGGAGACGCTCATTCACGTTGCTTACTCCAATTCCACTCTCGAACAGCGTCCCGAGTCTGGATTCATCTATGCCGACGCCGTCGTCGTCTATCGAGATATGAAGCCGCGTGCCCTCTAGCCACGTTCGCAGCCGTACCGTGCCACCTTCCACCTTTGTCGCAAGCCCATGCTTGATGGAATTTTCAATAATGGGCTGCAAGATCATGCTCGGAACAAGACGGTCCAGCGTGTTCTCGCCGATCTCTTTAACGAAGCGAAGCTTATCGCCGAAGCGCACGATCTCAATCGCCAGGTAGTCGTCGATAAAAGACACCTCCTCTCTCAGCGGAGTGAAATTCTCGGTCTTTCGCAGCAGCCGGCGCAAGATATTGGAGAGCTTGTAGACCATGCTGCGGGCGCGGTCGGGATCAATTCGAATAAGTGTCGAAACCGAATTCAATGTATTAAAAAGAAAGTGCGGATTAATCTGATTTGTAAGTGCCGTGAGACGAGCTTCCACTAAGCGCGCGCGCTGCATCTCAACCTGCCTCTCGGCGCGGAAGCTACTCCAGACTCGTATCGGTAGCGAAACGGCGAATAAGGTAGTTACACAACAAGCGATAAGAACACCTGAAGTTAGCTCCGAGTCAGGTGCTCCTTCAAAAAGGAAGAAGGTGCCATGCCGGGAGAACTGGCTGTGTACGGCCCAGCGCAGAAGTTCCGTCGCTACAACCAGCGCGTTACATGCTACGTTGAATGCCGCGCGTTCCACCAGGCGCCGCTGAATGGCCGTGCGCTTCAGGCGCAGCATTTGACGGAACAGGCGGTAGAGATTCAGATCGACGAAAGGAGAGAAATACCAGATGTCCTCTTTTTCAGGCGCTAAGTCGTGCATCACGGCTCCGATCAGCCCGCAGGCCGCGAACAACGGCATCGACATATAACTGCCGTGGAACATGTCGGGCAGTGAAGCGCAAATGCCAGTTACCAGTCCGCTAACGTATCCGCCCAGCATTCCAGCGATAATGCTACCTTCGAGTGCGAGATCGATAGCCGGATATTCATGACGGCTGAGAATCCGCGCCGCCGCGCTAGCTCCAAAAAGCAAAGAGAAAATGAACGCCAGCAGGAGGCGATCGCTCACCGTCCGCTCGTCCTTCAGCAGAATCTTTTGAATGCGGGCGAAGCGCATCAAAATACTTGCAATCGAAGCCGATACCGCGACTTTGATCAGGAGCGCGGCCACTTGGGGCTGTGCAAGCATAACGGTCTCTATAATAGAGGTTGTCAGACTTTCAACTGAATAAAGTAGCGGAAGCGGACTTTCCGAGCCGCTTTGGACATTTCCGCATCTTCGGCTTTGAAGGGCTGCGTCCCAACGGCACGGAAGAAGCGCTTGTCTTGAGAATGGGCGATATGTCGCCGGAATTCGGCGTGCCGCTGGTTCGAATTCACTCCCAATGTCTGACCGGCGATGTGCTTCACAGTCTCCGATGCGACTGCCGCGCTCAGTTGGAACTCGCTCTCGACCAGATCGCCGCCGAAAAACGTGGACTGCTGATTTACGAGCACCAGGAAGGCCGCGGCATCGGGCTTCTAAACAAACTCCGGGCGTATGAGTTACAAGACAACGGCTTGGACACAGTCGAAGCCAACGAGCGGCTGGGCTTCAAAGCGGATCTACGGGACTATGCCCTACCGGCCGCGATCATTCGATACTTCGGTCTAACTCAGGTTCGCTTACTTTCTAACAATCCCGAAAAAGTAAGCGCGCTAGAAAACGCCGGTGTCGAAGTCGTGGAGCGAGCGCCCGTCATCGCACCGCCTGTCGAAACCAGCATCGAATATCTCAAAACGAAGCGCGACAAATTAGGCCACCTGTTTTAACGTTGTTTAATGCCGAAAACGGTGGTTCTGGCTCCGAAGACACGCTTCCTGGGATCTCCCGTTCTTGACTCGACAATACCCCTTCGGATGTAAGCTTGAATACCTTAGACTCTACTGAAAATATTAAAGCGCACTTGCGTCGCAGCCAACCGAGCTGGAAAGCGATTCGACTTACGGCTCCCACTCTTAGAACGGCTCCGTGAAATTGTCTCTAGACAGGTATAGAGCGGCAGGCTCTTGAGGAGGTCGCGGTTGGCGTTCATCGCCCGCGCAGTCTGCAAAACGCCCGCCGGCAGGTCTTCCGCTAAGAGAACGCCCGCACAACACGCCAGCAGTAAGAGAGATTTGAGGATCGCGGCCGAGTACACCTGAAACTTCCTCTGACGGATTCTCTCACGGCCCCGTCTCTAGGCCCGCTGCTCCTGTTCCCCGCCGAGTTGACCGCGCCCGCCCGCCGGGTTCAATTAGACCCGGGCGCCTCCTGCGCCTTTAAAATGAATTTTGCTTTGCCCTATTGACATTTACCTGCCATGACCCAGCGATCTTTTCCCAGCTTCTATTTTCACAGTTCGTAAAGGAGTGGTGCTGGCAGGCCTTTTTCAGCAACGTCGGTCGTGGCAATCTAGAAGCCACCGCATCGCTGGCGCTATTTGGAGGCGAGCTGCTGAACGATCGCCAATGCTCTTTCAACGTGCTGATCAGGCGAAAGCTTGTCGTCCTTTGATGAAAACGTGGCTATGATCTTGTGATCTTTCCCGACCACGAAAGTGACCCGCTCAATAAACTCATGGCCAATCTCGGCGCCGCGCACATCCTTCATGCCAGATTTCGAACTGTTCGCCGTCAGATCGTAGGAGGCGGCGATCTTGCCATCCTCGTCCGAGGCCACCGGAAACTTTCCCGCACAATAGTCCGGGTCCGCCGAAAACGCGTCCAGCCGTCCGA
This sequence comes from Acidobacteriota bacterium, assembly GCA_030853405.1. Taxonomy (GTDB): domain Bacteria; phylum Acidobacteriota; class Terriglobia; order Bryobacterales; family Bryobacteraceae; genus Bog-105. The sequence continues at coordinate 2,841 of JALYVD010000274.1, read as the reverse complement.
TGCTGTCGGCCGATACGCCAATGATGGTCGCGCCCGCCGCCTCGAATTTATCTTTATCCTGCGCGAATGTATGGGCCTCAAGATCGCAGCCCTTGGTATAAGCGGAGGGATAGAAATAGACCACAACCGGACCGTTCTTCAGCGCGTCTTCCAGCGAAAAGTTAAATTCCTTTCCAGCTAACGAAGCGCGGGCGGAAAAATCAGGCGCCTTGTCGCCAACCTTTAGGGCGGCCAAAACGGGTAAGCCAAACGACGCAAAAAGGGTAAGACCGAGAAACAATTTCTTCATCGCAATTCCTTCTTAATTGATTTAACTGACGCACAGACATCATAGCCTGATATTGCCGAAAGTTGAAACTTCAATAGATTGAGAACCGTTAAGCGGAAGTATGAACGACGATCTCCGCTTCTGGAAGACACTTGCCCTGAGTAGCATCGCTGTATTGGTAATCGCCCAAGAATCCTGGAATACTTTCTACAACGATGCTGGAAAGGAAGCTGGCGGTCTACTGGTCGGAGGAGATGGACGCGGCCAGGCTGGCGCTGGACTGATGTTTGATCAACTCAATCAAGATCAGACCGTAAGCTTGCAATATCAGGAGAGTGGCGGAAAAAGGTGGGCGGGACTTCGTGTGTCGGACCGCCCTGATACGCCCCTTGAAGACGTAATCGCCAAGTTCGGTGATGTTCAAGCGATGAGTAATAGTCCGGCCAAACAGAAACTTCTCGAAGAGATGCACCAAGCCGCGGCTCGCGGCGAATTTGGGGCGCCTCGCGTATTCCTCGGCAAAAGCGAAAACCACGAAGCACAACTGACCCTTGCGGATGCCAAAGGCAAGATCAGATTGCGATTGCTGGTGACTGCGGACGGTCAAGCTCAAATTGCCTTTCTGAATCACTCTTGTCCAAGACAACTTTCGAGTTGCTCGACGCTCAGGCCGCGCGAGGATATTTGGTGAATGAAGGTTGGTCGAACACGGTCGGGTATGTACGAGGTGCTCGTGCACTGCTGATGGTCCTTTCCGTCACATGGTCGTGGGCACAGCCGCCGCAACCCTCTCTGTCACTCCAGGGTTCTGTTACGGGCCAGCTTGTGGACGCCGAAACAAAGCTGCCGTTGTGTTTTGCCGAGATACTCTTGATTCCCAGACCAACGCAATCGGAGTTGGCTGGCATCAGGGGCGAGTCGGACACGTCCAATCCGCCAAAGCCGCATCTCATGTAGGTCATGGAGCTAACCGGCATGGATGGAACCTTTCGTATGCAGGGCGTACCTGCCGGCGATTATCTCGCGGGCGCGCTGATGCCCGGCTATGTAATGCCCGATTCATTGGCGGATGCAAACGCGTCCGCCGAAGACCTCAAGCACCTGCTTGCGTCGTTCCCGACGGTTCACATTGCTGCAGGGCGGCCCGCGAGCGTGAAGAAGCTGACTTTCCGTCGTGGCGGAGTGATCGCTGGCCGGGTATAGTTCGCGGATGGAAGCCCGATGATTGGTGCGACAGTGGAATGGGAGTTGGCCGAGAACAATCTCGCCCTGGAATCCGTTCGCTTGGCCACGCCGTCTCCGCTGCTGGAAACGGTGCGGAAATTTGAATACTACACCAGTCACAATCGTCGGGTCGCAACTGACGACATAGGAAACTACCGCATCTTCGGGTTGCCACCCGGCAACTACATCGTCAGTACGATCCTTCCTTCGCAATTCGGTTCGACGGCCCAGGTCCTGCTCAGCGACGGAAGTGGCCTTGAACCGGCTCGCCAACCTTCTCCATATCCCGAGATGACGCTAGTCTATTCACCGCGTGTGTTTCGCCGAAGCGACGCTAGGATTTTCCAAATTCGCGGCCCTACACAGGTGATAAACGCCGATTTGTAGGTCAACACGGCCGGGTTGCATGCGGTGAAGGGCAAACTCTTCGCGGGCGAAGATCGTCATGTGCCCTCGCAGGCAAACCTTCGTCTTCGCGAGAACGGGGGAAAGATATCGGCAAATTTGTGGCTGTCGAAGACGACGACTCCTTCCAATTCGACTATCTTCTGCCGGGCGACTACACGCTGGACTTGTTGACTGCAGCCGATGACGTGCGTCCCTCAGACCGGAATGAGGTACCGCGGATCTCGCACCGGTACAAGATGCAGAACTTGACCGTCGTGGTCGGCAGTCATGATGTCGTACTCGACGATATTTTCCTGACTGAGCTGAAGCCGGGTGAGAAGGTCGAGTTTCCCCGGTAAGATCGCCTACCTGCGAGTCAGACCCGCTTTTTCGAGAAGCCTCGCTACGTCTCGGCCGCTGTGCAGGATGGAGACTATCTGCGGTGGCTTTGTTTCGGGCCGGTACACAACCAGGTACGAATAGACCGAAAAAAATCGCACTTCGACCCTGATCCGGTCGCGCCGCCAGTGCCCGCCTCGCGGGAAATTTGCCAGATACGCAAACTTGCCGCGGATGACGGACTCAACGCGGTCAGCGTTGCTCTCGCTGCTTTCTTTCGCAAGGTAACGCCAGATGGCTACCAGGTCGCGGGCTGCCTGGGGCGCTAGGATATAGCGCCGCTTGAGTCCGGCTGGGCTTTCAGCCGCTGCAGATAGGCATCAAGCTCATCCTCGGGAACGCCCTCGCCGCGTTGCAGTTCTTCGATTCCGGTACGAATCTTTCCGTCAATCGCTTGACGGTTGGTCGCCAGCCACTCGTCCCGTTCGTGCAGCAGTTCGAGGGCGCGGTCAATCACGTCATCTTGACTGGTATAAGCGCCGGAACGCAACGCTTCGGCTATACGGTATTCCTGCTCGGGCTTCAGTTGAATCGTCATGGCGGTCTTCTTTAACTCTAGGCAA
>JALYVD010000257.1 GCA_030853405.1 Acidobacteriota bacterium | reverse complement strand
AACCCGAGGAAAGCCCACTCCTATGAAGTCCAAAAGACAATTAATCAACAAGTTCACGAACCGCACCAACACCTGCAAAACGGCGCCTCCACTCAAAAACGATACACCCCTAAGCGCCGCCTCGATCGTAACGAAATCCGGCAAGGCCGCCGGTAAAACAAAGGAACCGGAGTCGCCCAAAACCCGCGCTCAGGCCCTCTTCCAAGGCCAGAACCACCCTAAGAAGCGCAAGAAAATAGTTCGCATGGAGCAGTGGATAGAGGTCCGCGTCCGCGATGGCCAAACCGTCACCAGGCTATATCCAAGCAACGAAGAACTCATCAAGTGCGGCCAGCGCATGTTGCCTCCGCCCGAATTCGTCTACCGCCGCATCAATTTTCCCGACGGAATTCCGCCCGAATACAACTGGGCCGGGCCAAAAAACGAAATACACCGTGAACGCGGCGGCTGCGGCCTGCAGCGCATGACCGTTGACACATGGCTGAACGTCATCGATGGCGAAAAGTCGAGAGAAGACGGCCATATCGGCCCCACGGGTGTCGGAAACCTGCCCCGTCCACAAGAGCACGGCCCTTGCGCCTGCCCCACTTGTACTCACAATCAAGCCATCTTGGATGCCCAGGAGGCAGCTTCACAATAAGCGGCTCCTATAATGAAGGACGGAGTAACGGGAGGATTTTTATATTGCACTTTGTGCTGTTTCTCGCAGACCTGAGCCTGTGGGATCTCATTCTAAACCTTAGGCCCGTCCCTCTTGCCGTCATCGCCATCCTTATTTTGTTTTCGCTTTTTTCCTGGACCATTGCGTTCTCGAAGAACAGCATCTTCGGCCGGGCGCGCCGCGAAAACAAAAATTTCCTGCGAGCCTTCCGTAAGGCTTCAACTCTTCAATCGGTGGCCGTGGCAAGTGAACAGTTCACGGCTGCACCACTGGTCGCCGTCTTCGATTTCGGCTACGGCGAAATCGAACGCCAACTTAAACAGCGCGGCGCACTCGTCAACAAACCGGCTATCGAGCGAAGCTTGCAGTTGGGCATCAGTGAAGAAGTCACCAAGCTTGAGATAAACATGAACTGGCTTGCCACCGTCGCTTCCGTATCGCCCTTCATCGGCTTGTTCGGTACCGTGTGGGGCATCATCGACGCTTTTCAGGGGCTCGGTAACGCGGGCAGTGCCAGCCTTCGCGCTGTCGCACCCGGCATCTCCGAAGCGCTCATCACCACAGCGATCGGCCTCGCCGCCGCCATCCCCGCGGCCATCTTCTACAACGTCTTCGGCACCCGTATCAAAGAGATCGGAACTCGTATGGAAGACTTCGCCATAGAATTCCAAAACATGTGCGAACGAGACTTCGGCGCCTGATGACGCGCCTTACAAAACTGCGGCCGCACCGAGCTTCGTGGCGCGGACACTCGTGTCTGCCGTCTCGACATTCGTGTCGAGACGTTTTTCATCACTAACCCATGGCATTCTCCTTTAACAACAACGGCGGACGGCGCGGCCGTAGATTCGGCGCCCCTTCCGCCATGTCTGAAATCAATATCGTCCCGCTCGTCGATGTTGTACTCGTACTCCTCGTGATCTTCATGATCACGGCCAACGTCATGGAGTTCGGCCTCGATATCCAAGTCCCCAAAGTCAATCGCGTGCAAAGCACCGCACAGGACCTGCCCGTCATTAGCATCAGTAAAAGCGGCGAGTCGTTCCTAAACGAAAAGCCCATCAACATCAACCTGCTCGCCGAGGGCATTCACCAGCGCTTCCGCAACGCCACGGCCGTCTACGTCCGCGCCGATAAAGAAACACCGTGGGACCCCATCGCGCAAATCATAGCCCAGTTAGGCCAAGCGAAATTCGAAGTTAAAATGGTGACCGCGCCCACCGATTCCGCCACCCGCCAGCACCGCTAACGACCATGGCCGCACCACTCGACATCCTCGACGAACGCGATCCTCTCAGAGGGCCGTTTATTGGTGCGTTGCTCATGCATGTTGGGGTCGTCGCCCTGCTATTTTTCGGGTGGCTTTGGATGAATCGGGTTCGTGAAAACCTCGGTGATCTGCACCCCGCCGGCGGTCCCGCCTACGATGTCTCGCCGGTGAACAAGATTCCCATTCCACAGCGCCAGGCTCCACAAAATCCTGTGGCCGCCGACACCCAGTCAACCGTCCCCACCGCTCCGGCCAAGCAGGAGCTTGAAAAGAAACTGCCCATCCCCGATAAGGACGCCTTTCAAATTCCCGACAAGAAGAAGCATGTAGCGGATCAGCCTCTTCATCAACAAAAATACATGCAACCCGCGCCCGACAACCAGGTCTACAGCCGTACGCGCACCGCCGTCTCAAGTCCTATGTATGGACAGAGCGGATCGGGACAGGTGGGCATTGGTCCGAATTCTCCGCTTGGAAATCGCCTCGGCTGGTATGCCGAAATCGTCCGGCAACGCATCGCTCAACAATGGCTGACCAACGGTCTCGATGCCCGCTCCCAGCAGTCTCCGGCCATCGTAAGCTTCACCATCATGCGCGATGGCAGAATCACCGACGTGCGTGTGATCCAACCGAGCGGCAATCCCAATATAGACAACACGGCGCAACGTGCCGTCTATCAGGCGAGCCCTCTCCCGGCGCTTCCTCCTCAAATTACCGATAACTCTATTTCGGCCCAGTTCACGTTCAATCTACGTTAAATGCGACTACGACTTATTTCCTCCGCACTCATCCTCATCGGCGGTGCAGGCATTCTCGCTGCCCGTCAGCAGGTGCAAGGCACCATCGAAAAGAATCCCGGAAAACCCTTCGTTGCCGTGACGGATTTCCGTGCGTCCGGCGCCGCTATCTCGCTCATCGGCGCCTTCAACAACACCGTTGCCGGCGATCTTCAGAGTTCGCCGCTCCTCAACTTTGTTCCTAAGACCTTATACCCGCTGCTGGTTCCACAACAGCCTTCCGACTTGATCGCGGGTGTTGCCCCGCCCAGCACCGCGCCTGTGAATCCGCAAGGCAAGCGTCTCTCCGATTGGAGCCTGCCTCCCATCTCCGCGAACTTCCTGGGCATGGGCTACGGGGCGGAGGATCATGGCCAGTTCGTAGTCTTCGGTTGGTTCTACACAACCTCCGCCAACATGCCCAGTCTTCAACAGGCGCAAGTCTTCGGCAAGGTCTACACCGCTACGCTCGACCAGTCCGGCGCAATCGATGCCGGACATCGTTACGCGGCTGATATCCTGGCTCAGTTCGGTGGCAAGAGCCTTGTTGGAACCCGCATTGTTTTCGTGTCCGACCGGTCCGGCTCCAAAGAGATCTGGGTGATGAACTGGGATGGTACGGATCAGCGGCAGCTTACGCACTTCGGTTCCATCGCCACGTTTCCTTCGGCATCCCCCGACGGCCGGCTTGTCGCTTTCACCGCCTGGACGCACGAGAGTCCGAACATCTATATGTATTCGCTCGATACTGGCCGCAAACTTCCGTTTTATAATCAACGCGCATCCATGAACGCCTTCGTGACCTTCACGCCCGACTCAAAACGCGTGATCTTTTCCTCCACCGCGGCGGGTGGTCCGGCGCAGCTCTACATGGCCAACGTGGATGGCGGCAACCTTCACCGCCTCACCTCCTCCGGCGCTATCGAAGTCGAAGCCAAAATCAATCCGAAAACCGGAGCCAATCTAGTAGACGTTTCCGGCCGCTCCGGAATGCCGCAGGTCTATCGCATGAACATGGAAGGAACCGACGTGCAGCGCCTTTCGGCGGGTACTGGAGAAGCTACCAATCCGGCATGGAGTCCCGATGGCGTGCACATTGCGTTTGCCTGGACCAAAGGCTTTGAACCCGGCAACTACAATATCTTCATCATGGATGTGTCGTCCCAGCAAACCACTCAATTAACCGCCAACGAGGGCCGCAACGAAAACCCCACCTGGGCGCCCGATGGCGCGCACATCGCCTATGCTTCCAAGCGCGGGCGTCAATCCCAAATTATGGTCATGAGCGCCGATGGAACCGGCAAGCACGCGCTAACTCAGTCGGGTAATAATGAAAAACCAGTCTGGGTAAATGCTGAACAATAACACTTTAGTAACATCTTGTTAGTTTGTATAAGTACACTCGTTCAGGGAGGATTTTGACAAATATCATGACGAAACGTAGAGCAACGCTGACGTTCGCCGCAGCGCTCACGTTGGTTTTGGCTGCGGGATGCCATAAGAAACAGGCCCCACCGCCACCGCCACCACCGGCTCCGGCTCCGGCGCCTGTTGTAAATAAGCCCACCATCAATTACTTCACGGCAGAGCCTACTTCCGTGGACAGCGGCCAGCCGGCATCTCTGCGGTGGTCTGTAAGCGATGCCACGGGCATTGAAATCGACAACGGAATTGGCCAGGTCAGCCCGAACGGTCGCCGTGCCGTCTACCCGACTGCAACTGTCACCTACACTCTTACCGCGACCAACGCTGGTGGAAATTCGACGGCCAGCACCACCATCACGGTCTCGACCCCGCCTCCGCCCGCTCCCGTAGCCGCGCCCGCCGGCCCGTCCGCCGCCGAAATTTTGGCGAAACAGGTCCAGGACCTCCACTTCGATTACGACAAGAGCGATGTCCGTCCCGCCGATCAACCCATCCTGCAGGGGGATGCGACCGCTCTTAAGACCATCTTCGGCATGGACCCGAATTTCGTGATTACCATTGAAGGTCACTGCGACGAACGTGGTTCAGCGGAGTACAACTTGGCCTTAGGCGATCGCCGCGCTTCCGCGACAAAGGATGCGCTTGTCCAACTCGGCGTTCCCGCCGATAAACTGAAAACGACCAGTTATGGCAAGGAACGTCCGCTATGCACCGATGCCACGGAAGATTGCTACGCGAGAAATCGTCGCGCGCATTTCTCCGCTAACCAGTAGGCTTTGGAAACTGGGACAGCCTGAACTGTCCCGGTTTCTCCTCAGTATCCAAGGAGTATTTTTAATGAAATTTCTGCGCCTCCCCGCCTTAATCCTCACCTGCTGCGCACTCTCGTTCGGTGCAAGCAAGGAAATGATTGAGCTCCAGCGCGACGTGTCTCTTTTGCAGGACAAAGTCGATGGTATGCAGCGTGATCTCGACACCAAGCTCGGTGAATTATCGGCTATGCTGCAAGCCACCCAGGACAGTACCATCAAGGCCAACGCGCAAATCCAGGATGCCGTCACCAACGGCGTCGGCAAACAACTGGCGCCGGTATCCGGCTTGAATTCTAAGGTCGATACAATGACCGACGATGTCCGCTCCCTCAAAGAGGCGCTCAATGACCTGAGCGCACGTCTCGAGCGCATGGACGCCAAAATGACGGATCTGAAAAATCAGATGCAGATCATTCAGAACCCACCCTCGGCTCCCGGCGCAGCTGGCGCTCCAGGCTCGGCTGCGCCGGGCACTCTGGGCGCACCTGGACAATCCTCAGCCCCGCCGCCCGGCATGAGCGCCGATAAAAGCTATTCAGACGCGCGCCGTGATCTCCAGTCCGGCAACCTCGATCTGGCCGGACAGGAGTTTCAGCAGTATCTCACCTATTTCCCCAACACCGAGTACGCCGTAAATGCCCAATACTACCTGGGCGAGATTGCTTATAACAAAGGCGACTACGATGGCGCGGTGAAGGCGTTTGACACTGTCCTCGAACGCTATCCGCAGAATCCGAGAACCGCCGATGCGCGCCTCATGAAGGGCATGGCTCTCGTGAAGGCCGGACAGCGCAACAAAGCCGCCCAGGAGTTCCGCGCACTTATTGAAAGCTTCCCTCGCACGGATGATGCCCGCAAAGCGCAGCAGCAGCTTCACGCTCTCGGCCTTTCCACCACGGCGGTTCCTGGCCGCCGCCGGTAATTGCAAATGAAGCTCCTGGTTTTTCTTCTCGCGGCGGGCGCCTGTTTCGGCCAAAACCTGAATTGGAAGGATACCGTCTCGAAGACGATCCCGCTGTACGGCCATCGTAACTGGATCGTGGTCGCCGATTCCGCCTATCCCGATCAGTCGGCCCCGGGAATCGACACTGTAGTTTCAAATGCCGATCAGATTGAAGTTTTGAATTACTTGCTCAACGCGCTGTCCCATTCGAAGCACGTCACCCCAACCATCTATACGGACCAGGAACTCAAGTTCATCGATGAAAAAGATGCGCAAGGTATCTCTGGATTTCGCGATGCGCTCTCCGGTGTGCTGCAGGACCGCACTGTCACCGTGCTTCCGCACCTGCAGATCATAAACAAGCTTGACCAGGTCAGCCGGACGTTTCACGTCCTGATCGTCAAGACGAATTCAACCCTGCCCTATAGTTCAGTTTTTCTGCAACTCGACTGCGCCTATTGGCCCCCCGAGGC
>JALYVD010000245.1 GCA_030853405.1 Acidobacteriota bacterium | reverse complement strand
CGAAGACCGTCGGGAGCTTGCGCTTCTACATAACCGTGAGACTGCTCAATTGTCGCGCCCAGTTGTTCGAGGGCGTTGACATGGAGATTAATTGGGCGAGCACCGATGGCGCAACCCCCCGGCATCGAAACACGGGCGCGCCCCGTCCGGGCTACTAAGGGACCTAAAACCAGGCTGGATGCGCGCATCGTCTTCACAACGTCGTACGGCGCTTCCGGGCGGTCCAGCAATTTAGCATGAACCGAGACATTGCCCGAGTCTTGATCTGAAACGTGCGCACCGGTGTAAGAAAGGAGTGACTGCATAGTGCCGATGTCCTTCACCTGAGGGATGCGGTGCAGGAGTACGGGTTCTTCGGTCAAGAGGCAAGCGGCGAGGACGGGCAGGGCGGAGTTTTTGGCGCCGCTCACACGAATCTCGCCGTTCAGCGGTGTACCGCCCACTATTTTGAATTTGTCCATGTTGGCCGTTCTCTGGAGAAACTCAGCGCGCTAACCGCAGTCGGCCTTTCGCAGCGGTTAGGCTTTCTTCGGCTTCCTGCCGGGACAAGCTTTTTTCCCGCATGAGGATCGCAACGCGAACGGAACCGGCTTCCGCCAGCAGCCGCGAAGCTTCATCATAAGGCACGTGGGTAATAGACGCGATGATGCGCCGGGCGCGGTCTGCAAGCTTCTCGTTGGTGGGCTGCACGTTCACCATCAGATTGCCGTAGACGTAGCCAAGCCGGATCATTACGCCGGTGCTCAACATATTCAGAACGAGTTTGGTGGCGGTTCCCGCTCTCATGCGGGTGGACCCAGTGACAATCTCGGGACCTGGAACTGGCGTGATTGCAATTTGAGAAGCCTGAGCCACTTCCGAGTTGGGAGTACAGCTGAGGCCGATTGTCAAAGCACCTATAGACTGGGCATAGGTGAGCCCCCCAAGCACATAAGGCGTTCGCCCGCTGGCCGCGATTCCGACGAGAGCATCGGCGGCGGAGAAACCTCTAGAGCGGAGGTCTCCGCTGCCCTGCTCCGGATCGTCCTCGGCTTTTTCGACAGACTTGCGCAGCGCGTAGTCTCCACCCGCGATCACTCCCTGCACCAGTTCGGGTGAGGTGTTGAAAGTAGGGGGACATTCGGAGGCGTCCAGCACACCTAGGCGGCCTGAGGTACCAGCACCGAGATAGAACAAACGGCCGCCCTTTTCAAGCCGTTCCGCAATAGCATCTACCGCCTCCGCGATATGGCCCAATTCGCGCTCCACGGAAAGCGCGACTTCTTGATCCGCCGCGTTGATGATTCCGAGCATCTCGCGGGTGGGTAGCGAGTCGATTTCCGCCGAGGCAGGATGCGAGGTTTCAGTAAGAAGGTCGTGGAGCATGGCACTCCCAAAATAGCGAAAGGCCGCAGGGACGCGGAGCCCCTCGGCCTTCGAAATCCCTATGTGCTCTCGTTTATGCGCTGAACGAGCTGCCGCAACCGCAGGTCGATTTCACCTGTGGATTGTTGAACTTGAAGCCCGAACCTTCGAGAGTCTCGACGTAATCGACTTCCGCGCCGTCCAGATACAACATGCTGGCGGAATCAACGAAAACCTTGAGATCGCCGAAAGCATACGTCTTGTCGAGCATGTTTGGCGTATTCTCGAACGCCATTGAGTAGCTGAAGCCTGAACAGCCCCCACCAACAACGGAAATCCGCAGCCCAGCCGGCTTGGGCTCCTGCATGGTTAGAATTTCGGTGACCTTAGTAATGGCGGTATCGGTTAGCTGAATCATTCAAATCTCCTAAAACAGATGTGGCTGACCACTAGTGTACAACCAATTTCACTCAATGTGATGATTTTGGGCTTGGGTAGGGTGCGCCCGCCTCTCCAGTAGGTTCTGCGATAATCGGACGTGTTGACCCGTTCATGAAGCAGGTTTTTGGAACCTGCGGGGAGCATGCCGCGTCGGTCGCCATGTATGAGCGGTCTCACGACTACCATCGCATTCCCGGCAGTAGCCGGAGAATCGACCCAAGCGAAAAGAAAATTGGATCATCGAACGAGCGATGAAGCCGCCTTAGTCCGGCGGGTGCAGGCCCAAGATGAGATGGCGTTCCGCGAAATCGTGGACCGCTATCAAGCTAAAGTCTTTTCCATCATCTATGGAATCCTGCGGAACCGGAACGATGCCGAGGACATTTCGCAGCAGGTCTTCGCCAAGATCTACTTTTCTATCAAAAACTTCAATTTCCAGAGTTCACTTCTTACCTGGATTTACAAGATTACGGTAAATGAGTGCTACGACTATCTTCGGAAGAAGCGGGTTCGCAAGCTGGTTTATGAAAGCGACTTTTCGGCGGAAGAGTCCCAGCGGCTGGAGAACTCTGAGCCCGCGACGGACCAGTCGCCAGCCGTGGACCATCGATTGGCGCAGCACGATTTGGTAGTTAAGCTGCTGGCGAAAGTTTCGGAAGAAGACCGTTCGCTGCTTCTCCTTAAGGAAGTGGAGGGGCATTCAGTGGAAGAATTGTCTCAGATGACCGGCATGAACGAGAACACCATAAAGGTTAAACTCTTTCGGGCACGGCAGAAACTGGTAAAGGCGGCGGAGAGGCTGACGCGAACGCCGTTAACGCCTCCTGAGATTTAGTGCTTTCAAGGCAGCAGTTTAGGTTGTAGAGTTGAGTTTAAGCGGATACTTAGTTTTTTGAGGGGATTATGCACGGGTCCATTCGGGATCAGTTGGAAGAGTTGCTTGGGGCGGATCGGTCTATTCTAAGACACGATGAAATTGGCGAGCACGTCTCGTCTTGCTCTGAGTGTTCTTCCGAGTTGGAGACGATGAGACAGCAAGCCCAGATGCTTCATTCACTGAAAGCGCCAGGGGCGTTCGAGCCAAGCGCGGGCTTTTATGCCCGTGTGATGCAGCGGATTGAGGAGCGGACGAAGGATTCCATCTGGTCGGCGTTTATCTATTCTGCCTTCGGCACTCGCTTGGCCTACGCCTCTTTCGCCATAGTAATTGTTCTTGGCTCCTACGTGGTTGCCCATGAAAGCAGGGATGGCCATCTACGGGGAGACAGCATGATTGCACAGAGCTTCCATTACGATGCGCCGGTCACGGGCGACCAGACGCAACAGCGAGACGCTGTTCTAGAGAACTTCGCTTCGCACTGAGGACATTCGCCATCTCTTCGCCAGCTACAACTCGGTTTCAGATCCTTCGACACAATGACGCAGGCTGGTCCAATCCCAAAGTACTTATAATTTTTGCGTTGATTTTCGTTTGCGGTCTGGCATTTGGGATTGTAGCCACCAGCAGTTTCTTCCATACCAGGATTCGGACGACACTGGCGACTCCCCAACTTACACTAGACCAACTGAGGGCGGAATTGCACCTAAGTCCTGAGCAGGAAAAAACTATCGCGAAGGAACTGGATGACTACGCTAAGTATTACCAGAACATCGAAGAAGAGCGTGAAGACGTGGCGAACACCGGCAAACAAAACATTCTGAGAGTGCTTAGTCCGGAGCAGAAGAAGCGGTTCCTGGCCATTTTCAACTTCTCAGGGCCGCCGGTCCCGAATCACGCCCGCTAATTTCCGGACGTTGACAGCGGCTCAAATCGGGCCCTTGTCGGCGATTCTCCTTGCCAGCGCGGCAAGTAATCGCGACTGAATGTCTTGCGGGACCGCTTTGGCTTCCATGCCCTTAAAAACCTTAAGAGTTTTCTCGGTGGTATCGCAGAGCACCCAGCAGTTGGGGCACTCGTTCACGTGCTTTTGTAGTTCGCTCCGGAGTTGCGGATCCAGACTCTCGTCAAGATAGTCCGTTAACTCGTGGAGGAAATCCTTACAGGTAAGCAAGCGCGTCTTCCCCCTTTCGCTTGAAAAGCCGCGTCAACTTTTCGCGAAGCTGGAGCCTTGCTCGCAACAGCCGGCTTTTGACTGCAGATATAGATAATTTCAAAACCTCAGCCGTCTCCTCTATGGACATTTCTTCGATGTCGCGAAGAATAAAAACGGTTCGGTAAGCTGGCTTTAAACTGTCGATCGCTTCGTCGAGAATAGTCCCAAGTTCTTCTCGCGAGTAGCGCTGCTCCGGGTTCTCTTCCCAAACGGCAATCTCGCGGACTACCTCGTCTTCACCCGTGTCAATGGGTTCGTCAAGGGGAACAGTACGATCCGAACGCCGCTTCCGCAACTTCATCAGGGCTTCATTGACGGCAATCCTCACGAGCCAGGTATAGAACTTCGAGTTCCCCTGAAAGTCGTCCAGATGCGTGTAGGCCTTGAGAAAGGTTTCCTGAAGCACATCTTCGGCATCGTCGTCGTTTTGGGTGATCTGCTTGGCCATGCGGAAAATCCGCCGGTCATAGTGCTTGACCAGATCCGAAAACGATTCCATGTTCCCCGCTTTTGCTTGAGCCACCAACGCTGACTCGTCGAAGGCAGAAGTGGGAGTAAAGGTAGAAGTAGTGCTCACTCGAAAGTAACTCCAGTCTACCAATGCCTACGGCCCAGGGCTGCTCTCAGTTCCGTTGAATGTCGAGCCGATAGCGCGGGCAAGGCTTTTGGCGCCGAAGATCAGCCCATTCTGGCTGAAGCGAATGCGTCCATTTTGCGGGCGATGTCTTCCGCCGATTCGGCTGCTTTAACGCGGTGGACAGTCCAGGAAAATGTGATGTTGAAGTGGACTGAACGCTGATCCACTTTGATGTCGCGGTCAAACCGGGTGCCTCCTACTTCTTTTATACGGTGTTCCACGGCGTCGAAGGCGGTCTGGGACTCATCGGCAATCAGCACAAACGCGGGCCCGTTCCAGCGGAGGAGCGCACCGTATTCGGCGAGTTCGTTTGCAAGGTACTGGGCTGTCATGAGTAGAGCCTCGTCGCCGACGGCGCGCCCAAAACGGCTGTTCAACGCTGGAAGCTGGTCTAAGAGGAGCATCGCGACCACAACGGCTTTTTCTTCGGAAAGCAGTTTCGCGATCAACTGCTGGGCGGCCCCGGCGCCTGAGAGACCGGTAGCGGAATCCGCGGGCAGGCCCGCCAGAAAAGGATTGGTCTGTGTACTGGCACGTACAACAGAAGCTTTGAGCGATTTAACCAGTTGATCGGATTCCAAGCGTACGCGGGCGCTCTCGTTACGAACAAGCGCCAGACAGCCGACGAGCTTGTTCCGTAGGAGTTTTAGCTCGACCACTTCGGTCGCGCTTTGAAGATTCTTCTCGATAGATTGGAGCTGCTCCACGCTGGTGCGGCTCGAAGCGCTGACCGACGCGATAGTCTCGGTCATGACGGAAAGAATGCCGCGAAACTCATTTCTGAAGGACAGTGA
>JALYVD010000218.1 GCA_030853405.1 Acidobacteriota bacterium | reverse complement strand
TATTCTTGCCGACTTCGTTGAACGACCCGAACCAACCCAAGTGAACACCAGGTTGAGCGGTATCGGTGCAGGTACCCGTCTTGCCATAGATCGACTCGCTTGGATCGAGATTCGCCCGTCTTGCCGTGCCGTATTCAACCGCGCCCATCATGCCTGGTTTGATCTGTGGAATCAGCTCGCCGATGCCCAGCGTTCGCTTAATGCGGGGGACGAATTTCTCGACTTCTTCCGTGGTGCGCGGGTACTGAAGGTAGTACATCGTGCCCCCATTTGAAACCGCGCTGACGATACTCGTCAGTTCAAGTGGGGTCAGACGGATTCCATCGCCGAAACTCGTCATCATGCCAACACCCGTCTGAGGCGGTTCACTCGTCAGATAACCCGCTTCCTCACCCGGTATGTCGAGGCCGGCCTTCTCGCCGAGCCCGAAGATCTTGCCGTACTTCTCGACCCGCTCAAACCCAAGTTCCTGGCCCATGTGAGCGAAATACATGTTGTTGGACATCGCGAGCGCCCTGGTCATGTCCATCGAGAACCTGCGCGTCAGGTGCACCGGAGCGTTCGGATTGACAATACCCTCGCTTAGGGATGCGAGGGAAACCATAATCTTGACGGTGGAGCAAGGTTGAAAAGCGCCCTTCAAGGCTAGTTTCTGGTTCACGACGCTAAGCAGCCGCCCCGTGGTTGGATCGGCCACCACTACTGTCCCGTTATAAGGACCCAAGGCATCAACCGCCGCCTTACGTACGACCAGGTCCTCTCCATCCGCGTTGTCGCCGACAGTTGAATCCGCGTAAGTAGGTTCCGTCCATGGGCTTGCGAGGACCTTACGTCCATGCCGCCGACGCGCACGAGCAACCCGTAACTGAGTTGGCGCATCGCTGCGAAGAACGGCAGCCTGTATGGTTGTCCTCGCGACCGAGTGTCCCGTCCTGGCGGAAGTAACTACCGCCGAACTTACCGCAACGGCAGCCCTGTGCGGATGCTTTTTATGCCTGTGTCTCTTGGCGGAGACGGGTGTCGCCGTCTGTGCCCCCGGCATCGGTGCTACCAGAAGCGCCGTCAGGCAGAAAACCAGTCCCGCCAATTTGCGGACGTTCATCGTGCAACACTTTCGATCATCAAGGACGTTCCCATCAAAACTCAAATCGCCATTTGCCGCCGCGCCACGCTAAGAAGGAGCGCGATCAGGATTACTTATATCCTAAGTAGTTCCGCTAATTCAGTCAACGCAAAATATTTCCAGGCCGTCGCGTCGGTTAAGATTCCTTAAGCCGCCGTCCAGCCGCCGTCGATCGTAACCACCGAGCCGTTCATAAACTCCGCCGCCGGGGAACAGATGTACAACGCCAAATTGGCGATTTCGTCCGGCCGTCCCAGCCGCCCAATCGGCTGTCTCTCATTGAGTTCCAGACGGACCTTTTCTTTCTCGTTCCGGTGGTATTTTTCCAGATACCCTTCGACAAATGGGCTATCCACCGTTCCCGGGGCGATACAATTCGCCCTGATTTCCGTCGGGTAATCGACGGCCAACTGACGAGTCATGGCCATCACCGCTCCTTTAGTAGCGCAATAGGCGAAACGGCGCTTTACCCCGACAAGACCGGCTACCGACCCTAAATTCAATACGGATCCATGCGACCGCTTCAATAACGGTAGAGCGGCCCTGGTCATGAGGAAGGTTCCATCCACGTTCACTCGAAACAGCCGTCGAAAATCCTGCTCGTCAGTCTCCTCCACATTCCCCACCAGTCCGATCCCGGCGCAATTGACCAGAATGTCCAAGGACTCGATGGATGTGAACAACCGCCTTACTTGATTCTCATCGGCGATATCGCAGGTAAAGCTTAGCGAACCGGGAATCGATTCGGCACATTTTTTTGCACGGGCTTCATCCAGATCCACGATCAGAACCCTGGCCCCAGCCGCTGCGAAGGTCCGTGCCGTTGCTTCGCCGATTCCGCTTGCCCCACCGGTGATAAGGGCGGTCTTTCCATCCAGCCGAAATACGTCAGTCATCGGAACGATTGTATCGAGCCAGTCAACTTAAACAGATAAAATGGATTCGTGAAACTCCTCGCCTTGCTTCTGTGTTCCGTAGGCCTTTGTCTCGCGCAGGTTCGCGAAGGCAATTTCGACATCCGTTTCGAACCGCAGGCCAAACTCCAGGCCGGCGTTTCCGTCCCTTTTCAGATTTCAGTTGTGGACGCCCTGCATAAACCGCTGCCAGACGCGAAGGTTACGTTGCAGATCGAGACCACCGATCGCAAGGACACTAAAGTTTTCCAGGCTCCGGCGACCGCTCCGGGTATCTACCTGGCTAACCCGGTATTTCCCGTGGCTGGCCAGTGGAACGTTTATGTGGAAGTACGGCGGGGAAATCAGATGAGCGCTCGAACAATCGAGTTCAGCGTGACTGACTAAGGCGAAGCCGAAGCCCCGCCTCATTCATTTGAAATCAGCTTTAGAACATATACAGCGGAGTGGCGGCACGCACGGCCGGGACATCTTCGCCGCTTCCAGCCACAACCGGTTCAGCTTCCAGATCGCCAACCTGACGGCAGTATATACCGTTCTCACCCAGGTAGACTTCAAGTTCCCCGGGGCGGGGAAGCGAGCCCTGGATAAGAGCTTCCGATAGTGGGTCTTCGATGTACTTCTGAAGAGCTCGCCGCAGCGGACGTGCGCCGTAGCTACGATCTGCACAAGTTTTATCGAGAATGTACTTCGCCGCATCTGGCTGCAGATGAATCTTAAGCTGCTTCGAAACCAGATTGACGTTGATCTGCTCGACCAGGAGGTCGATGATCTGGATCAAATCCTCGTCAACCAGCGACGTGAACAGAATCACTTCATCGAGACGGTTGAGGAACTCGGGGTTGAACGCCCGCTTCACCTCGCTCATTACCTGGTCTTCGATCTTTTGCGGAACCCCGGAAGGCGCGGAGAACCCGATCTGACTGCGTTTATCCAGGAATCGCGCTCCCAGATTCGAAGTCATAATGATGATCGTGTTCTTAAAATCGACCGTGTTCCCGAGTCCGTCCGTAAGCTGGCCGTCCTCAAACACCTGCAACAGAATGTTGTAGATGTCGGGATGCGCCTTCTCGATTTCGTCAAGCAAAATGATCGAATAAGGGGCGCGTTTGACCCGTTCCGTTAATTGGCCGCCCTCTTCGTAGCCCACATATCCGGGAGGCGATCCAATCAATTTAGAGATCGAATGCTTCTCCATGAACTCCGACATATCGAAGCGGATCAGCGATTTCTCGCTGCCGAACAGGAACCCGGCAAGCGCCCGGGCGACTTCGGTTTTACCGACACCCGTCGGCCCGAGGAACAGGAACGACCCGGAAGGTCGCTTCGGCGATTTCAGACCTGCACGCGACCGGCGAATCGCCCGTGAAAGAGCTGAAATGGCCTTTTCCTGGCTGATCACCCGCTTGTGCAACTCCTCCTCAATCCGGAGCAGCTTGTTGATCTCTTCTTCCTTGATGGATGTCATGGGTACGCCTGTCCAGCGCGCCACCACATCTTCAATATCGTCCTTGGTCACTACACCCGTCGAAGTATCGTCCAGGTTGTACTTCTCGCGAAGCTGCCGAAGGTTCTCGCGTTCCTTCCGCTCCTCATCGGAGTAGAAGCGCGCTTTCTCAAACTCGTGATTCGCAATCGCGTTCTCCATGCGATGCACGATGAATTTGATGCGCTTCTGGATTTCCGCGACCTCTGAGGGGAGTGTCGTCTGGCGCAGTTTGATCCTGGCGCCAGCCTCGTCGATCAGATCGATAGCCTTGTCTGGCAGAAAGCGGTCTGGAATGAAGCGCGTGGAGGTGTAGACTGCCGATTCGATCGCCTCATCTGTATAGGCTACGGCGTGAAATTTCTCGTACCGTTCTTTGATCCCAAACAAGATGCGAATGGCATCGGTTTCGGTCGGCGGCGGAACCTTAACCGCTTGGAAGCGGCGCTCCAACGAGCGGTCCTTTTCAATCGACTTGCGGTACTCCGCAGGCGTTGTGGCGCCGATGCACTGGATTTCCCCTCGCGATAAGGCGGGTTTCAGGATATTCGCAGCGTCGAGCGAACCCTCGGCCGATCCAGCTCCTACCAATGTATGCAGTTCATCGATAAAGATGATGGCGTTTTGATTGTCCATCAATTCTTTCATGATGGTTTTCAGCCGCTCTTCAAACTGGCCGCGATACTTGGTGCCCGCGACAATCAATGAGAGATCCAGGGCCAGGATGCGTTTGTCGGACAAGAACGACGGCACGTCGCCATCCGCAATCCGCTGTGCCAAACCCTCTACGATGGCAGTCTTGCCGACGCCCGGCTCACCGATAAGTACCGGATTATTCTTAGTTCTGCGGCATAGGATTTGCACTACGCGATCCACTTCGGTATCTCGCCCGATCAGGGGATCGAGCATTCCATCGACCGCCGCCTGCGTCAAATCACGGCTGAACTCAGCCAGCAGCGAGCTTTCTTTCGGGCGGGTCGTGCTGGTTTTTTCAGAAGCCGACCGGGCTATCTCTTCGCGTACCGCCGAAAGGCGTAGACCACGTTCGTGCAGGATCTCGGCTGCGAAGCTCTTCT
>JALYVD010000189.1 GCA_030853405.1 Acidobacteriota bacterium | reverse complement strand
GGTTTGGGCCGCTCGAGAACCGCGCGGAGTGCGTCGCTGGCTCGGCAGCTTTGGCTCCGAACCAATGCAGCTTACTTCGGGACAGCTGAACTCGCTCGCGCCTGTATTTAGCCCCGACGGCAAAAAGCTATTCATCGTCGGACAACAATTGCACGGCGAGTTAGTGCGTTATGATCAGTCGCATCACTGGTTACCGTACTTGTCGGGCATCTCGGCTGAGTGTGTCGATTTTTCCCGAGACCGTAGATGGGTCACTTACGTCAGCTTCCCGGAAGGGGCTCTGTGGCGCAGCAGGATTGATGGCAGCGAGCGGCGGCGGCTCACGCGTCCCCCGATGCAGATTTTTCATCCCTACTGGTCTCCCGACGGCGGCCAAATTGCGTTTATGGGCATCTCGCCAGGCAGTCCCACGCGGATCTATGCGGTCTCGAGCGACGGCGGCACACCCGAGCCGCTCCTGAAGGAACCGCACAATCAGCAGCATCCTAGCTGGTCGCCGGATGGCAAGTCGCTGATTTTTGGTTATCTCAACTGGCTCGAGACTGCGCCACGCGGAATCGTTCTGCTGAACTTGCGAACCCACCGAACCGTCGCACTGCCCGGCTCTGAAGGACTCTGGGAAGGCGAATGGTCACCCGATGGGGAATACATTGTGGCGCGAACGTTGGATTCGCACGCGCTCATGCTCTTCGATGTCAGATCCCAACGGTGGGCGGAACTGGTCAGAAGCGATATAGGTTGGCTGAAGTGGTCAACAGATGGACGCTACGTTTATTTCTATAGGATCGGACCCGAGGCATCTCTGATGCGCGTGCGCGTACACGATCACAGTGTGGAGCAGGTGGTTCCCCTAAAGGACATGAAAAATACCGGCTGAGCAGGAGGCCTCTGGTTTGGGCTGACGCCGGACAATTCGCCCATGTTGCTACGGGGTACGCAGGAGATCTATTCACTCGATTGGCAAGCGCGGTAAGAGATGGCCCAGAGTGTTTCTCGCGACGTCTATAGTTCGCGCTGAAAGCGGATCAGGTACCGCGACCCACCACGCTGCGGCAAGTGTCTTTGAACCTTCCCAAGATTCACGAATCCGTTCTTCTGCAGGACTCGCATCGAAGCTAGATTATCGGGGAACACCTCAGCCGCCAATCGCGTTATCCCGCGCCGCCGTGCTTCTTGGAGGAGCAAGCCGATGGCCTCACTTGCGTAGCCTTGTCCCCAGTGCATGCGACCGATCCAGTAGCCAATCTCAACCGGTTCAGGACTCGGAATTATGCCGATCATCCCAACCAGTTCGTTTTTCACAACAATCGAAAAAATGGACTGCAGATCTGCGGTACGCAGAAAGCAATGGGCAGCCTCAATGTTGTACGGAATCGGCATGGTTGCGGTCTGCAGAGCTAACGCCGTATCGCCTTCCAGTAGGCGAGTCATTGCCGGGGCGTCGTCCAGGGCAGCCGCTCGCAACTGAACGGGAACGAGTTCCGGTATTTCAGACATGCACTCGTCCTCCAGAAAGTCTAACGAGTATACCCCAAGGTCAGCCGTTGTGAGCATGAGCTTGGCGTTCATACGCTGCCCTCAAGAAGAGCCCGCGTGACCCGGGAGTTGATTCCAGTAAGCGCCGATAGAATGAGAGTCATGCGAAGCACCGCGCTCAGCGCGCTTATCGCCGGCGCACTCAGCCTGTCCGCCGCTTTCGCCCAAAAGGCTCCGTTCACATTCGACGCGATGATGAAGATTGCACGAATTGACGATCCACAGTTGTCGCCGGATGGCAAAACGGTTGCGTTTACGGTGTCGGCAGTGGATCTGCCCGCCGATGCGAAACCGACGCAGATTTATGTGGTTCCCGTCGATGGCGGATCACCCCTCAAGCTGACGGTGGAGGGCAATTCAAACGTTCGACCGCGCTGGTCACCAGATTCAAAGCGCATCTTTTTTGTCTCGGACCGGAAAGACCAATCTCAAATCTGGTCGATGAACCCCGACGGAAGCGATCAGAGGGAGATCACTACGGTTCAAACGGGAGCGGACGGGGTTCTTGTTTCGCCTGATGGCAAGTTGATCTTGTCTACCAGCGCCGTGTATCCGAGCTGCGCACCCGCAAACGCAACTCCCGGCGCGGACTACGATGCCGCTTGTAATAAAGCCGCTGCCGACCAGGAATCCGCCTCTAAGATGCATGCTCGCGTGTATACGTCGCTGCTCTACCGGCACTGGACACAATATGAAGGAAAGCGGCGTCAACACTTACTTATCCAGGCTGCCGACGGTACCGGGAAAATACGTGACCTGACGCCGGGTGACCTCAATGTGCCGCCGTTTTCGCTCGGGGGTCCTGAAGGCTATGTCTTTTCACCCGACAGCACTCAAATCACTTACGTCGCCAATACAGACCGCGATCTATCGACTAGCACGAATTCGGATCTGTTTACAGTGCCGGCGGCAGGGGGTGTGGCCCAGCGCATTACAACGAATCCGGGAGCGGACGAGGGGCCGCTGTATTCGCCCGATGGAAAGTATCTCGCTTACCGCACTCAAATTCGCGGCGGGTACGAGAGCGATCAATGGCGCCTTGCAGTGCTAGATCTCCAATCCGGAAAAATGAACACGCTGACCGACACGCTGGACCGGTGGGTCGAGAGCTACACCTGGTCGCCGGATTCGAAGCGCATCTTTATAACGATTGACGACCATGGTACAAATCCACTGTTGATGATGCCTGCCGAGGGCGGCCCTATGCGCACGATTGCCCAAGGGCGATCTTCCATCTCGAATGTGCAGTTCACTTCCGACGACAAGATCATGATCTATCTGGACCAGAGCGGCTCGCATCCGGCCGAGATCTACAAAGCGGTGTCGAAGGACAGACAAGGTATCCCGCTTACGCATTTGAATGACAGCCTTCTGAACGGCTACCAACTGACTGGGCTCGAAAGTATCTCGGTTGACGGCGCCGAGGGAGCAAAGATTGAAAGCTTCATTGTGAAGCCGCCGAATTTCAATCCCAACGGCAAGTATCCGGTTCTGATTCAGATTCATGGCGGTCCGGAGGGCGATTGGGGAGAGGCATGGAGCTACCGCTGGAACGCTCAGGTGTTCGCCGCGGCCGGCTATGTCGTCGTGCTGCCGAACCCGCACGGATCCATCGGTTATGGGCAGGCTTTTACGGATGCGGTCAACGGCGATTGGGGAGGACGTCCTTACGATGACATCATGGCGACGGTTGATTATGTGAGTACTCTTCCGTATGTAGATAAGGACCGCATCGTGGCGGCTGGGGGGTCGTATGGAGGGTACATGATCGATTGGATCCTGGGGCATACTGATCGCTTCAAGGCGCTAGTTTCCCATGACGGTGTTTACGACCTGGCGAGCGAGACGGGAACCACGGAGGAACTTTGGTTTCCGAAGTGGGAGTTTCAAGGCTTCCCTTGGGAGAATCGGGAACTGTATCAGAAGTGGTCGCCTAGCTCTTATGTCAAGAATTTCAAAACGCCCACGCTCGTTGTGCAGGGCGAACTGGATTACCGTGTGCCTGTCGGGCAGGGTGAACAGCTCTTCACGGCTCTGCAGGAAATGAACGTGCCATCGAAACTTATTCAGTTTCCCGACGAAGGACATTGGGTTCTGAAGCCGCAGAACAGCCAATTCTGGTACTCAACGGTGATCGATTGGCTCAATCAGTACAGCAAGCCTATCGTTGCGCCGTAATCACGGTTCAGAACGCGTACGTCGCCATTAAGCCCGACTGTATTTCCAATTCGCCGTGCGCCGGTATAAAGGCAACCGGCAGACCGTCGCGGGAAACCGATATCTGTAAGAACAAGGATTCTCCACGCCTGATGTGGAGAGCCGACATGGATATTTTGGCTTCATAGAGTTCGTCCACCACCGCGATAAAGGAGGAGTCAGGAAGATCGGAATCCAGTTCACAAGTCCCTGAAGAGCGGCTCAGTGCCCGAACTTCAAACCGCTCCCCGCTGGGGTTTCGTAAGCGGACGCAACACTCGATGCCAGATTCTCCCGAGAGAGACTCGGTGAAGTCCACTCGGAAGTACATGTTCTGTCCATCGGTTCCATAGTGCAGGTCGTGAACTGGGGAGCGCTGGCTGTGCATCGCTCCGGATCGAGGATGAACGCGGTAACGCCCGGCGCCCGCCCATTCGGCACGAGATGAAATCTTCCCGTCAATCCGCGGCTGGATGAACCCGCTCGGCTGCTCATGGGGCGAAAGCGCGGGCTCCTTCACGATGGGTTCCGAAAGCGGAGCCGGTACTTCTTTCCCTAATAAGCGGTAGACATTGGCTAAATGATCCCGATACAGCTGATCGAACTCGCCTTTGTTCGCCGAAGCGTGTTCGGGGCCGTACCACCAGCACCAGTCGCTCCCCTCTGCAATAAGCAGTTCTTCCCATGCCAGTTCCTTCGCTTCCTTCGTGAGTTTCACAGCGCGCTTGGAAGCAAGCACGCGGTCGAACATCTTGCGAGCTTCGAGAAGGTGCTCCCAGGCTAAGTTGTCCTCTTCCGCTCCAATCCAGACATCAAAACTCGCATCGATCCAAGAACCTGGGAAGACGTGGGTCAGTTCCCGTTTAGGAAGTGTCTGGA
>JALYVD010000179.1 GCA_030853405.1 Acidobacteriota bacterium | reverse complement strand
AGCACTGAAGAGCAACGTGATAAGACCGGCGATTGTAGCGATTACGCCATGACTGGTGTTGCGCGAGCCTTCGACGAAGGCCTTTACCGCGTTGCTCGCGGCTGGACCCATAAGCGCCTGAACCTGCTGTACCGTATCGCGCTGTGCCGCCGAATGCCCGAATACCAGTCCTACGATGGAAACCAGCACTAGCAGCAACGGCGCAAGCGATAACAGTGAATAGAACGCCAGTGCAGCACCAAGCCGCGGAGCGTTGTGCTGGCTCCACTTGCTCCCGCTCTCTACTAAGAGTCCCTTGATCTCAGGCCAGTGCAAGCGAAATCCAGCTCTTTTAGCGGGGGCTGTAGAGTTGTCAGGGTTCATCGGGCGTGCTGGCTGTTTGACCCTGGCAATCTCATTTCGGTTACTCCAGGTCGGTTACTCGGGCCGCCTAACTCCGACGCGAGCGAAAACCCGCTAACCCGAGCCCTGCAATTCCCAGAAAGGCCAAAGTTATGCTCGCCGGTTCCGGAGTAGCAACGATGTCGCTATAGGCCAAATCGGCTATTAGTGCTTGCCCCGCCGTGGTCGGATGTTCTTTATCCCAAAACAGATATGTGTTCGGATCGACCGACTGGCCCTGCGCTCCCTGCGTGATGTTCGCAAAGCAGTACGGATCGCTAGCTCCCACAGTGCAGCCACTCTCGAAATCGGCTGTAACTCGGTTAAAGATTGAAGCAGTATCCACGCCGATCACAAAAATGCCTTGGCTCATCAACTGACCGATATCGGTCTGCCACTCGGCATTAAACGCCGCGGCTGCCGCATCGCCACCCACAATGTAAGCGGGGCCCTGAGAGATCGCGGCTGGTGTCTGGCCAAGCGGAGGCAAATTGAACCATAAGAAATTCTTGCCGCCCGCCTGCGCCAGGGAAAGGATATTGTTGTAGATGTTGTCGGCTGCCGTCTGGGGGCTTTTCATGTCTGCAATGTCGTTCGCGCCAGCCCAGAAGCTATACAGAGAAGTCGAGGAGGGCTTGTTCGACGACAGATAACTCCCCACCTGTTGAGTAACGTAGGGGGCTTGAAGAATACCGGGGAAAGACTTGTTGATTCCCGTGTCAGCCGAACCGACTGCGTAATCGGTTCCGCCAGAAGTCGCGTATGCCGCTTGCGGTACTGGTACGCCTAACTTCGGCGCAATCTGATCAACCCAGATCCCTTGCGGCCCGGTGGTCGAGGGACTGGTTGACGGGCCATCGGTGAACTCGCCCGACGCATAGTTAGTGGCAGGTCCCGGCAGAATGCCGAGCGTGCCAAAAGCGGCATTGCCCGTATCGGAGAGGCTGTCCCCGAATACAACCAGCTGCGAAATGCCCAGCGGAGCGCCGAAAGCCGCCGACAAGGGCAACAGCGAGACGCAGCATGTGGCTACAAGTAACTTCACGTGCATTTGACTAAACCTCTTCCCTTTGTTTATTCACTACATGATACGCCCGAACGCAACTTAAACGATAGATCGGAACTCCCGCCAAAGTTTGCCCTGCGACTCCGCGACCGCCGGATAAGTAATCTCGCCCTGAAACGTATTCACGCCTTCCCGTATCGCGGCGTTCTCATCGCAGGCGCGCTTTAGTCCTTTATCCGCCAAGGCGAGCAGATAAGGAACCGTTGCGTTTGTCAACCCGAATGTCGATGTATGGGGCACGGCGGCGGGCATATTGGAAACGCAGTAGTGCAGAACGCCATCGACATAGTAGATCGGATCGGTGTGAGTCGTGGCATGCGATGTCTCCATGCACCCACCTTGATCGATCGCAACATCCACCACGACGGAACCCCGTCTCATCCGTGAAATCATGTCGCGCCGGACCAGTTTGGGAGCGGATGCACCCGGAATGAGAACCGCGCCGATTACCAGGTCGGCCTGCGTCACGGCCTCTCGAATTGTGTAGATGTTCGAAGCCAGCGTGCGGATCGAATTGGAATATATATCGTCCAACTCGCGGAGCCGGTTCAGGTTACGATCGATAATCGTGACATTTGCGCCTAGGCCGCAGGCGATCTTCGCCGCATTATGCCCGACAATCCCGCCGCCAATCACTACGACGTTTGCGGGCGCCACGCCAGGAATGCCTCCCAGCAAGATGCCACGGCCGCCGTTCGGACGCTCCAGATATTGCGCCCCTACTTGAACTGCCATACGTCCGGCCACTTCGCTCATCGGCGTTAAAAGCGGAAGGGAGTTATCTGGCTCGCGGATGGTTTCGTAAGCGACCGCGCTCACCCGCGCTTTCAATAACGCTTCGGTCAATTCCGGCAGAGGCGCAAGATGAAGATAAGTGAATAGGATCAGCTCCGCCCGGAAGAACCCGTATTCCGATGGCTGCGGCTCTTTCACCTTCGCGATCAGGTCGGATTTATTCCATACGTCCACGGCAGCTGGAACGATAGTAGCCCCGGCCTCCGCGTACTCTTCATCCGTAATCGAACTGCCGACCCCCGCCTGCGTTTCAACGAGTACTTGGTGCCCTCGTTCGCGCAGAGCGATGACCATGCTCGGGACGCAACCCACCCGCGTCTCGTGGTCTTTGATTTCTCGTGGTACGCCGATTACCATGCCCGGAGCTCCAAATAGGAGACGCAAATTCCACGCGCGCCCTGCAGGAAATCTTTACAAGTGCCGTGAGGGGAAGAGAAATCTACTGAGGAACGGCGCTCTGCTCGCTTGGTGGTGGCGCTTGTGGAGGCGCAGCCGAAGCGACGGAGCCCCCATCGTGTTTCGGCCCTAAGCCGAGCCCCATTAGAGTGCAGGCGTTGATCTTGCCGTCCGTAACCAGCTTCTGATCAGCCTGAAAGCGTTTCAAAGCATCAACCGAGTCGTTATCCCACTGGCCGTTCGGCTCGCTTTTCAAATAACCCCGGTCTGCAAGAGCTTTCTGGATTTCCTGATATCGCTCCGGGTCGGGATGTGTTTGATAACTCGGTACCCGAGCGCGCGCCACACGGCTCCTGCTATATCGCCCTCGGTGCGAGCCTCTCGATCCTGCCGCGCCGCTTGCCGCGGCAATATGCTGGGCTTTGGTACTCTTGGCCTTAGAACGCGTAGAAGGAGGAGTGCTCTTCGCGGTCGAAGCTTTAGCCGTTGAAACCGGTTTCGCGTGATGCACTGTGGCCTTTACCGGGCCAGTGGCCTGCGCAACGGCAGCTGCCAAACTCAGCGCCATCAGGGCAATGACACACTTCATGAGAGAGCACTCAAATTTTACCAGAACGATATAAATTGTGAGCCCGTCTCATATTTTTGAAAACTAAGCGCCACTCGCGACATCCCAAAACTTACAGCGGAAGGCGCTCCGGCCCGCGATCACACGACTTCATCCGCCTAAATCCAATGAATTTTTTTGGTCTTGATCTATCTCCAGGCGAACGCGCTAAATTGCTGCTGCCCGTTCTTCTTGCATTCTCCGCCCTGTGCGGCTGTTCAGCCAACGGATCGTCCTCGAACAAATCGCAGCAGAAGCCGGCTCCGATGAATGTAGAGGTCGCTCCCGTAGTGCAACAGAACGTACCGATCTACGGCGATTGGGTAGCAACGCTCGATGGTTATGTGAACGCCAACATTCAGCCGCAGGTCAGCGGTTATCTGGTGAAGCAGAACTATCTTGAAGGCTCGTATGTTCACAAAGGCGAGGTGCTCTTTCAAATCGACCCCCGCACCTTTCAGGCCGCCCTCGATCAGGCGAAAGGACAACTCGCGCAGGCGAAAGGCCAGGTAGGACAGGCGGACGCGGCGCTTCGTCTTGCCACGATCAACGTCGCTCGTGACCGGCCTCTAGCTTCCGCACGGGCGATCGCGCAATCACAACTCGACACCGACGTTCAGAACGAATCGCAAGCACAGGCCACGCTTAAGAGCGCTCAGGCCACCGTGCAGTCACAGGAAGCGAACGTCGAAACGGCGGAATTTAATCTAGGGTTCACCCAGGTGCGCTCGCTTGTAGACGGCATCGCCGGAATAGCTACCACGCAGATCGGCAACCTGGTCGGTCCGACTACGGTTCTAACCTCGGTTTCACAAGTCAATCCCATCAAAGTTTACTTCCCAATCGCCGAGCAGGAATATCTGCTCCTTGCCGGCCGCCTGAACGCGAAGAACGTTGATTTACTCCGCAGAAATAGCTCTGTCCCGCTGCAATTGACTCTCTCAAACGGGAACATCTATCCGCATGAGGGCCGGGTTCTTTTCGCCGACCGTCAGGTAGATCCCCAGACCGGCACCATTCGCATGGTCGCCTCCTTCCCTAACCCTGGCAACGTGCTTCGTCCAGGCCAATTTGGACGTGTGCGGGCTCTGACCGCCATGCACCGCGACGCTCTGCTTGTGCCGCAGCGAGCCGTTTCGCAGCTACAGGGACGATATCTGGTCGCGACGGTTGATCAACAGAACAAGGCCAGTATCCACACCGTGGAGGTCGGCGACCGTGTCGGTGACATGTGGGTGATCAATAGCGGACTGAGTGCTGGTGAACGAGTTATTACAGAAGGCGTTGACAAGGTTAAAGACGGCTCGGTTGTGAATCCCACCCGGGAGAAATCATCCCCAAGCGTGCAAGCAAATCCGCAGTCGAGCGGCGGCAACTAGCAGTCATGTCTAAGTTCTTCATAAATCGTCCGATCGTCGCGATGGTGATCGCCATTCTGATGGTGATCATCGGCGCGGTCTCCGCTATCAGCCTTCCCGTGGCGCAGTTCCCCAGCATTGTTCCGCCGGAAATTCAGGTGACGGCCACTTATCCGGGTGCGGACGCTCAAACATTAGAACAATCTGTCGCCACGCCGCTTGAGTCACAGATCAGCGGCGTAGACAACATGAACTACATGCAGTCGGTGAACGCCAACAACGGCCAGACGTCTATCACGGTGAACTTTGACGTCAAAACCGATCCAAATATCGACCAGGTGCTCACGCAGTTGCGCGTTTCGCAAGCGCAGTCGCAGCTTCCGGCGCAGGTCAATGTATCCGGACTGCAGGTGCAGAAGTCGCTCTCCGCGCCGTTGCTTCTGATTGCCCTCTACTCTCCCAACGGAAGTTACGATAACATCTTCCTTGCAAACTACGCCTATATCAACTTAGTCGATGAGCTGACACGAGTGCCCGGCATTGCGCGCATCCAGGTTTTCGGGGCGGGACAATATGCGATGCGGCTGTGGGTCAAGCCGGACCAGCTGGCTAAGTTGCAAGTCACTGTCCCGCAGATCGTCGCGGCACTGAATGCGCAGAACACGGTAAACCCCGCCGGACAGGTAGGGGGTGAGCCATCTCCTCCCGGCCAGCAGTTCACTTACACGGTGCGGACGCAAGGCCGTCTTGTCTCGCCTGACGACTTTGGGAACATCATCCTACGCTCCAATCCCGATGGCTCGACACTGCGCTTGAAGGATGTCGCGCGCATCGAACTAGGAGCGCAAACTTACAACTTGGCGGGCCGGTATAATGGCAAGCCTTCCGCGATTCTCGCCTGCTATCAATTGCCCGGGTCGAACGCCGTGCAAGCCGCGAAGGCATTGCGCGCCCGCATCCAAACACTGAGTCAACGCTTTCCACAGAATCTGAAATACACCGTCAGCCTTGACACCACGGCAGCCGTTACCGCGGGGATGCTCGACATTCTGAAGACGCTGCTCGAAGCGCTCGCTCTAGTCGTGCTTGTCGTCTACATCTTTCTGCAAGGCTGGCGCGCCACGCTGATTCCGCTGCTGGCTGTCCCTGTATCGCTCATCGGAACCTTTCTGGTTTTCCCGATGCTGGGCTTCTCAATCAATACGCTTTCTCTGTTCGGGCTTGTACTGGCCATTGGTCTGGTCGTCGATGACGCCATCGTGGTTGTTGAGGCCGTCGAGCGTCATATCGAAGAAGGCATGGCGCCTAAAGACGCGGCGCTCAAAGCAATGGAAGAGGTGGGCGGTCCGGTAGTTGCGATAGCGCTGATCTTAACGGCCGTGTTCGTGCCAACCATCTTCATCCCCGGCATTACCGGGCGCTTGTACCAGCAATTCGCCGTCACGATAGCGATTTCCGTGATCTTCTCGGCTTTCAACGCGCTCTCGCTGAGCCCGGCACTCGCGGCAATGCTTTTGAAACCCAGGAAAAAATCGCACGGTCCTCTGCAAAGATTTTTCGACTGGTTTAATCGCATGTTCGGACGTGCAACGAACGGCTACATCCACATTTCACATCTGCTGATTCGGCGTGCCGCCTTAAGCATGTTGTTCCTTCTCGGAATCACCGGCGCGGCCTGGTACTTTGGCACAAAGCTGCCATCCTCCTTCCTGCCCGAAGAAGATTACGGTTACGTTTACGTCAGTCTGCAACTTCCGAACGCGTCGTCGCTACAGCGGACCACCGCCGCCGCGCATAAAGTAGAGGACGCCATCCTTCATACGCCGGGTATTCAAGGCTGCACCTCTGTCATTGGCTTCAGTCTCCTGAGCCGGGTGCAAGCTACATACAGTGCGTTCTTCTTCGTGACGGAGAAGCCCTGGGACCAGCGCAAGAGCCAAAAAGAACAGTACACCGCTATCCGCAGCCACATTAACGAGGCACTCGGGGGTGTGCCGGATGGCATCGCATTCTCGTTCGCGCCGCCCGCAATTCCCGGCGTCGGTACATCCGGCGGTGTCACTTTCATGCTCGAAGACCGCTCCGGTTCAGACCTGTCGTTTCTCACTACTAACGTAAACAAGTTCATCGAAGCCGCCCGCAAACGGCCCGAGCTCACTGGCATCCAAACGTCTTACCTGCCAGAGGTCCCGCAGGAATTTGTGGACGTTGACCGCGCGAAAGTAGAGCGCCAGGGTGTCAATATCGCCGATGTGTATCAAACTCTCCAGACCTTCATGGGCGGATACCTGGTCAACTACTTCAACCGGTTCGGCCGCCAGTGGCAGGTCTATGTCGAAGCCGAAGGCGCTTATCGGACAAAGGCCGAGGACATGAACCAGTTCTACGTCGCGAACAATCGCGGCCAGATGCTTCCCTTGCGCGCCGTTACGAAGCTGCAAACGATCTCCGGCCCCGAATTCACCATGCGCTACAACGAGTACCACGCGGCGCAGATCAATGCCGCCGCGAAGCCCGGCTATAGCTCCGGCCAGGCCACGGCGGCCCTCGAACAAGTCTTTCGCCAGACCATGCCCGCGCAGATGGGCTTTGATTACTCCGGGATGTCTTTCCAGGAACAGAAAGCTTCGCAAGGCGTTCCGGCTGCCGCTATCTTCGGCCTCTCTCTGCTATTCGTGTTCCTCATACTCGCCGCACAGTATGAGAGCTGGTCGCTTCCGTTCAGCGTTTTGCTCGGCACACCCGTGGCTGTGTTCGGCGCTTATCTCGCACTCTGGGCCCGGCATTACGAAAACAACGTCTACGCCCAGATCGGGCTGGTCATGCTGATCGGTCTCGCCGCGAAGAACGCGATTCTGATCGTCGAATTCGCTAAACACGAATACGAGAACGGCAAGAGCATTGAAGAAGCCGCGCTCACCGGGGCGCGTATCCGTCTTCGGCCCATTCTGATGACGGCCTTCGCGTTCATACTCGGTTGCATCCCGCTCTGGGTTGCAACTGGGTCGGGTGGTGTTTCGAGACGCGTGCTCGGGACGGCCGTAATCGGCGGAATGCTGGCCGCTTCTGTTATCGCGATCTTCTTAATTCCGGTAACCTTCGACGTAGTCGAAAGCCTGAGTCTGCGTGCAGGCAGATGGCGCAAATCATCAAAGGCTGTGCCGGCCCCTACCCGCGAAGAAGAGAAGGAGCCCGTTTGATGCGAGCATTCCTCCCATTCGTACTACTTCTCATTCTGGCTGGCTGCACTGTGGGACCAAATTATCAGAGGCCCAAAGTAACTGTCCCGGGCGATTATCGGAACCAAAGCGCGGATCAACCGGCGACCGCTGAATCCCTCGGCGACGAGAAGTGGTGGACCGTCTTTCACGATGAAGAACTGCAAAAGCTTATCCGCACGGCACTGCAGCAAAACTACGATGTACGTACCGCCGCCGCCCGAATTCTTCAGGCTCAAGCGCAACTCACGATCACTCGCTCGGGCCAGTTCCCGACTTTCAGCGGACAGGCGGGCTTCACCAGCGAGCGGATCCCCGGTTTTGGGATTAGCGCCGATATCCTGGCGCTCGAAGGCGCCGGCTCGTGGACGCCGGACTTCTGGGGTCAATATCGCCGGGCTACCGAAGCCGCCCGTGCAAACCTGCTCGCTACTGAATGGTCTCGCCGTCAGGTGCTTAGCACTGTCGTCGAAACCGTTGCCACCGCTTACTTCGAGTTGGGCGAACTCGATCTCGAACTCCAAATCGCTCGCCGCACCCTTGCTTCCCGTCAGGAGTCTTTGAAACTGACTCAGACGCTCTCAAATGGCGGCGCCGTCCCTCTGCTAGACGTACGTCAGGCAGAACAACTCGTCGAGACCGCGGCCTCCGTTATTCCCGATACCGAGCGCCAGATCAGCCAGCAGGAAGACCTTCTGAGCACTCTTTTAGGCGAGAATCCACACGATATTCCACGCGGCCTTAAACTCACAGAAGAACCGGTACCCGCGACTGTTCCTGCCGGTCTTCCCTCGAAGTTGCTCGAACGACGGCCCGACATACGTCAAGCCGAACAGCAGCTTGTGTCCGCTAATGCCGAAATCGGAGTAGCGCGCGCCCAACTCTTCCCAAGTCTGCCTTTAACGGGATCGGGAGGTATCGCAAGCACCTCGCTCGCCAGTCTGTTTTCCACGGGTGCGGGCGTCTGGAATTTTTCCGCTCCGATAACGCAGCCCTTCTTCAATGCAGGCCGCCTGCGTGCGAATGTTCGCTACTCCGAAGCGGTTCAACAGCAATATGTATTGAATTACCGGCAGGTGATTCAGCAAGCTTTCCGTCAGGTTTCGGACTCATTAACTGCCCTAACCAAATACCGCCAAACCCGCGAACACCAGGAACTTCTGACGGCCGCTGCGCAGGACGCGGTCCGCTTAAGCGACTTACGTTACCGGGGCGGTGTAACGAGTTACCTCGAATCGCTCACTAACGAAACGAATTACTTCGCCGCGCAACTGAACCTCGCGCGTGCGCAACTTCAGGAACGCTTGTCGCTCGTCCAGGTCTATACTGCACTCGGAGGCGGTTGGCAGAGTTAGTGCCCGCCGGTAAAATGCGATCTAAAATAACGTTCACTCTATTTGTGTCCAGCTTCTGCACATTTCTTCTAAGTGGTGGGGAGACACCATCGACCGCATTGCTGGTACTTTCGAAGGGTAATCACGCGCTGATGATTGTCGATCCGGCGACTCTCCAGGTTGCCGGTCAGGCGCCTTCGGGGCCAGATCCGCATGAGGTCATCGCCTCGGCGGACGGAAGAATCGCCTACATTTCAAACTACGGATCTGGCGCTTACAACACCATTACTGTCGTGGATCTCGCCGGGCAGAAGAACTTGCCGATCATTGATCTCGGCCCGTTACGCGGCCCACACGGTCTTGAGTTCGTGGGCGGGAAACTCTGGTTCACGGCTGAAGGAGCGAAGGCGATCGGCAGCTATGATCCCACGGCTAAAAAGGTTGACTGGATCTTAGGTACCGGTCAGAACAGAACACACATGATCTTCGTTTCTTCCGGCCTTAAGCGCATTTTTACCTCGAATGTCAGTTCCGGAACCATATCCATTATTGAGAAGACAACCCGTCGGCCAGGTGGTCCCGGTCCGGGCGGCCCGAGAGCAGGCGGCCCGCCTCCTCCGCCCAGAGGCCCGGGCCAGGGAGGTCCTCCTGCAGCCGATTGGAACGAAACCGTGATCCGCGTGGGTAACGGAGCGGAGGGATTCGATGTCTCTCCCGATGGCGGAGAAATTTGGGCGGCAAACGCTCAGGACGGCACAATCTCCGTTATTGACGTGCAAAGCAAAAAAGTGATTCAGACGCTCGATGCAAACGTGAGGAGCGCCAACCGGCTTAAGTTCACGCCTGACGGAACGCAAGTGTTCGTTTCTATGTTGGGTGGACCCGATCTGGTGGTATTCGACGCCGCATCGCGCAAGGAAGTGAAGCGCGTAAAACTAGGACACGGCGCGGCGGGCATTTTGATGGACCCGGACGGGCGCCGCGCCTTTGTTGCCTGCACGCCCGATGACTATGTCGCAGTCGTCGATCTCAAATCGTTAGAAGTTACGGGGCACATTGCGGCGGGAAAGGGACCCGATGGCCTCGCATGGGCGGTCAGGGGACACTAGTCATATCGCAGCGCCAGCATCGGATCCACACGGAGCGCTCGTCTGGCCGGCAACAACGCCGCAAGCGAAATGGTGACGACGAATAGAGCGATGGCGGCCAGATAAGCAGCCGGATCGAGATGGCTAATCCCGTACAGTACTCGGCGCAGCAGTTCGGATAGCAGGGCGGCTCCGCTCACACCCACGACTAACCCCACTGCAACCGGATGCGAGAATTGCCGTAAAACAACCGCCAGCACATCCGAAGGCTTCGCGCCGAGCGCCATCCGGATTCCGATCTCCTTGGTGTGCTGTGAGACCGCGTACGCCACTAAGCCGACAACGCCTATGCACGTTAAAAGCAGGGCCACAACACCCAGCAGACTAACCGACAGCGCGCTGTATTCCGCGCCGTGGAGCTTTTGCCGGAACATGTTTCTCATCAGCTGCACTTCCGGAAAAACTCTGTTATCGATAGACTTCGCGATTGAGGCCGCACGGCCAGCGATGTTTTCAGGCGGCCCAACCGTCTTCACCAGCACCGACAAGGACGGCAAATCGCCCGCTTCAACTGGAAAATAAACTTCCACTGAATCCGAATCCTGAAGATCGGTCAGCCGCGCGTTCCCGGCGATTCCAACCACGGTGTAATCTGCATCCATCGTGAATTTCCGTCCCAATGCGTCTTTCCCCGGCCAGGCCGCCCGGGCCATGGAGTCGCTGATGACAATCGCGTGTGTATCGCCGCGCGTCAGATTGCGGCCTAGTAGCAAGGGAATCCGCATAGTCCGAAAGAACTCCGGCTCGACGTGGTTGATTTGAATATTCACCTGGCGCCCGTCGACCGTGATCTCCGCGCCGATCGACATGTTGCCCAGCGGAGAGCCAAGTACAAGCGATACCGTTTCAACTCCCGGTAGAGCACGAAGCCGGTTCTGAAGTACGTCGAGGTAGGTTCGCGCTTTCTCCGGCGAATAACCGTGTCTCACAAGGCCGGGATCTATGGAAATAACTTGCGCGTAGGCAAAGCCCTGCGGAACGGACGTGGCGTGATCGAGGGCCCGGACCAGCAGCCCCGCCACAATAAGAAGTACGCAACTGGCCGCGGCCTGTGCCCCAATAAGAATCTGCCGCGTGAAGGTTGCGCGATGGCGCTGCCGGGCAAGCTGCAAGGCCGGTGTCAGACCGAATAGGATGGTTGCGGCGAATCCAACCCCGATCGCAAACAGCGCCACCCGCCAATCGGGCATGGGATTTAACCACGCCGGCGTTGCCGTCCATACCATCAGGCTCCGCAAAACAATGTAGCCTAGAACCAGTCCCCCTGCTGCCCCCAATACAGCCAGCAACAAGCTCTCCGTAAGTAACTGGCGAATCAGACGGCCGCTACCTGCGCCTACGGACACGCGAATGGATATTTCTCGTTGCCGGGCCACGCCGCGGGCCAGCAACAAGCTCCCTAAATTCCCGCAGGCAACGGAAAGAATCAGCACACACAGTGCGCCGATCATTGCAAATACCGGATACATTTCGTTGTTATCTTCGCGACCCGTGCCCCGCCTGTCACCGATCCTCAGACTCTTTGCATAACCTCCGGGCTCGCTCGGAATGCTCTCCTTCTCCCAAATGTCGCCGGGCCGCTGTTTCCGCAATTGCACTGCTAAGGAGCCAAGCTCCTGTTCGGCGGCTTTGGGCGAAAATCCGGGCTGCAAGCGGCCCCACATCCGCACGCCGCTGCTATTCACCGAAAAGTCCGTGAGTAGATGACTGCCCCTCGCGAAATAAGGCTGCTGAATGAGCGGCGCCCATAAGTCCGGCTCGTCCAAACTAAGGCCGCTGAATTCCGCGCGGCCAACACCGATCACGGTAGCGGGCTTGTCGTTCAATCGGATGATTTTCCCGACGATCAACGGATCGCTGCCGAAGTGCCGCTGCCAAAACCCGTGGCCGAGTACAACCACCGGGTCTGCACTCGCCGGTTCGTCTCGAGCCAGATCTAGCATTCTGCCTAGATACGCGGTAGCGCCCAACTCGCGGAAGAAATTAGCGGTCACGAACTGTGCGTTGATTTGCTTCTCTTCGCCCTCGATCGCGACTTTGGTTATGTTAAGGGCCAGTACCGCCGCAAGAGTCCTCGAATGTACTCGAAAGAAATCCATCTCCGGATAGGGCAGAGCGAACGCATAAGCCTGCGGCGCACGCCGATGGAATCGCACCAGCGTAGCAGGATCACGGACGGGCAGCGGCCGCAAGACCATCAGATCGAAGAAGCCGAAAGCTGCTACGTTGACTCCTATGCCGATCGCGAGCATCAGGACTGCGGTAACTGTGAACCCCGGCGACTTCCGCAACATTCGTACCGCGTAACGAAGGTCATGCCAGAGGCGGTCCAACCACGTCCAGCCCCAAGCTTCGCGGGCCTCTTCGCGAAGACGCAGCGTACTGCCGAAAGCCGCACCGCTTCCACCAGCCATTTCGCGGTGAAACTCCATGTCATCCGCTAGCTCCCGATCAAAACGCCGGCGGTTCAGCAAATAGCGGAGGCGGCGCAAGAGTTGCTTCATTGCTCTTCCTTATGCCGTGCGTAAGACCGATTGGATGGCTTCGTTCACGCGCTCATAGTCGGCCAGTTCGGCTTCCAATTGCTTGCGTCCTTCTCGCGTGAGCTGATAAAACCGGACCTTGCGGTTCGTCTCGGAGATGCCCCACTCCGACGTGGCCCAGCCCTTCAGAAGAATCCGCTGAAGCGCCGGATAAAGCGCTCCTTCCTCCACCCGAAGCACTTCGGAGGAAAGAACGTGAATCCGCTGCGCAATCGCGTACCCATGGAAAGCACCGGAACGAAGCACACGTAAAATCAGCAGAACTAGAGCGCCAGAAGGCATTTCTGTTTTAGGCATAGCGAGCTTATGGGTAGTGTACAGCGGGCGATAAGACCCGTCAAGCGGTTAATCATGACAGTGCGGATCAGCTGTGGCATACTGAAGAATTCATGACAGCCTACGCGGTCAGCTTTTACTGGTTCCGATTTTGGTTTAACCCACAATCGTGCCGGGGGGCGTCCGCTTAAAGCTGAGAACAGCGTAAGAAATGAAAGGGGCCCGCTCGGTGACGAGTGGGCCTTTTGCATTAGAGTGACAATATCGGTTGTTGCTCAATCAACACTCGTGAGGGGCAGATGATTATTTCGATGAAACTTCATGCGACGAAAGCTGAGGTAGAAGCCGTGTTCGAGCGCATCCGGGACTTCGGCTACAAGGTTCACTCCATCGAAGGAGAAGAGCGCGTGGTCATCGGCGTGGTGGGCGTGGGCGACGTCACCGCCTGTCTCGAATCGCTCGAGGCCATGCCGCAGGTAGAGAAGGCCGTGCGCATCTCCGCGCCCTATAAATTCGTCAGCCGCGAATTCCGCCCAACCAAGACTCAAGTCATCGCAAATGGCGTCGAAATCGGTGGCGACGAATTCGTCATGATGGCAGGCCCATGCTCGGTTGAAAGCGAAACGCAGATCGTCCAAACGGCGGAATTCGTCGCACGTCACGGCGTGAAGTTTCTGCGCGGCGGAGCCTTCAAGCCCCGCACCTCGCCCTACGATTTTCAAGGCATGGAACTCGAAGGCCTTAAGCTACTGCAAAAAGCTAAACATGAGACGGGCCTCGGAATCATCACCGAAGTGATGAGCGACCGCGATGTGGAAATGGTTGCGGAATACGCCGACATCCTGCAAATCGGCGCGCGCAATATGCAGAACTTCGCGCTGCTGAAAACGCTCGGGAAAGCGGGGCGTCCGGTCATGTTGAAGCGCGGCTTAAGTTCCACCATCAAGGAACTACTGATGTCCGCCGAGTACATCGTCGCGCACGGAAACCCCGACGTTATCTTGTGCGAACGCGGCATCCGTACTTTCGAAACGGCTACCCGGAACACCTGTGACATTTCCGCCATTCCCGTGTTAAATGAGCTCTCGCACCTTCCTGTAGTGCTCGATCCAAGCCACGCTACGGGCAAGCGCAGCCTTGTCCCCGCCTTGTCCAGAGCGGGGGTCGCGGTCGGAGCCGATGGCTTGATTGTCGAAGTCCACCCATGCCCTGAAAAGGCCGTGAGCGATGGCGCGCAATCGCTGTCGTTTGACCAGTTCGCAAATATGATGGTCGAACTCGAGCCCTACATCGGTCTGTGGAAGAACGCCCGAGTTTCAGCCATGGCCACGGTTTAGCGGCGGATCGGATTGCGTATTCGGCTCAAGCCCTGGCTGTTTTTCGTCCTGCTCGCGGCGATTGTCGCTCTTGCTGTGCTGTCGATTGAGCGCTTTCGATATCGCGTTGTTCACTCGGACTCGGACCTTGTTGCGCTCCTGCCGCAAACCACGGCTACACGGTTTTTCGTAGACCTTGACGCTCTACGTCGGGCACACGTGCTGCGCGTCCTCGCCGCCACGAAACCAGCGGAAGAAAACGATTACCGCCAATTCGTCCAGGCAACTGGATTTGACTACACCAGAGACGCCGATACGATTGCAGGGAGCGCCGACAGCAACCAAATATTCATCGCGCTGCGAGGCCGCTTCGATTGGGGACGACTGGCCCGCTACGCCATTACGCACGGCGGCTCGTGTGAATCGTCCTACTGTAAGCTTCCGACAACGCGCCCCGGACGCTGGGCTTCGTTCCGCTCCATTCAACCCGATGTCATTGGCCTGGCGCTAAGCGCAGATCCAGCCGCCGCGAGTTCATTCGTACCGACCCGCCGGGCGCACAGAAAACCGATCCCCACTGACCCGGTTTGGATAAGACCCGCGCCTTCGCTACTGAGCGACCCCGCCAGCCTGCCGCTGCCCGCGCGCATTCTAGCCATCTCGCTCCAGTTCGCCGATGAGGTGACG
This sequence comes from Acidobacteriota bacterium, assembly GCA_030853405.1. Lineage (GTDB taxonomy): Bacteria > Acidobacteriota > Terriglobia > Bryobacterales > Bryobacteraceae > Bog-105. The sequence goes on along the minus strand of JALYVD010000179.1, from coordinate 2,453 downwards.
CTATCTCTTGGTCCTAGCACGTCAACGTCGGCTCCGTTCGAGTTAAAGCTGGTTGCCGTTTATCCAAGCCCTGCGATGGCCGATACAACCCGCAGTCAACTTGAGATCGACACCAAAATGTTGAAGCTGGAGCTTGCCCGCGAGCACCAGCAGCCGAATCCCGCGGACTTGACCGGATTGCTGGTCTCCGGCACGTTCCAGGTGGTTAAAGACGAAGTGCTCGGCGTTTGGCCCATAAAACAGGAGCTGCTGAACAGACTTCAGTGAAGCAAAGTCCATGATTTGATCACTGGCGGTGCGGCTTTCCGAGTAACCAGTAGTACTCACCCCGAGCCGCCTTTGTTCTAACCTTTAGTCGGAGGGTTCGGCTTTGCCGTTCCCATAAGAAACGTGACAAGCACCTCAGCGAACGAGTTCAAAAACAAGAACATCATGGTAACCGGCGCGGGCCGGGGAATCGGAAAGCGTTTCGCCTTAGGGTTCGCGAGACTAGGCGCGCGGATCGCCTTGGTGGGCCGCAGTAAGGCTGAGATGGACTTGGCTCACATCGAAATTGAACAGAACGGCGGAAACGCGCTTCGAGTTCGCGCCGACGTGACCGATCCAGAACAGCTAAATGTGGCGGTTGACCGTGCTCGAGTAGCTTTCGGCAGTCCGATAGACGTGCTGATCTGCGCGGCGGGAGTAGCGGGTCCGCTACAGCCTTTTATGGACAGCCCCATGAAGGCGTGGAAAGAAGCCATCGACATCAACATGATGGGTGTCGTCTACTCCTGCCGAGCCGTTCTCCCTTCCATGATTGAGAGGCGGTCGGGCAAAATTCTGGTGCTGGTTTGCGATAGCGATTCAACACCCAAACTCAACTTCTGTGCCTACGAGACGTCGAAAACGGGAGTGGCCCGCTTCGTGGAATCCGTCGCCGTCGAACTGGGGGATCACAACGTCCAGGTGAATTGTTTCGATCCAGGACCCGCTTACACTAATCTGACCGACGAGATCATCCGCGCCGAAAACCGGTTAGAGCCCAATGTTATCGCGGCAGCTAAAGAAACCAGACGTACCGGCGGCGTGTCTCCAGAATTGCAACTGGAGCACGCCATCTTTCTCGCCTCGGAAGCATCGAATCACATCAGCGGAAAGTTGATTCATGTGACGGACGATTGGAGGAAGCTGCGCAATACTCAACTTCGGCCGGATCTGCTGACCCTACGGCGCGTTTCTAAATAGACTCGCTATTCGGTCGAGAAGCGATAGATGGTGGTTGCGTGAAATTCTTGGCCCGGCTTCAACTCGGTAGATGGGAAATTCGAGCGGTTGGGCGAGTCGGGGAAATGCTGGGTTTCAAGCGCCAGCGCAGTACGGAAATTGTAAGTACCGCCAACTCCGTGCACTGTTCCGTCGAGGAAGTTACCCGTATAGAATTGAACGCCGGGCTGGTCGGTAAGAACCTCCATCACGCGGCCAGACTTCGGATCCACGACTTTGACGGCCACTGAAGACAGACCCGGATGGCTGAGGACCCAGTTCTGGTCGTAGCCATTGGCGATCTTTAGTTGCTGATTGTTGTCCTTGATGCGCGAACCGATAGTCGTCAGGGTTCGGAAATCGAACGGCGTGCCCGCAACTGGATCGATCGCGCCAGTCGGGATGAGGCCCTTATCGACAGGCGTGTACTGGTCCGCCGCAATCATCAGTTTGTCGTCCAGGATGGTGCCGCTGGCGGGTCCCGACAAGTTCCAGTAAGAGTGGTTCGTCAGGTTCAGAACGGTGGCTTGATCGGTTTTGGCGCGGTACTCAAGGCGCAGTTCGTTCTTTGCAGTCAGCGTGAACTTAACTGTAACGTTCAGATTCCCTGGAAAGCCTTGCTCGCCGTCAGGGCTGAGGCGATGCAGTTCGAGCGCCGCTTCGTGTGCCGTGGAAACATCTTTGGCATCCCATACTTCCTTGTTGAATCCTTTTGTGCCGCCGTGTAGGGTGTTCCCGTTCTCATTAGTCGGGATATGAAATACGTGTCCTTCCAACGTGAAGGTTCCATGGCCAAGACGGTTGGCGTAACGTCCAATCGTGGCTCCGAAATATCCGGTATTTACCTTCGCGGTGTAGCCGTTAAGAGAGTCGAAGCCAAGAACGACGTCGCCGAACTTCTTGTGGCGGTCCGGGACGGAGACGTATGTGATAGTGCCCCCATAATTGGTGATCTTGACCTCCATTCCCGCTGAGTTCCGCAGCGTGTAGAGGGACACGTCTTTTCCATCCAACTTCCCCCACGCCTCCGCGTGAAGAGAGGGCTGGGCCCAAGAAAAAGACGAAAGCGAAAGCAGCAGAGTGGTGAGCGGCAGGGCTCGGCGGAAGATTCTGGTCATAGAGTCTCTAATGAGAGTACTTTACTTCATGTCGAATCGATGATGGAACGCCAAAACCCCGACGTCGGGATGTTCCCGCGTGCCGGTTAT
>JALYVD010000133.1 GCA_030853405.1 Acidobacteriota bacterium | reverse complement strand
TCACAGCAGTAGCGCAACAACGCACTATCGGACGCTATGGCCCTTTGCCGCCTGGAATGTGCTCCACAGAAATCTGAAGCTTCTCTTCCGTGCCATCAACTCCGCAATCGTCAGACAAATCGCCAGTGCCAGCAGTCCCGGCCACAACTGGCGGCTTGCATTGACTGATCTTCCGTCGGCATCGAATACCGCTGCGGGCGCCGGGTCGAAACGCCCTCCCGTTACCGCCGCAAGCTCTCGCAACAGCCCCTTGTTTACTCCTCTATCGCGCGCTTCCCGATCGTCTACATAGATGCCCGTCTCCGGAAAGTCGCGCGACTCAATCTCAGGCCGCACACGTACCAAACCCGTGATGCGCCCGGTATGAACACGGCCTCGGTACAGCCCGTCGGCTATGTGTGTAAGATCGATTTGCCGCTTCAGCCCATTCGGTCCAACCACATAAATGGGAGGGACGTGAGCGGCGGGCACCGCGCTGCGATACGTAACCACGACGTCGTCGTTGGCAGATTCGAATTCAGCGTTCGCCTCCGTCTGCTCCTGGTGCGATAACAGATCGCGTGTCACGTTGTTCCAGAACTTATCGAAGCCCGGCCAGGTTACCCACGATTCAGCCCACCGGCTCTTCGCATCGGACGTAAACACGGCGGCGCGGCCAAGGCCATACTGCCATCTGACATACAGCGGGTCCTCTCTCTCATCCCCAATTCGCAAAACCGTATCCGCCCCCGGTTGCGCAACAAAGCGTGCGTAGCCCTTTAATGGCGGCGCGTTCTCCATATCGACGCCGTCAAGAATCTCGGCCTTCTCCTCTACTACCGGCTTCAGCGCCTTCTCGACGGCCGTACTTCCGCTATAGTCCTGCACGTCCTTTAATAGGATTTGCTCCAGACCTTGCGGCTCATTCAGGAAATAACTCCGCCCCCCGGACGCGCCTGCAATCTTGTCGAGATAGGATCGATTCACGTCCTGACCCAATCCCACCGTCGAAATAGTCACTTGATGAAACAGCGCTTCCTTCGCCAGTTCTACGCTGTCCCCTTCTTCCGAGATGCCGTCCGTCAAAAGCACAATGTGTTTGAAACTCGCCTTTGAGGCCAGCGCCTTTCGGTATGCCTCGGCCAATGCCGGCGCGATCTGGGTTCCACCGTCGGGCGTAATTCCCGCAATCAGCCGCTTGATACCAGCCTTGTCGCGCACGCGGCGCAGCGGCACCGCCCATTGATAGGAATTGTCGAACATCAAAACGCCAATCGTGTCAATGGGCCGCAGATTATCCACAACACCGCTGGCCGAGAGTTTTGCCAAATCGATTTTGCGGCCTTCCATCGACGACGATTTATCGATAATCAGAACGACGCATATCCCTTCCGGCGTCTTCGGAGGCGCCAGTTTCGCGGGAAGCACTCGATCAAGCGCATCCATATCCCGGTCTTCCTTGTAAACTTGCCGCTCGCCGCCAATCAAGAGCAGTCCGCCGCCCTCGCGAACATATTGGCTTAGTTCCCGCTTCCTCCGCTCCGGTATAGCATTCAGATCGAGGTTATTTAAGACAACTAACTGCACGCTATCCGCGCCGCCATCGAGACGGGAAAAGTCGCGCGTAACGTTGAACTTGGCCTGCGCGAAGGCCTGCATCAAATTGTTCTCCGTCGCGGCCGGGTCCTGCGACACATAAAGCACAGTCGCACGCTGCAATTCAATCGCGCGTGCAAACGTCAAGCTCGTCAAACCCGCCGCGGCAATTTTCCCCGCAAGCGTAATAGTTCCGTCCGTCTCAATTCGGGCATGCACGCGCAGAGTATTCGTTCCGCTCTTCAACTCAGCGGACTCGCGGCCAAGACTCTTCCCTTCCGCCGAAATCTCGATCATGGCGTGCGCTTCCCGCGGACTATCGACAACCACGATGATGGGAATCTGTTCGCCCGTGTATGCTTCGCGCGGCGCGGAGACGGACAGCAACTTCAGGTCTTCTCCCGAGTGGCGAGCAAGTGGAACCGTGTCAACAGGCACGTGCAGTTCTTCAAGCTCCGCCATCGCCCGCACCGTGCTTCCCTGATTTTCATTTCCATCCGTCAGCAACACGATTCGCGGAATGTATGTAGCCGGCATCGCTCCCATGCTCTCGGTCAATGCCGCTTCTAAATTCGTTGCGTCTGTCCATGTTGCTTCACCGCGTGAAGACACGCGAACGAGATCAAGGCCGCGCACCGTCTGTTCCGGCAACAAGGCGCGTGTGTGACTCGCGAACGGAATCGCCTTCATCCAGTTCCGGCCTTTGTGGCGCTCCATTTGATCGACGAACTCCGAAGCGTGCTTAAGATTTTCGGGCGAGATGCTATTTGACACATCTACCAGCACAACCGTTCCCGTCTTCGTCTCGGGAAAGGTCATTCGCGGCGCGAATAACGCAGCCCCTATCGCCGCGAGGCCCAGGCCCTTTGTCATCATCCGGGCCGCACCGGCTTGTTTTCGGCCAAACAGCAGCCATTCGATCGAAAGGCCAATGCCGCCGAGCACCGCCAACCATCGCCACAAGTCAACGGCGCTCGCGGCGTTTTCAGTGAAACCAGGCAAGCCCGTGCGAATGTCTGCCGCCGGTTTCCAATCGAACTGAGGAACTTCGGGCAACGTCAAAGAAAGAACGCGATCCCGCTTGCCTGAAGTGACATGCACAAGTTCGGGACGCCGAACAAAGAATTGCAAATCGTTATTGCGCAAGGTGAACGGTACCGCCGTTCCGCCAGCTTCGGTAACGCGCACGCTTTCAGCGCGTTCACCGGCGTCGAGCGGCACTTGCACCAGGCCTACACCCTGAGCGCTAAACTGCCCGGTGCGAAACATGGCGGGTGCGGCCCAACGCATCAGATTCGCAAACAGAAATGGAGTGGCTACGTTGAACTTCAGCGGCTCACTCAATACGTCAAATCCAATAACGGCCCACGCCGCCTCCCTATTCCTGTTTGAGCGAGCCACCACAACAGGGCCTTCCGGCACACTTGCTACCGCGACGTCTCCATCGAAGCTTTGGAATACATTCGCGTGAGGAACGGTAAGGTCTCGCGTGTGCAAACCGTCGCCAAGACCCGGATCGGAACTCCACTGCGCGATTGTCGCTTTAGTGGCCGTCGTCTTGACCGGGAGCGGTGTCCCGCGCCTGGGAGGGTCAAGATACAGACTCGCAATCCGAGGCCGGGGCGATGGCGCAAACTGATCGAGGATTGCCAAGTCCGCACTCGGGCGAGGTTGATACTCCGAAGGCCGGAAGTAACGAACCTCAATGCCATGATTTGCATCGAGTAAAGGGCGCAGCAAATCTTCTCGCGACGTGAACACGGCAGCGCGCTGCAACTGACGTTTGGGTAGCTCCAAAGAAGCCTGATCGTCCGCTGGAAAGCTATCGCCAGGCGTAAGGCGAACCGACAACTGTCCCGCTGTACCCGTCACGAATTCATAGTTGAGGGTCTTCACCTGCGCCGCGTTCAGCACGATTACCCGCGGTGTGAAAGAACTCCCGGCAAAACTGGTCTCGACTCGTACCGGTCTAGCCTCGGGCCCATAATTCTTAAGCTTGATTACGGCCCGCCACTCGTTGAATTGCTCGCCAGGCTCCACATCAATTGCGGTTATTCCGCAGTTGTCAGTTGACGTGGGAACGAAGACGAAGCGAACGTTCGAAGGCGCTGCCGTCCCACTCTCCCGATCATTTGTTCGCCCCGGCCCGAAATAGACGATCTCACCCGGCGCTTCCGATCCCCAATTCCGAACCTGCCTCGCGTAAGACAAAGCTCGTTCCATATTGAGACCCAAAGACGTTGATTCGGAAGCGTCCAAGTGCTCCCTCAAAACCGTCCGGTCGGATGTAAACGGAGTTGCCGGCGTAGCCAGATCGTCCACCCGCACCAGCATCGCCCGATCGCGAGAACTCAATCGCTGCAAATACTTTTTTGCAAGGGCCTTCTCTTTGCTCATAACAGTGCCCTCACGCACGCGGCCCGCGCTAGCCGAAGACGTGTCAAGCAGCAGAACATGATCGCGTCCTATACCGGCGCGCGATCCCCATTGCACCTGAGCGATTGCCAGCAGCAGCAGAGTCAGGCTGGCAAGCTGAAGAAGCAAAGACCACGGCTCCAGTACGTGTCTTCGTTTCCGCCGCTGTTCCACCCGCCCACCCGGAGTCCAGAATCGCAGCGTCGAGACGACCTTCTTGCGTCTGCTTCGATCAAGCAGGTACAACGCCGCGATCAACCCGCCCAGGCTTCCCAGCAGAGCGAAAAACTCACCGGCGCTGAGGTTTAGGAAAAACATACGGTTTTAACGCGTTTCATGAACCGTTGCCAATGGTCCGAAAATCGCCTCGTCAAGCGGGATGCGCGTGGACAGTCCTACATATCTGCCGTTATTTCGTAACGCCGTCTTCTTCAGCGACTCCCCATATGCGGTGAAGGCTTTCGTGTAAGCGCGCCTCGCCTCATCGTCAATCGAAATCGTCGTATGCGCGCCGGATTCGGCCTCGATTAATTCGACTTCTCCCGCCAAATGCGGAACCCGCTCCTCTTCGGTCCATAGATGAACCAGCAGTAATTCATGTCCAAAATCAGCCATATACTGCAGCGCGGCCAGACAGTCTCTTTCATCGAGAAAGTCGGAGACGATCACAGTAAGCCCCCGCTGCGGATAGGTCCCCAGGAATTCGCGCGCCAGTTCGTGAAAATCCGTATCGCCGGCCGTACTAAGTTCACGCAGATAATTCTCAGCGGGCTGAAACCGGTGACGTCCGCCGCTGCACAGAAACGGCCGAAGCAAACGCGAACCGAACGGTTGAATTACGATGCTGTCCAGCCGCACCAAGCCGATATAGATCAGCGCTGCCGCCAGCCTCCGGGCATAATCGAACTTAGTGGAATCCGGCGCTGCGTCCACATCCATGGATGCGCTTACGTCAAGCAGCAAACGCACCGGAACTCTCGGTTCCACTTGGAACGTCTTCAGGAAGAATTTTTCGAAGCGCATGTATGCGCGCCAGTTCACCGCCCGCAGATCGTCGCCCTGATGAAAATTGCGATGATCGAGAAACTCCTGCCCCGGCCCCGCAAACCTGGAACTGTTATGTCCTCCTACGAGACCATTGAAGGACTTCTGCCAACGCAGTGTCAGCCTCTCCAGTTTCTCCAAAAAACGTGTATCGACCAGAGGTTCAGACATATACCGCGCCCCGCGCGGAGGACTTAGGAACGGCCGCGAGCCCCGTTCAAAATTGCGTCGAGAACTGTTTCGTTACTCTGGCCATCCGCATGGCCGTCGAAATTCAAAATGACACGATGCCGCAGCACCGAAGGCGCAACCGACTTCAAATCGTCGATGCTCAGATGAAGCCGTCCACGCATAACCGCCAGGACTCGGCCGCATTCGATTAACGCCTGGGCTCCGCGCGGCGAGCTTCCATATCGGACGTAACGATTCGTTATATCCGGAGCGTTCGGCGCGCCCGGCTGCGTCGCCATCACCAAGTCAATCGCATACTCCTGCACATGGGGCGCAACGATCACCTGCCTACAAACAGCCTTCAGGTCCGCGATCTGCTGACGGTTCAATACCTGATTAAGTTCCAGATCCTCGGGTTGCGTCGTCAGATCCACAATCCTGCTCAACTCTTCGCGCGAAGGATAGGTCACCAGGATTTTCATCAGGAACCGGTCGAGCTGCGCTTCAGGCAGCGGATACGTGCCTTCCATCTCGATAGGATTCTGAGTTGCCATCACAAGGAAGGGCAGATCGAGCGCATAGGTGTAAGTGCCGTTCGTCACAGTCCGTTCCTGCATCGCTTCGAGAAGCGCCGACTGAGTTTTTGGCGTTGCCCGGTTGATCTCATCGGCCAAAACAAGGTTCGCAAAAATTGGGCCTTGCTGGAAACGCAGCGTCTTGTGCCCGTGGTCGTCGTGCTCCATCATCATGCTGCCGACAATGTCACCGGGCATCAGGTCTGGCGTAAACTGAATGCGCGAGTACCGTAAATCCAACACGCGCGCCAGCGTTCGCAGCAGTGTTGTCTTGCCCAATCCCGGAACACCTTCGAGCAACACATGACCGCCCGCCACCAGGCACAGCAGCACTCCGTCAATAACTTCGCGTTGGCCGATAATGACTTTGCCGATCTCCTCGCGAACGCGGTCGAGATCGGAGGTAGCCTGTTCGATGGCCACTACGTTACTCGTCAGAATATCTGGCGTTCGGCTCATGGGACTTAATATGAGGACGGCGGGCTGAACACTATTTCGCGAACACCATATCAGCCGGTTTCACACCGCGGCGTTCGCAGTCTGCTAAATAGAGTTTCCCATAGCTATCGAGAATGTAGTCCACCGGTCCAAATCCTAAGCTCCGTGCCGTGTTGTCGATCCACTCGCCCGGCCCCTCCAGTTCGAGGAAATTTCCAATCGGCGTTTCGTCCACCGTCACGCCTCCCGAGTCATCGGGCGAATTGCTCAGCTCCGTCCGGTACTTCTCATATCGGAAATGCCGCTTGTACCCGAGTTGCTCACATATTTGCCCCAGAACCTCAGTGGAACCGATAGTGGTTTCGAGTTCCGGCCGGCTCTTATGCGGGCCAACTTGCTGAGGACCTTTCCAGGTGATCACACGCTTTTCGCCCGCTTCTCGAAGCCGCAGAATCATGCCACGTCCGCGCAATTCCTGGTCTGACTTATCGTAGAGCGTATTCGCTTCGAAGACCCTCTCCACCGACGGAACAAACCCAAGCCCCTGCAACCGGCCTTTGATCGCCGGAAGATCTGCGATCCGAATTTTGACTTCCGTCTCAACGCCGCCCTGCACCATGACTCCATCTTCGCTCAACACAACCGGGCTGATCGTATAATAGGAGTCGCTGCATCGTGCGCTCGTAGCTCAGTTGGATAGAGCGATTGACTTCGAATCAATAGGTCGGGAGTTCGAGCCTCTCCGGGCGCACCAGAAAGTTTCGTCGTTGCTATGGTTTACATCGGGGTGGGCTTGGTCCATCCCCGCACCGATCAGCTCAGTATGCCCAGAGGTATGACCGTCCCGATCACCGGGCCTGCCAGCGGATTCTTCGGCATGTTTGCGTCTCGCTTCAGTAAGTTTATAATCCGAGTCGCGTTCATTTAAATGGATGTATCTCATAGTGGTGCTTAGGCTCTCGTGACCGGCTAGCTTTTTCAACGTGAAGGGGTCCATCCACTTGGCCCACCGTGTCAGGCATGTATGTCGAGCGTCATACACAACAAATGGAGTGATTTCACTTTTGCGGATTGCAGCAAGATGCTGTTTCTTAATACTTGACTGCTCAATATGCCCCGATTTCGTAGCTGCCGGAAAGATCCACTCACCTGTCCGGCCAGCAGTTCTAATATCGAGCAACGCTGCGACACGCGGAGTCACACTGATGCTCCGCCGAGCAGCCTTTGTCTTTCCCCTATGGACGACAATTCGGTTATCGCTATAATTCTCATTCCAGCGGAGTCGATACACCTCTTCAGGGCGAAGACCACAATCCAGCATCACGGTTACAACGGTCCTAACCAGAAGCTCAGCCGAAGAGAGATAACTTGCTTCTTCATCGACGGACAGCACGCGCTCTCTTCCAGACTCGCCGTCCAACAGCCTAATTTTTGGGACTGGCCCGGACAGATTTCCCCACTCTGCGGCTAGCCGCAGCATTCGACGAAGCGTCGCGAGTTCCCTGTTGATCGTTGCTACCGAGAGGCCGTCGCTTTGACGATGCGAAATATAAGCCGTAATCAGCTCACCCTTAATGTGTTCCAGTTTTGCCTTCGCAAGCTTGGGCCAATGAAGAAGGTTTTCAGCGCACGCCTTATAAAAGCTTATTGTGTTTGGCTCCTCTGCCTTTGTTGCATCAAGGAAAGTAAAGAATGAGTTACGGGCGAATTGATCTAGTGTTGGCGACGCCTCACGCTGCGTTATGCCAACCTCTCCTTTCGCAAGCGCGGTGCGATAGGCCGCCTCCATCTGTTCCGCTACTCGTTTGTTGGTCTGCTTTGTGCTCTTCCGAACCAACGTGCCGTTCCAAGTGAATTTAAACCACCAGTATTTGCTTTTCGGCTGTTTGTACACCATCATTTCCCGCCTTTTTCTTTCTTCCTGCTGCTAGCCTTCGGTCTTCCGCCCATCTTGCCCCAAGCACTCAACTCTTCTTTCGAATGATTCTTCGCGCGTGTCTTGCCGCCCATCGCGCCAGTCTTCCGAAAATATTCCATCACTTCTTCTGGTATCTTTAGCTTCGCCATCCATCTTCATTCTGCAACCTACGCCTAAGTTCTTCAAGTCACGCCAGTACCAGTTAAGGTTGGCCTAAGTTTCAGTCTGAACCGTTCGTATCACTGTATTCACCAGCAGTATCAGAGGTTTAGCGGCCAGCCGTGCCGCGATTCATAACCGATCATTGGGGTGTATCTATCCGCCAGTCAAGCCAAAATTAAGGTCTTAGTTAATGCGGCAAGTCACCGAGAAACAACTTCGGTTCGCCCATCACGTAGCAGACGGCTCAACGCTGGCTGATGCCTATCGGCGTGCCTATGACACGAACGGCAACTCAAACACGGTGAGGGTGGAAGGATGCCGATTGGCGCGAAACAGTGGAGTGATCGCTGCGGTTTCCGAGATCCAGCGCCGTGCTCGAATTGATGAGACCACTACCGGCTCAGCCGATCTCGACAGATTACTTCACCAAGCTCGATGTGCCACTTCCTCACGCGAAAGATTGAAAGCGTTGAACAGACTGAGCAAAAAGATGGGGATGCGGTGAGCACTTGGGCTCCGGCGATCTTGTTTGTTTACGAGCCGTCGGCTTGAACGTCGGACTGAGTTGCGACTGGTTGGACGGTAGCCGTGCGGGTGAGCCATCTGAAGAACGGCTCACCCGACTTGCGGATCGGAACCTTACGATGTTTGCGGTCTTCCGGCACGTTGCTAGCGTCCAAAGGGCAGAGCGTGACAGGTTCACCAAGGACGCATATTTGAATTGCAGCCTTTAGCTCTGGCCCATCTAGATCTGGCCAGTAGCCGATCCACAGCGCAGTGTTATCCATCCAAGTCCGGCATCCGGTTCGGTTTAGTAGCTCGACTGCTCTGGCTTCCGGCGATTCTTCAGCGAGTGGCAGTCGCGTAAGCAAATCAGCCGGATTATCCGAAATCACTTCTCTGCTGCGTCCTGTTTGAAGAGTGCGGAGGACGCTCATGCTTTTCCTCCACACTTCGATACGGGTTGACCGCTTAGGCACCGGGAACAATGGGAACGTGTGTATGTGGCTGATTGTGCTGGCTTGTCTCGGTTCCCGCATTGTTCCCGGCCTCTGAGCTTGCGGGAACGTGCTGTTCCCCGTATTCCTATTGTTCCCACATGATGACTAGCAGGAACGGAATGGGAACCCGCTAAGTCGTACAATTTGCTGAAGTTAGATACTGTTCCCAATGTTCTCAGTGACATTCTGATCTTCCCCGGCAACCCTATCCTCACAGGCCACGACGTACACATTCTTCTTACCCAGTCCACTTAGGGCTTCTTTTTTGGTCCAGCGACCTTTGTCGTGACGAAGCATTCCACTGGCCGCTAACTCTCGTGCTACTTTGGCGTGGTCGGCACCTTTGCATATTTCGTTGCGGAAGACGTCGGCCAAGATAAGGTATTCATGCCCGTATTTAGTCTTGCGGACAAAACCGGCACGGTGGTAGATCCTCTGCGCCGCACCAGATCCAAGATCTTCAAACCGAGAAGAGCCGTGCTTCTCCAAAAACGCGATGACGTTATGGACGCCTTTAGCGGTATCGGACTCTCCAGTTGTGCCGCGCAACTTGAGACATGATTCAAAGCACTGCTGTGCGGCTTCTATAGCTGCACCTGCTTGCCAACCAGTTACGCCAGCTTGTGTGGCAAGCTCCCCTGCCGCGCCCACCATTGCGAAGCGCTTGGCTATTCGCTGTACTTCGGCGGAAGTACGAGACGCGTTCGTTGCGATGAAATCAGAAATGAACTCGGGAAGATCGGCTTCCACGTCCTCGCGCTCATCTACTAGCCACTTCAGAAACGCTCGAATTGGATGCCCATAGTTTGCTTCTGCGGCGTCACTAACCTGCTGCGAAAACATACGGCTGTCAGGCGCGTCATGGAGAGCACTGAAGACACCGTATCCGGCCCCGGCATCAGCTTCGATGTTAGGGCACCGAACCTCTACTCCCGCTTTTATATCGTGACCGGCACTTGCAGCATGAGCGGCCATCGTAACCTCGCCGGTTGAGGCGAACAGCAGACGCCAGCGTGCGGAATTCCGAGCGCCACCTGTTTGCGTTGCGCGTTTCTTGCCTTCGCCGTTCCCTAGCATGTAGGCAACTTCCGCCACTTGATGCGCACTCACCTCTGCTATTTCATCGAGGAAGAGCGTAAGATCGTTGTGACGAGCCGCAACCGCCTCTATACCGTTAGCCGTGCCGCGCCACGTGTTCATCATCTTTCGTGAGCCGATGAAAGACCTTGACCCTTCATCTAATACGACGACGTATTCTTCTGTATTTGAAAGGAACGGCCGTTCTGGGTAATTGAGTCCTCACCAGTAGAGCCGAATGATTCAGGAGCAGTAAAAAACGCTATAGATGAGGCAACCGCTACGCTTGAGTTTCGAAAATGAAAGTTGTTTGCCTAACTCAGGCAGCAGGATGGACGAATTGTTTTTGAAACGTGGTAGCAATTGAGTCAAATTGGACCCTTTATGAAACAAGGGAGGCGGGGTTGGCCTGCGTCGTGAGATGAGACAGTCGAGTTCGGGGACAGTTGCCGTTAGCTGAAAAACAGTAGCCAGCGGTTAATTTCTGGTTGAGGATGAGCATAGCAGAGGAAGCGGAGGGCGGCTCTGCTGG
>JALYVD010000110.1 GCA_030853405.1 Acidobacteriota bacterium | reverse complement strand
GAGCGTAATAGAGTCCGGTTGCGGCGACCAGCTTGGAATGCGACCCTTGCTCGACGATTTGTCCTCTCTCCAGTACATAGATTCGTTCGGCGTGCATGACGGTGGAAAGCCGGTGAGCGATGAGGATGGTCATGACATCGGAGCGCTGGCCGACGTCGCGAATGGTGCGGGTGATCTCCTCCTCGGTAATAGAGTCGAGCGAAGAAGTGGCTTCGTCGAAGACGAGCAGGCGTGGCTTTCGCAGCAGCGCTCGTGCAATCGAGAGGCGCTGTTTCTCCCCGCCCGAGACTTTGACGCCGCCCTCGCCGATTAGAGTGTCGAGGCCTTTGTCCGCGCGGGCAAGCAGGGAATCGGCGGCAGCGCGATGTAAGACGTCCAAGCATTCGGCGTCGGTCGCGCCGGGCCGCACGAAGAGAAGGTTCTCTCGAATAGTTCCGGAGAACAACTGAGTATCTTGCGTGACGAAGCCAATCTGGGCGCGTAACTCGTCCGGATCGATTTGATCGGCGTCGAGGCCGTTGTAACGAACCATACCGCTCTGTGGCTGATAAAGGCCAACCAGTAACTTCACCAAGGTGGTCTTGCCAGCGCCGGAAGGCCCCACAAAGGCGACGGTCTCGCCGCGCGAGAGACGGAAGGTTACATTGCAGACAGCGGGCCGGTTGGCGGTGCGATGTTGGAAGCTGACGTTTTCAAAATCGAGCGATTCGAGATTTCCGAGCGGCGCGGCGTTGGCAGGCTTGGGTTCGGGCGGGATTTGCAGAATCTCTTCCAGGGTGTTGAGAGAGGCTTCCGCTTCTCGATAGATGTTGATGACGTTGCCGAGTTCCTGGAGCGGGCCGAAGATAAAGAACGAGTAGATGAAGAGCGAGAAGAATTGTCCCACGGTGATGCGCTGGGTGAAGATCAGGTACAGCATCAGGAACAGGATGCCGGTGCGCAGGAGATTCACGGCGGTTCCCTGCAAGAAGCTGAGGCTGCGGAGATAGCGTACTTTCTTGAGCTCCAGTTTCAGGATCTTGTCGGTGGTGCTATTCAAGCGATTGACTTCCTGGCGCGCCAGTCCTAGGGTCTTGACGAGTTCGATGTTACGGAGGGATTCGGTGGTAGCGCCGGCGAGGGCGGCGGTTTCGGCTACGATCGTTTTCTGAATGACCTTGATTTTGCGGCTCAAAACAGAACTGATGCCGCCGAGCAGCGGGATCGTCAACAAGAAGGCGGGTGCGATGACCCAGTCGACGCGCAGAGCGTAAACGGTGACGAAGACGATGCCCACGGTGGCCGTGAAGAGAATGTTCACGAAAGCGGAAATGAAGCGTTCGACATCGCTGCGGACCTTCTGCAGCTTGCCCAGCGTTTCGCCGCTGCGTTGATCTTCAAAGACGGCGTAAGGCAGGGAGAGCGAGCGCTCTACTCCATCGGCATAGAGTTCGGCGCCGGTGCGCTGGGTGACCACATTGACGTAGTAGTCTTGGAAGTTCTTCGCCACGCGAGAAATAAAGGCGACACTGACGGCAGCGCCCAGCAGGAGACTCACGCCGCGGATGAACTGCTCAGTTGTGAATTGATGGAATTGGGTGGCGTAGCGATCGATGATGTAGCGGAAGATCAGAGGATCGAGCAAAGAAAAGATCTGGTTCACTGCCGCGAGGGCGAGAGCGAGCGCGACGAATCGCCAATGCCGTTTTAGGTAATGAATCAGTAGGGCCATATTCCATCGTGTCAGATGACGCGTTTCAGTTAGAGTCGCGATGGCGTGCGGCACTAAAGTAGGGGAATCAGTCCATGACAAGCACCATCGAGCAATATCGAGAAGCAAAAGCGACGTATCAAAAGCTGCACAACCAGGCGAAGAGGGAATTGATCGCGCGTTTCAACCAGCTTGCGTCCGAAGTGCTGCAGATTCAAAGGGAGTTGAAGGAAGATTTCGGCCACAAGGTCACGATTCCGACCAAGGCGAAGAGCGCACGCGCAGGGCGGACAGCCGCACCGAAGGAGCCCGAACCTCCGGCGCCAAATCCTAAAGTCGTGGCGCTAGAGAAGCGATTGGAAGTTCAGAAAAAGAGACTGGAAGGCGCGATGGCGGAGGGCAAACCAGAGAAGGCGATCAAAGATCGGATTTACGAACTGGAGGACGAGCTACGATTGGCGAAAGAACGTTAGGGCGCGCGCCACGAGGTCTAGTCGTTCTTCTGAAAGTCAACGCCGTCTTTTGTCTCCTGGACAAGTCTGGCTAAGCGAGTACGGAAGCCTATGATCTGCTGTCGATGTTTTTCAATCAGTGTGTGGGTTTGCCCGGTCGGTTTCAAATCGGACGCATCATGGTAGGCGATTTCGGCGGAATTTTCACCATTCTCACAAGCGGTCAACATGCTGGCGGCGGAATGACCGGATAGCGCGGAGGTCAGATCCATCCACGCCCGGTGCATGGCGCCTCCGAGAGTCCCGGAATCCGACACGGTTCCGCCCAAGCGTTTGATTTCTTGCTGGAGCTCCGCTGCAAATTTAGCGTGCTGCTTGGCGTAACCTCCGAACACGGTCTCAAGTTCCGAGTTCTTCACGTTTTCTGCAGCCGTGTGGAGGCCGGCTTCGGCATCCTTGTTGATGTGGACGAGATGATTCAACTGGTCGATGATGCGGTTGTCAGCCATAGGCGATTGTCAGCTTCTCCATCTTAGTTCGGAGCATCGCGGGGCGCTGCAGGGTAGTCCTAAATTTGGGTTGAAGCTACATATCCGACGTAAGAGTTCGTATTGACCCGCAGTGGGCTGCTCCCGGCGCGGTTCCGCTGCCCTATACACAGGAAGACAGTCATTGGTTCAGCAGATATCTCCTAAGAAGTCCAACGGAGAGACAAACAAGCGCGAGTGGCATCGTTACAATCGCGAACAGCAGATACGCGAACAAGACCAGACGCGTGCCGCCGCTGACCGAGCCCCCTATCAAGGCGTCCAAGTATGCCGTGGTGAGCAATAACGCACCGGAAACAGTGACGAGTGTCACGAGTCGTAACCCATTGCGAAGCCACTTGTCCTCGCTCTCCTTTGCCCGCAGCGAAATTAGTACCTTGAGCAACTTCACTCGTGCGGGAGTTTGTATGAAGCGGTCATCTTGCAAAAAGCGCTCTTGCTCCTCTGGGCTTCGCACGCGCCGATCATAGCAAGGTATTCTTTGTCTCACCACCGTGAAAGGCGCACCGGTTCCGGAC
>JALYVD010000048.1 GCA_030853405.1 Acidobacteriota bacterium | reverse complement strand
CGCCTATCTCCGCGAGTTGAGCGGTCGCTCGTTGGAATTTGTCTAGCGCGCCTTCTCCCGTGATTGCTTCAATGCGCCGCACGCCCGCCGAGATGCTGCCCTCATAAGCAATCTTGAATAGCCCGATATCGCCCGTTCGCCTCACGTGCGTACCGCCGCACAATTCACGGCTGAATCCTGGAATGCTGACCACCCGCACACTCTCGCCGTACTTCTCGCCAAACAGCGCCATCGCGCCTGTGGAAAGCGCGTTTTCCAGGTCCATAACGTCCGTTACGACTTCGGTATTCGCGAGGATCTGTTGATTGACGATGCGCTCCACTTCTTGCAGTTCGTCGCCCGTCATCGCGGCATAGTGGCTGAAATCGAACCGCAGCCTGCCGGGTTCCACCACGCTTCCTGCCTGCTTTACATGCGTTCCCAGCACCTGCCGCAAAGCCGCATGAAGAAGATGCGTCGCGGTGTGATTCCGCATCGTCGCGCCCCGCGATGGGGTATCCACAACCGCGATCAACTGCTGCCCGGTCCTGATCGGCTGCAACACGTGAATGCGCTGCACCATCGCCGAAACCATCGGCTTGTATGCGCCTTCGACGACAGCTACCCGCTCACGTGTTTCAGAATCCAGCAGCAAACCTGTATCGCCCACCTGGCCGCCGGACTCCGCGTAGAACGGCGTCTTCGCAAACACTACTTCCGCCGGGCCCTGCTCAACCAGATCGACCGCGTTCTTATCCACCATCAACCGCAGCACGTTAACCGGCGACTCCAATGTTTCGCGTCCTATGAACTCAACCGCCGGCAGTTCTCGATAAACGTCCGCGATCTGCGCCTTGTCCGCACCTCGCCAACTGGCTCGTGACTGCGCTTTTTGCTTCTCCATCTCAGCGCTGAAGTTCTCGCGGTCAATGCTGAGTCCGAACTCACGCGCCATCTCTTCCTGCTCATCAATAGCAAGCCCGTACGTGTCATACAGCTTGAATGCCGCCGCGCCGGGAAGCACACCATTTACCGCCGACTTCGCTTCATCCTGGAAGAATCGCTCCGCCACCTGGAATGTTGTGGCGTAGCGGCTCTCTTCGTCCCGCACAATGCGAGCGACCCGCTCCACGCTCTCCTGCAACTCCGGATAACCCGGCTTCATCAGGTCGGCGACAAAACCAGTCAACTTATGCAGATAAGTCCCAGTTGCACCGGCCAGCCGCCCATTGCGCAGAGCCCGCCGCATAATCTTCCGCAACACGTAGCCGCGCCCCTCATTCGACGGAACTACGCCGTCGTGAATCAGGAATTCGGTGGCGCGCGCATGGTCCGCATTGATTCGCAGCGCCGTGTCGGTTTTGGGGTCGGCGCCGAACTGCACTCCGATTAACTCCGCCGCGCGCTCCACAATGGGAAAGAGTAAGTCAGTGTCGTAATTCGAAAGATGCCCCTGTAGAATTGCAGTCACTCGTTCCAGACCCAGCCCGGTATCTATCGATGGTCTGGGAAGCGGGGTCATGTTGCCGTTATTTGCCCGGTCATACTGCATGAAAACGAGATTCCAGATCTCGACAAACCGGCCGCCTCCATCGAGCGGAAATCGTTCCTGCTCCCTGCCCTTTTCCGCCGCTTCCGGGCCCAGATCGAAGTGCAGCTCAGAGCACGGTCCACAGGGCCCGGTCTCGCCCATCTGCCAGAAATTATCCTTTTCATCCAACCGGAAAATCCGGTCTTTTGAAACACCCGTGACGTTCTGCCACAATTGTTCTGCTTCGTCGTCTTCACGGAATACCGTGATGTACAACTTATCCTTCGGCATTCCCAGCCACTTCGGACTCGTAACCAACTCCCAGGCAAACGCGATGGCGTCTTTCTTGAAATAATCGCCAAACGAGAAATTGCCCAGCATCTCGAAAAACGTATGATGCCGCCGCGTGTACCCGACATTTTCAAGATCGTTGTGCTTGCCGCCCGCTCTCACGCACTTCTGCGATGAGGCCGCACGCGTGTAGTCGCGCTTCTCTAGCCCCAGAAACGTTTCCTTAAACTGATTCATTCCCGCATTGGCAAACAGCAGCGTAGGATCGTTGGCAGGCGCCAAAGAAGAACTGCGCACAATCCGGTGTCCATGCCCGGCAAAGTACTCCAGGTACTTCGCGCGAATCTCGTTTCCAGTCATTGAGTTACTCTTAGTTTCGCATTTGCCGGGATTTCCGCACATCTCAACCTAAAGGTAGAGTCCGAACTCCACCATGGGGCGCGGGACACGAGAGCTGATTTCCGTTAAGCTTCCTATTCCACGCATGCCCGAATTTCAGAAAAGCTTGTCTCGCGCGCTCTTGATCCTTGCTCTCTCGTTGCCTGTGGTTCTTGCTCAAGATCCGACCGGAGTGCTCGAGGGGCAAGTGACCGATCCATCCTCCGCGCGCGTTCCCAGGGCCCGCATTGCCGCTGAAAACCTCTCGACAGGTTTCATTGCGAACCAGGAATCGGCCCGCGACGGAAGCTTTCGGTTTTCCTATCTCCCGGTCGGTGAATATGACCTGCACGTGGGCGGGGCCGGATTCGCAGATTACGACGCGCACGGGATCCGCATCGACGTGGGCCGCGTGGTCGACTTCAACGTGCCGCTGACGATTTCGAAGAAGGGCGACACGATCAGCGTGACGGGGAATGCCGCGACCGTCGATGTCAGTTCGACACTTGGAACGGTTGTCTCGTCGCGCGACGCAACGAACCTTCCGTTGAACGGCCGAAACCTAACCCAACTTGGGCTTTTGCAGCCTGGCGTCGCGCCCATGACGTTCGGATTAGCCGAAGCGGGCGGTATCTTACGTAGCGGGCAGGCCTACGCGGTTAATGGGCAGCCGCCGGAGTCGAACAACTATCTCCTGGATGGCGTGACAAACGTCGATAGCGTGAACGGTGGTTTTGCTCTGCGCACCCCAGTTGATGCAGTGGCGGAGTTTCGAATTCTCACCTCGAACGCTCCTCCCGAGTTTGGTGAAACGAGCGGGGCGACAACCACGGTCGTCACAAAGTCAGGCGGGAACGAGTTCCATGGAGATGTGTACGAGTTCTTACGGAACAACGCCTTCGATGCCCGCAACTTTTTTGCCGCCACAACCGAGCCCTTGCATCAGAACCAGTTCGGCGCGACGCTAGGCGGCCCGGTCCGGCATAACAAGGATTTCTTCTTCGCTTACTACGAAGGGCAACGCGATCGCCAGGGGGAAACACAGGCCGCAATCGTCCCCACAGCAGCCGAACGCCAGGGGGATTTCTCCGGCGTAGTGAACCCTCAAGCCGGACTCATCAACGAATTCACCCGTAAACGATTCCAATTCAACGGAAAGCTGGATCAGATTCCGCCATTCCTCATCAGTCCCATCGCGCTGAATGCCGAGAAGTTATTCCCGCTCGGCAATCTCTCACCATCCTTGTTTTCGTCCACGCAAATACAAACTCAGAACTACGATCAAGGCGGCTTCCGTGTGGATCACTATTTCGGCAATTCAGATCAGATCTTTGCGCGCTATGCCACGTCGTCGCTTCACATGCTCGATCCTCTGCCTATCAACGGCTCGGGCGTTCCTGGCTTTCCGGTGACGGACGACATCACGACGAACAGCGCCACCATCTCCGCTGTCCATCTGTTCTCACCGCGCAGCGTTCAGACCGCGCGTATTGCGTTCTTCCGAAACGTGTTCCTTTACGGAGCCGCGCAAAATCACACTCCGGCAAGCAGCCTGGGTTTCACCTATCAGCCCACGCTGTCCACTGAACTCGGTTCGCCCTATCTGATCGTCAGCGGATATACGGACGTCGGCAATCCCATCACGGGACCGCAAAATACCTATCAAGACGACTACCAGGGCTACTATTCTCTCGCCACCACGCGCGGGAAACACAACCTTAAATTCGGCGCGGATCTGGATCGCCAGCAAATCAACGTCCTGCTAGGTATTGCGACCAACGGCTTCTTCGTGTTCGCGCCCTTTCCCGTCAATGATTCGTTTGCGAGTTTTCTACTGGGACAGCCGGTTGAATTCTTCCAGGGCGGCGGCGACTTCAACCGCGGTTTGCGCAAGTGGATCGTCGCTGGATACGCCCAAGACGACTGGCGCCTAACGAAGAGTCTCACCATCAGCTACGGCCTGCGCTATGAAGTCAACACGCCATACACCGACATTCGCAATCGCCTGAATGCCTGGGCTCCCGGACAACAATCGAAAATCCACCCAAACGCTCCGGCCGGTCTTCTCTTTCCCGGTGACCCTGGCATTCCGGAGGGAATCGCCGCCATCGACCACCACGAGTTTATGCCGCGCGTCGGCTTTGCCTGGGACCCCTTCGGCAGCGGCAAGACCACCATTCGCGGCGGATATGGAATCTTCTACGACGGCTACACGAACGGCGCCGGAGGACCCTTGCAAGCGGGAGTCAGCGCCCTGCCCTGGACCGAGGCGTACCAGGTTCCGGGTCCCGGCTTCAACTTAGCCGATCCATACGGAGGACAGACGCCTCCCTTCGCCACGCAGCAATTCGTCCGTCCCGCTACCGTCTTGACCGTTCAGTCCGGCATGGTCCCGCCGTACTCACAGAACTGGGACTTCTCAATCGAGCACGTGATCGCGAGTTCGTACCTGCTTGATATCCGCTATGTCGGCAACAAAGGCACGCACCTGCCACGATTCATCGAAGCCAATCCCGCCGTTTATGGAGCTGGCGCAACCGCGCAGAATGCCGACCAGCGCCGCGAGTACGCCAATTGTTCCGCCGCCGTTGGGTCTTGCGCCTTCGCCTCTGTCGGTCTTATAGCGGACAATAATGCGTCCACTTATCATGCGCTTCAGGCGTCGTTCTCCCGCCAGTTCACGCGCAACCTGTCCTTCCTCGCCTCTTACTGGTGGTCGAAGAGTCTCGATTACGTTTCGTCGCTGAACCTCGCAGGCTCCGCGCCCACTCTAGTGGCGGGTGAAAACGATTTAGCGCAAAATCCCTCCAACCTGCGCGCCGAGCACGGTCCTTCCCTATTCGATGCCACTCAACGCTTTGTCTTCAGCGGAACGTATACATTGCCGCGCTGGCAAAATGCTCGCGCCGCCGGAAACTTCATCGTGAACGGCTGGCAGCTGAATACCATCGCGAGCTTTTCTTCGGGCACGCCCTTCACGGTCTATGACAGCGACAACGCTTCGCTCCAAGGGTCGTCTCCGGAGATTACTGGATTCTACTCCAGCCGTCCCAACGTGCTCTCCGACCCGAATGCCGGCTCCCACACGCCGGATCGATGGGTCAGCGGCAGCGCCTTCCAGCAGTTGACGCAGCAGAACAACCCAGGGCAGTTCGGCAACGAAGGCCGGAACGCCGTTCGCGGTCCTGGTGTCGCTTCGGTCGATTTGTCATTGTTTAAGAACTTCTCGGTTACCGAATCGAAGCGCGTTCAGTTTCGCGCGGAAGTATTCAACACCCTAAATCATCCCAATCTCGGGCTGCCCGTGAACGATTTAGCTTCGCCCGACTTCGGTCAAATCCTACAAGCAGCACCGCCGCGTTTGATACAACTCGCTCTGAAGTTTCTGTTTTAATTGGAAGGACTTTGATCTATGGAACACATGTTTTTGAAAGATGTAGAAGAGCATCGCGGAGACGACAACTATACGCGTGCCATCGATATGATGCGCCGCGTTGGACCAGAATATCCGCAGATCCTGCATATGTTCTCGTACAAGATCAACGCGACGGCGTACCTGGAACGATTCACTCAGGAGATGCTACGAGAAGCAGCGCCACTGACGCCCGGCATCCGCGAGTTGATCGCCGCTTATACGTCGTCGCTTAACCAGTGTCCGTTTTGAACGAAGTCTCACGCCGCGGTCGCGGCGGAACTTCTGGGCAGCGTAGAAATAGTCGCAAGCGTTCTAGCCGATGTCGAAACATCCCAGCTTTCGGAATCAGAGAAAGCGCTGTTTCGTTTTGTGCGAAAGGTGAATGGGAATTCGGTCTCCATCCAGCCATCGGATATTGCGGCGCTTCACGAGGCCGGTTACACCGACGAAGCGATTTACTACGCCATCACGGTCTGTGCCCTGTTTAATTTTTATAACCGCTGGATTGATGCAAGCGGCATACATGCAATGAGCGACGAAGCCCACCGGATGGGGGCAAAACGATCAGCAGTCTATGGCTACTCACGCAGTTCTCAATCAGCACCCAAGCCGTCCTCAGAATAGGGGCCGGGATTCAAATAGAGCCCTGGTTCTTTTGACCGCGTGCTGCGGAGTTTTTGTCAGCTTCGCGTCCATTCTGATTTACACATTTGGCGTTTTCCTGAAGCCGCTCGCCAGTACGTTCGGCTGGTCGCGCGCGCAGGTTTCGCTTGCATTTACCGTGACGGCGTTGACTGTGGCCGCTTGTTCTCCCTTTATCGGCCGCTTGCTGGACCGCTATCCGGCCCGCCGCATTGTCATTCCATGCACCGCGGTCTATGGGCTTGCTTTCGGCTCGCTCGCCTTTCTCACCCCCCACATCAGTCATCTTCTTCTGGTGTTCTTAATCCTCGGCATCGTGGGAAACGGCACCACGCAACTCGGGTATGCAAGAATAATCAGCGCCTGGTTCGATCAATCGAGGGGCCGCGCGTTGGCCGCTGTGATGGCCGGGTCGGGCGCGGGGTCGATGATCTTTCCGCCCCTTGCGCAAGCACTAATCACCTCCTACGGATGGCGCATCGCATACGCTGCTCTAGGCGGCCTCATTCTCGTGCTGGGCCTCCCTTTGGCTGTGCTTATCC
>JALYVD010000026.1 GCA_030853405.1 Acidobacteriota bacterium | reverse complement strand
CTGACGTGCGATCGGCACGCCCGCGCATTCGTGTGTCTGCATCTACAAAAGACCATTCAAACCATCTCTTTCCTCTCATCCTCTGAGTGGCATTTCCGTCCCGAAATCATGAGCAATCTCTGTTGCGGCCTAGTTGCCGGTATCCTCGGCCTTCTTGGCCGCGTGCCATCGGCTTTGAATACCCATAGACCGCCTCCGTCGCAAACCCCAGCGCCTTCCTTCTAGTCTCCTTATCGAAAATGCCTCGGCCATCCAAAATACGGCTGCGCCCAACCATCTCCGCCGAGGCTATTTCCGATCAAGGCTAACGACTAGACGGACAACTGGAATCCGATTGCCGATGCTTGCGTCACTCACGATCTGGTCGAGACTAGTTGAACGTATGCTCGCTAACTACCGAGCCTATCGAGGAACCAGTGATAACGGAAAACGGACAAAACGGATGCGGGTTCGATTCCACGTGTATGTCATGAGTAGATCTCCATTGCGGGCCTGAATCAATGCCGGATAGGAGTACTCACCGGGATCCTTTTCCAAGGTGTAGAAGTCTTGCCATTGTTCGCCATTTCGGCTGACTGCCAGGTTGAGGGGTGTACGGCTGGACTCGCTCTTGTTGTAGATCATGACCAATCGACCATCAGGGAGGCGAATGGCGTCAATACCTGAATTGGGATTGGGCAGTTCTGTGGTTCTCACAGGGCTCCACGTTAGACCCTCATCGAACGAGTCCGATTGGCAGATCCTCGCAATGCTTCGCGTGGACCGCGCATACAGCCGGATATGACCATTGCCCATGTCTAGCAGGGATGGTTGAATGATGCCGTACGGGTCGCCGTGGCGCACGGGATGACTGGCGATTGAGAGTGGTGCTGCAATGGGCCCGATGCGAATCCAAGACCTCCCGTTGTCCGTACTGCGTTCAATCCAACAGGCCCACGTTCCGTAACTTTCAACCGAAGTGCCACTGAGGATCGTACCGTTGCGGAGTAGGAGCGGTTTTGTCCGGATGGGCCCATAGAGGCCGGCCGGCAGATGTTCTACGGCGCTCCAGCTGGCTCCCTCATCGCGACTGAATTCTCGTGCTGCGCTCCATGCGCTCGGCGAATTGCCCAACTTGTAATACAGCCAGAGTAGACCGTCCGCAGAATGGAACAGAACCGGATTATAGGTCGCGACCTGAGGCTCGCGTGCCGCTTCTCGAGGAGTTGACCAGCCATTTGGAGTGTGTGTGGACATCCAGATCGCTACGTCCGGCGCACCTTCCTTTGTGCCGCCAAACCACGAGGCAAGCAAATCGCCGTTCGAGAGCTCCACAATCGTGGAAGCGTGGCACGAAGGCGTTGGCATATTGGTGGAGACGAACTCTCTCGTTTGGGCAGATGCACTCACGCCGACACAATAGAGAAGCGCGATCGCCTTCATTGTTGCCGCGTTGTTTTTCCGCATCCTAGCTGCAGGTTTGCCAAATACCGTTGATTGGACCGATGGAGGACAGCCCATTAGAGTACATTCTCCATAGCAAAGTTTACGTGATCCGAGCCAGCCGACCTCAGACGGTCTTCCGTGAATGGCTAGCCACAACGCCGCTCGTTTCCGGAGTGGCGGCACGGAATCTTGAGGCGCTTGGCACGGATGCTACCTTTCGATCTGAAGTATCGAATTATAGGCCGCGTGCCGGCGAAGCTCGCTCTAACTGGCGATTCCCGGGGGGAAATAGAAATTCTCACCCAGGTAAATACGCCGTACTTCGGGATCGTTGCCCAGAGACTCGGGCGATCCCGCCCGAAAGATCCGCCCCGAGTTGATGATGTACGCCCGGTCGGTTACGGCGAGAGTTTCTCGCACATTGTGGTCCGTAATAAGAATACCGATACCTTTGCGCCTCAGGTCGCTAATGATGCGCTGAAGTTCCAACACCTGGATGGGATCGATGCCTGAAAAGGGTTCGTCAAGCAGGATGAAGTCCGGTTCCAATACAAGCGACCGTGCGATTTCGCAGCGCCGCCGCTCTCCCCCCGAGAGCATGTAGCCCTTGCTGTGCCGGACGGTTTCGAGGCCAAGATCGACGATCAGATTCGTCATTCGTTCACGGCGCTCGCGGCCGCTTAACGGGAGCGTCTGCAAAATCGCCATTAAGTTGTCTTCGACGCTGAGTTTGCGGAAGACGGACGCCTCCTGTGGCAGATAGCTTACGCCGCGGCGGGCGCGCTGGTACATCGGCAATTGCGTTATGGGGTCGTCGTCGAGCAGCACTTGGCCGGACTCAGGACTAATCAGGCCAACGATGATATAGAACGAAGTCGTTTTTCCGGCGCCGTTCGGACCCAACAAGCCCACCACCTCGCCTTGCTTAACCCGCACCGTGACGTTATCTACAACTCTGCGGCCGCTGTACGATTTGGAAATCTCAACGGTCTGTAGGGTTCTCATTCCTTTGGCGGCTAACACGTGTTTGGAGTTCTCTGATGGGACTTATGTCCTATCATAGTGCGGTGACATGCAGGCCTCTGCCCCTCCGGTACGCGACCACTTCCGAGCGCAAGCGTTTACCTGGATCGCTACAGGCGTTCTTGCCTTCTTAAGGCTCGCGCACGTCCATCTGCTCTGGGCGGACGAAGACTTCCATCTTGCCGCCGCTCTCAACCTTCTGCACGGCCGAATTCCCTATCGCGATTTCCTCTATGACAAACCCCCGCTGAGCGCTTTCTATTATTTCTTGATCGGCGCCTATCCCGGGTGGCCGCTGCGATTGCTGGATGGCTGTTACGTGCTGCTCGCGTGTTATCTGGCGTATCGGATTGCCCGGGAATGGTGGGGGGAATTAGAGGGCCAGTTAGCCGCCGTGCTGTTTGCGTTCTTCATGGCATTTTACCTGCCGAGCGCGGTAATTTCCTTTGCGCCCGACGCGTTGATGATTGTGCCGCATTTGGCCGCGATTTACTTCGTTCAAGAGAGATCGCCGTTTTGGTCCGGGCTGTTCGCGGGCATCGCTTTCCTGGTGAACACGAAAGCGGTGTTTGTGCTTGCGGTCTGCGGATTGTGGGTTGTCCCGGCAATCTGGAGTGAACTGATTCGGACGTGGGCGCGACTGACACTCGGGTTTGCGGTTCCTTTGATGGCCTCGGTTCTGGCTTTGCTGATGACTGGCGCGTGGCACGGGTATGTGGAGCAGGTATGGCTATGGGGCTTTCAGTATGCGAAGCAGCCACCTACCGCAAACCCGCTTTATACCGGACTGGCGCTCACCTCGAATTGGCTGGGATTTCATTCGGCTCTAGTCGTGGCCGCGATCTTTGCTCTCTGGAAAATGAGGCTGAGGGATCGCCTGAAGATGATTCTCTGGCTGGTGCTTTCCTTTATGGCTGTTTCGCTGGGAGGACGTTTTTCGCCCCGCTACTTCTTGCAGCTTCTGCCGCCCCTGGTTATCGCTGCTTCGGCTGGCTTCGTGCTGTTGTGGGAGGCTTATCAATCGCGGGCGACCGCCGTGCTCGCGGTGCTGTTGTTGATTCCTCTCGCACGCTTTGGTCCTCGTTATGTGATGCTGGCGGCGGACAACTTACGTGATCGAGAACCGCAGTGGGCGGATGTAGCGATGGATCTCGACAATCAGCAAGCAGCGGCAAAGATTCGAGCGCTCGCCCGGCCTGGTGACACTCTATTTGTCTGGGGTCTGCGGTCCAGTATCTATGTGTACACGCGCATGATTTCGGACAGCCGCTTCTGGGACTCCGAACCACTTACAGGCGTTCCCGGCGACCGCCATCTGTCCGTGACTACGGTGATCGATAGCGGCCCAGCAGCCGAATATCGGCGGCAGCTTGTGCATTCACGTCCGACGTTTATTGTGGATGGGCTAGGGCCCTTGAATCCGAGGCTTGCGCCAGAAGTTTATCCCGAGTTGCGCCCTTGGCTAAGTAGATATCGGGTGGTTGGGCGGACCGGGCTGACCGTGATTTATAGAAGGTTGGAATAACGGGCCACCGACAACCGGCGTGTCGTGGCAAGTTGATATATTCAGGGCAGGATGATGTTGGCCAGGCACGACGCTCCGAGCGACGACAGTACATTTTTCGGGATAATTGTCGCGGCTGCAGTCATGGCTCTTCTGGGAATTTGGGTCCTGATCAATCGAGCCCAAGAATCGAAGCGCGAGGATGAGCGATTGCGAATGGTCTCGGATAAGTACAGCGGAGAAACCGCCTCTTTGATAGCTCAAAAGATGTTCTGGCGGGGTCAGACTGCGGAACAACTAAGGGATTCTCTTGGACTGCCCGAAGCGATTGATGTGAAGCTCCTGAAGACCAAACGGCGGGAGATTTGGAAATACGGCCACTACGAGGCAAATCGCTATAGCACCCACATCACGCTTGACAACGGTACCGTGACGACTTGGACAACACATTGATGCGGTTGCGACCCTCCAAAAACATAAGTTGCCGGTCATATTCCGGCTGTCTTGTACTCATCTAATCGAGCAAATCCGATGAGTACGCGCGAGGCCCCTAACCGAAGGAAGTCACAGGCAATGGAGGCCGAAGGCTTGCTGAACTCCTCTTTGTCTCTAATCCAAGGTGGCAAGGTTTGCCGAGCTAACAAATCGTTGTGCCATAATTATGGCATGAGCATTCGCACAACAGTCGATATGCCGGAAGATCTCTACGAATCGCTTCGCAATCTTGCGGCAGCGCAGCGTACATCCATCAGGTCTCTGATTGTTGACGCCGTCGCAGGAAAGTTCGGCCGAGGCAAAGAGCGGACGCCAGTCACAGGGCCTCCGGTTTCTGGAAGCGGCAAGCCCGGTCCACTTTGTCCTGATAGAGAGAATCCATACGACCTCCTATTTTCCTGACATTAACGTCTGGCTGGCACTCAGTTGGGCGGGGCATGTCCACTCTCCCGAGGCGTGGCGATGGTTCCGTTCTATTCCCGCTAACGAGGTTTTGTTGTGCCGCTGGACCCAGATCGGTCTATTACGGCTCCTAACCACGCAAGCCGTGATGGGTGACGACTGTCTGACCGTAAAGAAAGCATGGAGTGTTTACGATCGGTGGCTATCCGATCCCAAGGTGGGTATGACACGCGAACCTTCGGAGGTGGACGATTTATTCCGGCACTCTACCGCTGCATTTGCGCAAAAGTCATCTCGCAAAGCTCTTGGAGATTGTTATTTGCTCGCGTTTGCCAAGGCATTGCGTTCGACAATCGTCACGTTGGATGGCGGAATGTGCGACTCGGCCCGGAGACTCAAACAAGAGGCAATCTTGCTGTGACTATCGCGGCGTAGTTACCACTACTTCTTCTTCATCTGCGTGAAAGCAAGATCCTTCTTCTCGCCTTCGACTATCATCCGGTCGTCGTCGCTGAAATACGTAAGTTGCCGCCCTTTCGTCAGGCCCTTATAGCTATCCAGCATCTGCGGTGAGCCGCCATTCATAACGACCTTGTCCAGTTTCGTGTAGTACTCGCAATGCTGCGATGTACCCGTCCGTGTTCTTCCTGGCGCCACCACGTCCGAGACCGTGACATCTCCATCGGCGAAGGCGTGATCGAGCGACGAATCGTCGTTACCGGTGGCGCTCTTGGGCGATAGAAACGCCTTGAGCGCTTTCGAGGTCACCGTCATTTTGTCTCGCGTAAGCGTCACGCCACCGGTATAATCCGCCACTCGCGTGTCGTCCCGATAGGCTAAGTCCGCCGCGCGAACAACCGTGAACACGGCGGGGCGGGCCGGAGCCGTCTGAGCATTCTTTTGCGCATTGTCGCTCGACTTATCCACCAATTCACTGACTACATTGCCGGCCGCGTGCAGGATGTGCGAATCGCGGTCGATCTGAAGGGTATTCGCCGCGATGCGGTTCGCACCCTGCCACATCACGACATGCCCCTCGTAGAAAATATTGGAATTGTCGTCGCGCGTCTGCATCTGATCGGCCTTGGCTTGTATGGTCTTGCTGTTGTCCAGCATCGACGTGCCCGGCTTCTGGTTTTTGTCCGGCGCATGCGTCGAGACCACGTGTCCCATTGCGTCCATATCGCCGTTTTGCTGGTTCATGACGATCTTGTCCGCCACCGCCGAACCCGCATCATCGGAAACACGCGCGTGTTCGATCAGCGTGATGCGATTTGCCGCTTGCTCCAGGAACGCTTTGTTCGCGCCAGCTTTACGGGCGCCCTCCTGATATCGAAAATTGCCGGTCTGCTCAATCGTCGCGACCTGATTGCTCGAGGGGACAAATTTCGCCGCAAGCTGATCGCTCCACGTGAGTGCGGGCGTGCCAGCCTTTCCTTTACTAGCTTCCTTGGCGGATACGGGCTTGTCGGTCCGTGTGGAAGCGTTCCAAGCGACAAAACTCCCGATGTAGCTGCCTTCACCGTAGAGTATCCGCAAGTGCGACGCGTTGAGGATGCGGTGCGGCTGGTCCGGCTTGTTGGGCTTGAACTCCAATTGAGCTTGCGACGGTGTCTTAATATCCTGAACGTCCTTGCCGCCGGGTTTCATCTGCAAAACGATGTGCTCACTTCGCAGAATATGCGTGTCGGCGGGCGCCACGCCCGGTTGGGCAACCGGGTCCGACTCGGCAACGGCGTGACCGTCGGCCAGTACAAGATGAAGGTTGCTCTCGTTTTGCACTTGCCCGTTCACCGTTTTCGTATCGACTGCAAAACGGAGATCGGCCCGCTGACCCGTGATAGTCGTCCGCGAACTCGCCTCGGCGGTAAGAACCTTCGCATCGCCCTCTCCAACAATGTTTACGAGGGTGCCGTTCTCATCGAAAAGCGCTGTCATCTTGTCGGCGGAGTACCGCGTCTGTTTGTCATCTCGGACATCGCTGCCGGTGGCGTGGTCTGAATCGATCTGATGCAGGATGCCGTCCTGCAAGGTGATCAGCGAATTCCGAGCCTCTATCGTGGTCCCTTTCCGCTGCATTTTTGACCAGGGCGAAAGACAAATCTTCTGTTCCCGTTCTTTATAAACCAGGTCGCCCGCTTCAATGTGCATCTTGTTTGCGGCGGGTCCGTTTCCTAACCAATCGAGAGAGATCTTCGATTTCAGGTGAAGTTCTCCCGTGGCCGGGTCGTACGCAACCCCGACCGCCTGTCCGCCTCCCGCCGAAAACTTGAACGAAGCCGGTTGATCCGTATCCGCTTTGCCCGATTTCGTTTCGTACGTCACGCCGGCCGTTTGCACCTGGACCAATTTCGACACCTGCTCTGGCTTGTCGGCATCTTTATCGGACGGGACATTCATTATGATCGAGACAGGTCCCTCGGATTTCATTACCCCAGTTGCTACATCGAAAAGCGCCTTTCCGCTTCGTACGTAGGTGTAGGATCCGGCATTTTTGTCATAGAGACGCAAGGCCAGATCCCGCAGCTCATACGTGGAAGGGTCGTGGGCGGCTTGAAAGGATTTCGCCGAGACCCGGACAACCGGCTTGTTGGTTTGTGGATCGTCCTTCTTCCACTCCCAGCCGCTCTTCGCAACAGCGTCGTAACCAGACGGGATCTGCTGAGTTGGATTGTATGCACGCGCCTTGGCTCTATCCGTGCGCAGCTTGTAGGTGTAGCCGACGAAGGCGGAAAGCAGGATCACGGCGAAGGCAAGTAGTACTGAGATTCGCCGCATAGGTGATCTGGGGTTCTACCTGTCTTAGGATATCAAAGGAATCGTCATTACAGATGGAGAGTTAAACCTCGCAGAAAATGTGAGTCTCTCACTGTCATGCCATCGAGTGACAAACATCTAAGCGTTGTATTTTCTATGAGTTAAGATTTCACCTTGTCACTCGCAGGTGAAGTGTGCTAAAACAACCAGTGGGCGGTTAACCACCGGCCAGACACCAATTCAAAATAGAATTTCAGTTCACGTTAGCGAAATCAGTGGAGGTTTCAGTATGGACATTCGACCGCTACACGACCGCGTTGTAGTCAAACGGATCGAAGAGAGCGAGACCATGCAAGGCGGTCTCTATATCCCGGATTCTGCAAAAGAAAAGCCCCAGCAGGGCGAAGTTGTTGCTGTCGGTAAGGGTAAGCGCGCCGACGATGGAAAGCTGTTGACGCCCGACGTTCAAGTGGGCGATCGCATCCTGTTCGGAAAATATTCCGGCAACGACATCAAGCTGGATGGCAATGAATATCTGATCATGCGTGAGGACGAGATCCTTGGCGTGCTCAGCAACGGCGCTTCGGCGGCCAAGAAGTAGGAAAGGTATTAACAAAATGGCAGCAAAACAGATTGTTTATAGCGAAAATTCACGTCAGGCGATTCTGCGCGGCGTAAATCAGCTTGCTGATGCCGTGAAAGTGACCCTCGGTCCTAAGGGCCGGAATGTGGTCCTCGAGAAGAAGTTCGGCGGCCCGACGATTACCAAGGACGGCGTCACCGTCGCCAAGGAAATCGAACTCAAGGATCCGCTGGAAAACATGGGCGCTCAGATGGTGCGCGAGGTTGCTTCGAAGACCTCCGACATCGCTGGCGACGGCACCACAACCGCAACGATTCTTGCCCAGGCCATTTTCCGCGAAGGCGTAAAGCACGTCGCGGCGGGTGCAAACCCGATGGCGCTAAAGCGCGGTATCGAGAAGGCGGTTGAAGCCGTTGTGAACGAAGTCAAGTCGTTCTCGAAGCCGGTTGCCGATTCGGGCGAGAGCATCTCCCAGGTTGGCACGATCTCCGCAAACGGCGATGCCGAAATCGGCCGCATCATTGCGGAAGCCATGGGCAAGGTTGGCAAAGATGGGGTTATCACGGTCGAAGAGTCCAAGACCATGGTCACCGAACTGCAGACCGTTGACGGTATGCAATTCGACCGCGGATATCTCTCACCCTACTTCGTGAGCGATCCCGAGCGCATGGAAGCTGTGCTCGAGGATCCCTACATTCTGATCCACGAGAAGAAGATCAGCAACATGAAAGATCTTCTCCCGTTGCTCGAGCAGATTGCCCGCGCCGGCAAGCCGCTTCTGATCATCGCTGAAGAAGTCGAAGGCGAAGCGCTCGCCACTCTCGTCGTTAACAAGCTCCGTGGCACGTTGAACGCCTGCGCCGTTAAGGCTCCTGGTTTCGGCGACCGCCGCAAGGCCATGTTGGACGACATCGCCGTCCTCACCAATGGCAAATCCATCATGGAAGAGACCGGGATCAAGCTAGAGGGTGTTCGCCTCGAAGACCTCGGCCGCGCCAAGCGGGTCACGGTTGACAAAGACAACACGACCATCATTGATGGCGGTGGTACCCAGAAGTCCATCGACGGCCGCATCAAGCAACTCCGCGCTCAAATCGAAGAGACCACTTCGGACTATGACCGCGAGAAATTGCAAGAGCGGTTGGCAAAGCTCGCCGGTGGTGTTGCCGTCATTAAGGTCGGCGCCGCTACCGAGACCGAGATGAAGGAAAAGAAGGCTCGTGTCGAAGACGCTCTGCACGCGACCCGCGCAGCCGTCGAAGAAGGCATTGTTCCTGGCGGTGGCGTGGCTCTGCTACGCGCCGGCAAGGTTCTGCAAAACCTCAAGCTAGAGGGCGACGAGCAGATCGGCGTTGACGTTATACGCCGCGCAACCGAAGAGCCGCTTCGTCAGATCGCTGGCAATGCAGGCTACGAAGGCGCGATCGTGATCGAGAAAGTTCGCTCGAACAACGAAAACAACTACGGCTTCAATGCGGCAACCGGCGCATTCGAAGACCTTGTCAAGGCTGGCGTTATCGATCCGACCAAGGTGACCCGCTCGGCTCTGCAGCATGCTTCTTCGATCAGCGCTTTGATGCTGACGACTGAAGCCATGATCTGCGAGATTCCCGAAAAGAAGTCTTCCTCTCAGGGTGGACCCGGCGGCGGCCACGGCCCGGAGATGGATTACTAAACTAAAGTCTGTTTCCTTTATCGCCCGCTTGGCTCATCACCAGGCGGGCGATTTTTTTGTGTGCCGAGCTCAGGACTCAGCCTGCCACGGCTGCACAAGGACCGCGCTGATTCTCCGAACTCGGAGTGCTATAACCGAGCCAGGGTGCGTAAGCGACCCCACGGCGCTTACTACACGCTCATAAAGACATACCAAGCTCAGAAATACGTTTTGCAGTCCGCTCCGCCTGCCATCGCATGGTCATGGAGACGGAAAGGTGCAGAGCTTCCCTTAGCAGTCCGCTTGCCCGTTCCCTGTCTCCTGGCAGATTACGCGCGAGTAGCATTTCGGCATACCAGAAACGGGTCCCTGGTTGCGCCACTCGATACGGACTTGAGTCAGCCTGATGGATCGCGGCTTGGTGGTGCTCTTCGGCGCGAGTCCAGTGGGTGGCCGCCGCGCACGCGATGCCAGCGGACGTCCGGAAGAGATGTTGACTGTAAACGCACAAAGGACCATTCGCTACAACGTATTCGGCATGAGCTTCCAGAGCGGCAGCTTCTTCAAACCGGCCGAGAATAGCCAAACCTTCCAATAGGAACGCCAGACAGCCGCAAGTCCCAAGCGACAACGGCCGGCGGGGAACGGGCAAGTGAAAACGCGCTTTTGTCAGGGCAGCACTGCTTTCAGCTTCTCCTCTCGCCGCGAGCGTCCAAAACAAGGCTCCGCTAAACTGCCCGGATAGATAACTCACCGGCTCAACGTTGAGGCCTTGTCGAAACCAACGCTCAGCCTCGTCGAGCTTTCCCCGATAGTGAGCGATTATCCCAAGCATGAGATAGTCCAGGTACGACCAGCCGCCTGCGACGCCCGTGGCAAAGTCGTGGGCCGATTGAGTGGACCGCGCGGCTTCCGCCAAGTCTCCGAGAGCCATTCGCAGGTGACCGAAAAAGGCTTTGTAAGCCCAGACGGCGTTCAGGTGGCCGGCTCTCTCAGCGCAAGCGAGAGAGTCGGGGAGCAACACTTCGACCGCCCGGATGCGCCCGAGCCAGAGTGCGGCAGCCACGGACTCGAAAGCCTCGGCCTCTCCCCATAGATTCCCCATGGCGCGAAAACGCTCCAACGCCTCGCGCGAGCATCGGTCGGATTCTTGAAGCCGCGCTGATTGAAACAGGATGCGAGCCTCGCACATGCTGCAAAATCCATCGGCGGGAGCTTCCGGCAGGGCACGGCTCATTTCTTTGGCATCGGAGAGTGCAGCCAGGGATCTTCCCATCTCACCTCTCACCGCCAAGCTCGCGGATTTGAGTAGGAACAGACGATGGAGCAACGGCGTTGGTTGAATGCCGATGAGTTGAATGGCGCGGTCAACGACAGCGGACGCACGGCCGCCATCCGCTGTCCAGAGATGAATGTAAGCAAGGTGGAAGCTGGCTTCCGCCGCTCCGGCAAGATTCCCGTCTTTAACGAAGGACGTGATTGCACATTCATAGGCTTGGACCGCTTCGACCGTACGCGACAAGCTCCGCAGGGCGACCGCGCGCGAAAGATGCAGTTCAGACTTAAGCTGATGCTGTTTCGCCTCAATCAGAGACAGCGCCTTGTCAACCTTGTCGAGTGCCTCCTCATACGCCGCTCCGGTGCTTGCCTGTCTCGCCGCCATTGCGAGATAGGTCACCGTTCTATCCAGGTCCGCCGCCGCGCCAGCCTGATAAAGATGATGTGCCAGCGCCGATGCCTGGCTGTCCAGATTTGCGCCATGGATCTCTTCAATCGCGTCGGCAATGCGTCTATGTAGCCGTTGCCGCCGCGGCATCGATAACGCTTCTGCCAATGTCTGGCGAACCAACTCGTGGGCGAACCGGTAACGAATCTCCCGGCCTTCTGAGACAGGCGCGGCCAAGTGCGCCCGCTCGGCTTCCTCCAGAGCATCGAACACAGCCTCGGACTCCTCGCCTTCCAGTGTTTCGAGCAAACACATGTCGAACGACCGTCCGATGACGGCAGCGACGGTCAGAATACGGCGCGTCTCTTCCCGAAGCTTTTCCAAACGCCTGCCGATCACGAGCCGAACGCCTTCCGGAACTTGCAAGCCGTCGGATTTTAATCCCGTGCGCCATTCGCCCGCTGCATCGAAAAGCTTGCCTTCCTCCGATAAATGCCGGAACACTTCTTCGACAAAAAACGGGTTACCCTCGGTCTTGTCAAAGATTGTGCTCGCCAGTGAGTTCGGCGGCGTTTTCCCGCTGAGCGCCGCTAACATAGCGGACACGCCAGTCAAGCCGAGCCCGCGCAGTGTGAATCGAGTGGCCACTCTCTCTCGCACCCAGCTTTCGAGACAGCGGGTGAAGGGGCCGGTGACATCCACTTCGACATCCCGGT
The DNA here is from genome assembly GCA_030853405.1 of Acidobacteriota bacterium. Classification (GTDB taxonomy): domain Bacteria; phylum Acidobacteriota; class Terriglobia; order Bryobacterales; family Bryobacteraceae; genus Bog-105. The sequence continues at coordinate 45,230 of JALYVD010000026.1, read as the reverse complement.
AGGTCCCGATCAGCAGAACGGGGATGCCGGACACGATCCGGGCCAGATGCTTCAGCAGAAGCAAGGTGGGCTCGTCTGCCCAGTGCAGATCTTCGAACACTGCCACAATCGGTTTCAAACCTGCCGATCGTTCCATGAATTGGCTGTAGGCGTTGAATAAGAATCGCCGCTGCTGTTCCGGTGGTAGTTCCGCCGCCGGTAGAGTCTCCGGGAAGATGCGCTGCAAGTCGGGCATCAGTTTCGCGATTTGCGGCCCGGACTCGCCGATTGCACAGCGGAACGATTCGCGAGGCTCTACCCGCGCGCAGTGCTCTAACATCTCGACAAATGGCGCGTACGGCGGCGTTCCTTCCAACTCATAGGAGTGGCCCACCACCCCGAAACAACCGCGTTGCGCTCCCTCTGCCAAAACTGCCCGTGTGAGATGCGTCTTGCCAATACCAGGCTCACCGCCAATCAGCACCAGTGAACCGTGCCCGCCAACGGCGGCGTTTAGCAGATTGATCAGTTGCTCCCGCTCCGCTTCGCGTCCGATAAGAATCCCGGCATCGCTCGCTACTACGTCCGGTGCCGGCGCTCGACCGTTCTCTTGCTGAATCGAACCGATAAACCGGTATCCACGGCGCGGCAACGTCTCGATGAAATGCGGATTCTCCGCCGAATCACCCAGAGCCTCCCGAGCTTTATTGATAGCTCTGTTAAGGCCGTGAGCGAAATCAACGACCGTGTCGGATGGCCATATTTTTTGCCGAAGTTCTTCCCGGCCTACCAGTTCACCTGGCCGTTCCAGCAAAGCGGCAAGCAGATCAAAGGGCTGACTCTGCAGTTTGACTTTGCGTCCTTGCTTGAACAATTCCCCTGAGTTCAGATCGAGTTCGAAGTCAGAAAAGCGGATCAGGCGATGTTGTCTATTAGCTCCGTTCATGGCCGTATGCTGAGATCTTTCGCCGGAGATAAACATTCAATCAACGGAGTATCCCCAGAGCATCGACTATAGCGCTCCCGCGCTTGATAATCGTCTCGTGCCGAAACGCTCAGACTTGCTTGACCGTTTGGGCAACATGTAACTCACTAAGGAAAAACGCAAAGGAATCTATGTCGCGAAGAAACTACTTGAATGCGAAGCTTATCGCTATTTTCACGGTCCTGGCGCTGACCGGCGCCGCAGTGGCACAGGAAAGCACTGACTCTGGCAATCAGAAATGTTCCAAACACCAATACACGCCGGCGAGTTTGGCGGGAACCTACTCGGTTACAGGCGTTTTTGGATCGCACGCCGGTGGATATGTGGGGACCACGGACATCGACGGGAAAGGCGTGGTTAGTAATAACCGCGGCGTGGTTGTTGACCGCGAGCTTCCCGCGCCTCTCGAACTTTCCAGCCCGGGGAAAGTCACGATCAATCCGGACGGCACCGGGCTGTTCACCGAAAATGTGAGCGTCGTGGGCGGTCCGTCAAACGTTCCATACCATTTCAACTTCGTGGTTGCGGAGGCGCGCCTTAGCGGCGATAAATTGATTGCAACGCGTATTGTATTGCTACAACAGGAATCGAGTCCCCTTCCTAACAGTCCTGTTTTTGCTTCTTTCGTATACACGCGGCGGCCAGAATAAAGCTGCCAATTTAACTCCGAGGTGGGTGGGACGTCTGCCCTCCTCGGGGGCGCCTAACGCGCGCAGTTCAGAACCACGACCGTAAGGGAGTGAAGCTGTTTGACATCTGAATATCGGCTTACCAAGGCAAGACCCTCAAAACTTGAGAACCTTCTTCACGCCCTTGGCAACGCTTTTCCAGGAGTCCTTCACTTCTCCCAGCCTGATCCTTCCGGCTTCGGTCAGGCGGTAAACGCGCGCGCGCCGTCCGTTGCCGGTGACGCTCCAGTTACCTCCAATCAGCTGGTCCCGCTCCAGTCTGTGCAGGGCGGGGTAGAGCGATCCTTCCTCCACATGAATCAGGTCCGCCGAAGCGATAGCAATGTGCGCACTTATACCAAATCCGTGATTCGGCCCGTGCTCCAGAGTCTTCAAGATGAGGAGTTCAAGCGCGCCCTGAAGGTTTTCGCCTCGTTTCATACACTATCGCGGCCAGCGGAAACGTTCATCATACAGCGGACGCACCGGCCTTCTGTCTCCGCAGCCGTTCGCGCAACTCAGCCGTGTGCATCCGGTGGCACTTCAGGCAGAGCGTGCGCATGTTGGACAGATCGCATTCGCCGCCGCCTTCAACGACTGGGACGATGTGATCGGCATCCCACAGGCTCTTGCGGCCGCGTTGTCCCCATTCGGAAAGAGCTTTCAGGCGTGAGGCGCCGCGCAGACGTTTGATGCGCCGGAACTCAGCCACGCAGTCCAAGCCACAAACGGCGCAGATGCCGCGGTCACGTTCGAGTACGCGGTCGCGAAGATGGCCGGGATTGCTGCGGATCCTCCATTCCTCAACGCACCAATCCGAACAAAAAGTCAGACGTCCGGCGGGCGTCTCCATGCCACACCACCGGCACAGGTATCGCCCATTCGGGCCTTTGGGCAGTTGCTCCCGTTCGGCCCGTCCACCCGGCATTGTGCGCAGCGTGCTCACAAAAAACAGAATACCGTGAAAATGTTCCGCGAACTCCTAGGCGTAATTTGCGCGTATACTGTGACAAACTAGATCCCGCTCACCCATGAAACTTATTTCAAACACCCTGATGCTGCTGGCCCTGTCCGGACTGACGGTTTTTGCGGCGGACGCCAATCACGCGTCCATCGCCCAGATAGAAGATCAAGCCCTCTCCCAAGCCGAGCATGAAATCGTCTCATTGGCCGAAGCCATGCCCGCTGATAAGTACGATTTTGCGCCAACAAATGGCGACTTCAACGGTGTACGGACCTTCGGATTGCAGATATCCCACATAGCGGCGGTGATCGACGAGTTCGCGTCAGCAATTCTGGGTGAAAAAGGCATTGACCTCGGAAAAAATGAGAATGGTCCGGAGTCGCTTCACGGCAAAGACGCGATTGTGAAATTTCTGAAAGACGCGTTTGCGCATGGGCACAAGGCGATGAATGCAATCACCGACCAAGACTTCACTGAGATGGTTGACCTCCCGTGGGGAAAAATGCCGAAAGGCGCCTTGGCCGGAATGTCCGCTTCGCACTCCTTCGATCACTACGGCCAAGCGGTTGTGTACGCCCGAATGAATGGCGTCGTGCCCCCTGCAAGCCAAAAATAGTAGAGAACTAAACCAGGGGCGTAGCGCGAAGCAAGGGGTTCTCATGGCCGCGTGCGGTAATTGGAATCACCGATCGCACTCGGCCACCCACGACCAACATCGCCTCATCAAAGTTGTTGACCGACGGGCAGACATGCCGGGGCAGCAGATACAATTGCTCACCTATCGCAGGCATTCGTCCTTCGAATTCCACCTGCATGGGAAGATGCTCTTCGCTGGGCTTCAGCGGTGTCAGTTCCGGATGGCCAATAACCGAGCACGTGGGCACGCCGGAATCGGCTGAAACGCTCTTGTGGCCGGCATCGCAGGTGATGTGTCCCGCTGCCGGATGGCTCACGACGGTCGAAAGTACAAGCGCCGCCGGAGCGAAACCGTGAACGGGAAATTGCCCGAGGCTAGTCATGTCGTTGAAGACCAATGTTCCCGGAGAGATTCGGTGTGTAAATGACTGATCGCGGAACTTCGCATAAGACATCGCGCTGGGCGCGGCGGGCGTTCCTGAAGTGATTATTTCTTGTATCGCAATTCCTGCTGATATCAGAGCATCCGCGACCATCATCAATCGGTCGTACCCTGCGTGAGCCCGATTCTCGCGTTCACTGGCAGCGAAGGACGACACGTGACCGTCGTAATAGTGCAGCCCGCGAAACTGCTTTCCCGCCGATCGCGCCATCTCGACGATTTCCGGCGCGCGCTCCGGGGCAATGCCCGTGCGATTCATCCCAGGGTTTACGTCGATAAAGATTCCGACCTGATTGTCGCGCCAGGGCTCAAGTTGAACGCCGGATTCGATCAGGACCGACACCCGTGTCTTGCTGTGATCGCGCGCAATAGCCAGGGTCCGCCGCGCGTTTGCCCCCACAACTGGAAAGGCCAGCAGCACGTCCGCCGCTCCAGACTGGCAAGCGGTCAGCAACTCCAGTGTCGTCGCGCATTTGAAGTTCACGACATCATGACTCATAAGCTGCTTCAGGATCTCCGCCGCCTTCACCGTTTTGATGTGAGGACGCCACCGGTTGGGGTCATTTCCCGCCAGTCGCAGCGTGGCCAGGATGTTCGCATCGACAATTTCCGGATAAATAACCAGCGCTGGAGTGATGATCTCCTCCGCTTTATCGATCCGGTATTTATCGAGTTGCAGGTCCATGAGGGTCATTTTGTCAGATGAAGCAAACTGTGAATGTACTGATTGGGGAATCCGATCGTCCACAATATACGTAAATGAGTTTCCTTGACAATCTGGAGAATTCGCTGAAAAGCCTGGAGTCCCGCGAAGAGCGTGATCCCAACGAAGGCCGGAAACGTGACGATCAGCGCGCACGTACACTTGCGGCCGCGCCCTGGGCCGATCGGTTGAAAACCTCCAGCTACACGAAAGATCTCTTGGATAAGGCCGTCGTTGCCGGTCACAAGATTCGAGCGAAGGTCTATATGGCCTGGGTTGATACGGTATTGCGTCTCGAAACGAAAGGCCGCGCCTTGGAATTGCGTCCCACTCCCGAAGGCATCGTGGCCGAATATGTAGATCCCGCAGGGCAGACGGTGAGTCAGTCCGTTGACCTGAGCGGGACGCCGGACGAACTTCTCGAGAAGTGGCTGGGTTAACAACTGGGTCGGTGAATTTCCGATAGGAGGATTGAGAACAAATGACAGATGCACAGGTCTATGCCGGAGCTGCCGTTCTGGGTGCGGTCGCGGGATTGCGATCCATGACCGCGCCGGCGGTGGTGAGCAAATGGGCGGAGCCGGGCGCGTTAGGCTCCGGAATCGTGCATACGGCAACCGCTTTTGCCATTGCTGAAGCGGTCGCGGACAAACTGCCGTTCATGCCAAACCGGACGGACTCGGCTTCTCTGGTGTGGCGCGCAGTGTCGGGCGGGGTGAGTGGAGCAGTGCTCTGCTCGTCGAAGAAACGCTCTGCACTTATCGGTGCGATGCTGGGGGGCCTAGCGGCCATCGGCGCCACGTATGCCGCTTACGGATTACGGAAGCGGGCGGCTAAAACCCTGCATGTTCCCGATGCCGTGATTGCGGTAGCTGAAGACGCTTTGGCGGCTACGTCCGGCTGGCTTGTGATGTCGAAACTGCGCTCCGCACTAGAAGCTTGATCGATGCCGGTCCTCGCAGGCGTGTTCGGGGTACTGTTACTGATCGCAGTCCTTGGAGAAGCCTTCGAGACCATGCTTCTTCCTCGGCGAATTCGCCGCCAGTTACGATTCATTCCCCATTTTTTCCACTTTACGTGGAGCGCTTGGTCCGTGATCGGGCGCCGCTGCGGTACGGGCAGATTTAAGGACGCATTTTTAAGCGTTTATGGACCGTTCTCGATGCTTCTGCTTTTGGGTTGCTGGGTGGCCGGCCTGATCGTAGGATTCGGGTTATTCCAGTGGGCGATTCAATACGGTCTGCCAAGATCTCCATCGCTGCTCGCAACGATGTATCTGAGCGGTGCAAGCCTGTTTACCTTAACTGCTCAAAACGTTCAACCGATTACGCGCTTGGCGAAGTCCGTCGCGGTATTTGAAGGCGGCGCTGGACTCGCTTTCCTGGCTGTGACGATCGGATATCTTCCGGTCCTGTATCAGCTTTATTCCCGCCGCGAAGCCGACGTGATCCAACTCGATGCCCGGGCTGGTTCACCGCCGACCTCTGTAGTATTGCTGTGCCGCCACGCCGAGAATGAGGCTCTGGAAGATCTAGCTAAATTGATCCGGCAATGGGAGCAGTGGTGCGCGGAACTGATCGAAAGCCACTTGTCCTATCCCATGTTGAGTTACTACCGTTCCCAGCACGACAACCAGAGTTGGCTTGCGGCATTGGCCGCCCTGATGGATACTTGCGCGCTTCTGCTGACCGGATTCAAGGGCGTTCGTACCTTTTCGGCTCGAATGACTTTCGCGATGGCCCGGCTTGCTCTTGTGGAACTCTGCCGTATTTTCCGCCAAAGACCCCAACTCTCGGAAAAGGATCGGTTGCCTCCGGAAGATTTCCCGGCTATTCAGAGCGCGCTTTCCGATGCGGGTCTGGTCTTCAGCGACGAGGCGAGCGCGGAGGAGCGGCTGAATGCCTTCCGCGCCACTTACGAACCTTTTCTCTTTGCTCTATCGAGTCACTTTCTATTGCCGCTTCCAGCCTGGTTGGCTGAAGACACTCCGGATAACTGGCAGCGAAGCTCTCGCGGAAAAAGCGCTCGGCAGTTGGTTGACTCGGCTCCCGCGCAGCCGGAGTGATCACGTACGAACCGGAGTTATTCCGGCTTCCGCTTGCGAGGAGGACGGCGTGCCGCGCCAGCAGCTCCCGCCGTTCTCTTTCGAGGCGTGGCCTTTTTCGGCTTCGGCGGCGGAGGATTCGGTTCAAAGATAGTCGGCTGGCCTTCCACAATGGGCTGAGGCTCATCCTCTTCTTCCTCCTCCAGGACTGGTTCAGGTGCGCGCTCGGGCAGAGCGGGCGGATAGAATTCGGCGCCTAACTGAACCATCAGTCCGCGTTCCTCGTCGGGCTCGGCGCGCACAACCGTCTTGTCCTGGGCGTAGTTCAGCAATTCCGTGAACTGCTGGAAGCCGAAACTCGACAACGTGAATTCCGGATGTTCATTCAACATCCATTGCTCAAGCTCTTCCGCGCTTGCTCCACTCTCTTCGAGTTCCATGCGGTGGGTTTCAAGAACGTCGCGCAGTAACGGCAACGCCTCATCGGGCCTCGGAGCGACCTTCTCTTGAGAATGACCTCCTCGGCGCTCGATGATATAGCGCCCACCCGAACCACTGACATTGATGAATTCCGCCTTCTTCAGCTTGTCAACGAAATCCGAGAAGCTTCCAGCGCCGTAGGCACGTTCGCTGAACGCCGGGTCGAGCTGCAGCATTGTGCTCTTTAATAACCCAAGCTGCGGTTGAACGGCGCGCCTTTCAAGGACTTGCAGAGCGCGCTCCACGAGCGGAAGCACTTGGCCTAGATCTAGCGGGGCAGGCCGTGGCCCGCGTTCTCTTTTATCTTCGCGCTTTGGCCTCTCGCCCCCGCGTTGTTCGGTACGCTCCGGGCGCTCGCTGCGCTCGCCGCCACCACGCAGGTCGCGGCGGTCCGGCATTGGGGTCGCTACAATGCGGTCGCCATCCTCAAGCAGAGACTCGTAGCTGACGAACTCGTGGCAATTCTGCTGAAGAATGGTGCTGGTAAAGGCCTTGCCGCCTAAGACGAAAACTGTTTTGCCATATTCCTTCAGCTTGTTGACCAGCGGAATAAAGTCGCTATCCCCGCTGACAATCGCGAACGCATTCACATGTGCGTGCGTAAATGCCATCTCAAGCGCATCGAGCGCAAGGTTAATGTCCGCGCCATTCTTATCGCCCCGAGGCGACGGGATGCGCTGCACCATCTGCACCGCATTTTCGGCCATCTGCCGCGTTGCCCCTTCCTGGCGTCCCCAATTCGCGTAAGCGAATTTCGCGACAATGTCCCCGCGCTCTTTCAAAGCCCCAAGTGCGAGCGACACGTCGAATTCACGCCGTATGGTCGATTTCACACCGATCTCGATGTTGTCGTAATCGACGAACACGGCGATGTTCAGTCTGTCTTGCATCAAATTCCTTTTCTGTCCGTTGTGCCTGGGTAGCAAAGCACGACTGATCATAAATCAACCCCGAGCTTGCGCTTTCGCTTTCTCGCGAAGGTGTGTCCGTCGAGGCCGATCCTGGCAACGAGCGCACGCATGAGAACACTCATGATTACACTGTCCAGATTATAGAACGTGCCGAGTTCATATAATGCGCAAGGGAGCCGTGACGGTTCACAAAATCAACTATGAGCGAGCAAACCTTCGACACTCCGTCAATTCATCTGAATCGAATTTACACAAAAGCGGGGGACACGGGCGGAACGCGCCTGGTGGGTGGACAACGCATACAAAAGGACGATCCGCGCATCGAATGCTACGGCACAATCGACGAATTAAATGCCTTTACGGGCGCGGCACGCGTGAGGGCAGAGGGCCTGCCCGGCGACGCAGGGCAACTACTGGCACGGACTCTGAAGCGCGTTCAGCATGAGCTGTTTAATCTAGGTTCGATCCTCGCCACACTGCCGGAGGATGTGCATCCCAAGCAAGCCCGCATCACTGCGGCGGACGTGAAGCAACTCGAAAACGAAATCGATGAGTCGAATTCCGTCCTCGGACCGCTGCGTTCCTTTGTCCTCCCGGGTGGCAGCGCGCTTGATGCCGATCTGCATATCTGCAGGACCGTTTGCAGACGGGCGGAGCGCCTCCTAGTTTCGCTGGCTCGTGAACAGGCCGTACCTCCGGAAGCCATCCAATATTTGAACCGGCTTAGCGACGCGTTTTTTGTTTGGAGCCGCTGGGCAAACCACCTGACAGGCGCACCCGAAACGCTGTGGGAACCAAACGCCTCAGCGGCCGGCACCGTATTTTAGACCGGGCATCTGTTATGAACTCACGGTAAAACTCAGGAGGTAAAACTCAGGACGGAGGATATTTAAATCTGAGCCCTTACCCCTGTGGCCAATGTGCCCTGTGGTTAGCTCCTAGGATTTAATCACCCTCCGTCCTGAGTTTGATTCTCCCTACCAAAATGAACTCACCGGAAAAACCGAGCGCATCGACGGCAGGCCATTGGGGCGCACTGACGGCGGGCTTTCTCGGCTGGACGCTCGACGCGTTCGACTTCTTCCTGGTTGTCTTCTGTCTGACAGCTATCGGCAAAGAGTTCCACCAGCCGGACACGGCGCTCGCATTTTCGATTGCTCTGACACTCGCGTTCCGGCCCGTTGGCGCATTTCTCTTCGGGCTGATGGCGGACCGCTACGGAAGGCGCTTGCCGCTCATGCTCGATCTGATCTTCTATTCGGTGGTCGAAGTCGCAACCGGTTTCGCTCCAAATTTCGCCACGTTTCTCGTCTTGCGGGCTCTATTTGGGATCGGCATGGGCGGCGAGTGGGGCGTCGGCGCTTCCCTTGCTATGGAAAAGGTTCCGCCCCGTTGGCGCGGCTTCCTGTCGGGTGTATTGCAGCAAGGTTACGCGTTAGGTAATCTCCTTGCCGCGCTTTGCTATCTATTTTTGTTTCCTCGCTGGGGCTGGCGGCCGCTGTTCTTCCTGGGCGGCTTACCTGCCCTATTAGCCTTATTTGTCCGCTTTCACGTGAAGGAATCGGAAGTCTGGCAGAAAAGCAAACAGGAGAGTTGGACTCATCTCCGAGGCACAATCCTCTCGCAGTGGAAGCTGTTCCTTTACCTAACATTGCTGATGACCGGTATGAACCTCGCGTCACACGGCACGCAGGACATGTATCCGACCTTTCTGCAGAGATTCTGGAAATTCGGCCCGGTCCAACGCTCCACCATCTCCGCGATATCGATGATCGGGGCCATCACGGGCGGCATGCTATTCGGATTTCTTTCGGATCGGATCGGACGCCGCCGTGCCATTGTTCTGGCTCTGACCGCGGCAATCCTGACGACGCCGCTTTGGGCCTATGCGCCAAGCGTCGGCTTGCTCGTGACCGGGGCATTTCTCATGCAGGCTTTTGTACAAGGCGCTTGGGGAGTCATTCCTGCGCACCTCAGCGAATTGTCGCCCGACCAGGTTCGAGGCTTTCTTCCCGGATTCTCTTATCAGTGCGGCGTGCTGATTGCCGGTTCAGTCGGATACCTGGAGGCGGTCTTTGCGGAACACATGAGCTACGCAACCGCCATGGCGATGACCGCCGCAACCATATTCGCGGGAACGGCCATCATCGCCGCGCTCGGACGTGAGAAAAAGGGACTCGTATTCGGAAGCTGAACCTCAAACGTTGACCCCGATTTGCCAAAGAACAAATCCGATGGCCTGACGAAAATAGAGCCATCGCATCTCCGAACGGCTCAGTCCGCCCATGGCAGGCCGCGGCGACCCGTATACCTTAATATCCTGTGCCTGTAGCAGCCGCTTTACTCTATAAATGTGGTATCCGTCGCTCACGACAATGCACGACTGCAGGTTCTTGCTATGCATGATCTCAGCGGCCGCCGCCATGCTCTGCCCGGTTGTCGAACCATTTGGCTCAACCAGAATGCCTTCCGATGGAACGCCGTGCTCCACCAGATAGTCGCGGCCGACCTCCCCCTCGGTGTATCTGGGATCTCCACCTGCTCCACCAGTTGTTAACAAAAAAGGCGCCAATCCTCTGAGATAGAGCAGCAGCGCGTGATTCAACCGCGCTTGAAGTACGGGCGAAGGCTTCCCACGGTACTCCGCCGCGCCGAGCACGACAATGACATCGGCGGCTTGCGCTTCGTCGCGGGTAGATTGCCGCTCGATCTCCTTAGCGACATAAAACAGGTAGCCTAGGAGCAGAACCAGGAGCAAGGCCAGGATCGCTGCAAAGGTCCGCTTCATGCGGCTGCTTTCCGCAGTGACATTTTTTGTTTCGCTGAAAGCTTAGTTTACGCCGATACGGGATTATCTCTAAAATGCAGATCACCAGCAACCGCAATCCGGTTATGCAGGGCATCCGCCGTGCCGCCGCAACCGGGCGGACAACTGAAGATGGATGCATCGTGGCGGAAGGACCGCACCTCCTGGAAGAGGCCCTCCAGGGCGCTTGGCGCATCGAAAGAATCATCGCTACATCCGAGGCTTGTGACCGCCACTCCCGTTTGCTCCAAAATACGGGCGCCACCGTGACGGAGGTGTCCGAACGGGCGTTTGCCGCCGCAGCGGCCACCGAAACCACTCAAGGCGTCATTGCGCTGCTTCGGCCTCGTCAATATGAATGGCGTGATCTGATGTGCCATCCCACCTTACTCTTGGTGCTGGACGGCGTGCAGGATCCCGGCAACGCCGGCACTATCGTCAGATCCGCGGAAGCTTTTGGCGCAACCGGCATCGTTTTTCTCACGGGCTGCGTGCGAGTTGCGAACGGCAAATTTTTACGGGCGACCGCCGGATCGATCCTGAGAATGCCTTACATCGAAACGGCAAGCGTTGCGGATCTGAACCGCTTTGTGGCGTCCGGCCGCATACCTCTCTACGCACTTACCGCTCGCGGAGATCTCAGGATCACCTCGGCGGATCTGAAGAATGCCTGCGCCATAGCAGTGGGCAGCGAAGGAACCGGCATTTCGAACGAACTGCTCCGGTCTGCTATCCCCGTCTCGATCCCGGCTCCTAAGGTGGAATCGTTGAACGCGGCGGTGGCTTGTTCTATTGCCTTATTCGAGGCAGCCCGTCAAAGGTCACACCGATGAGTCTGTTCGACCAGTTTCCTATGCCGGCGCCCCCAGCCGCCTCAGAAGACCCCACCAGGCCCTTAGCGGATCGGATGCGCCCGCAAACCCTCGACGAGTACATCGGGCAGGAGCAGATCCTTGCGCCGGGCAAGCCTTTGCGAATGCAGATCGAGAGCGGGAATCTGACCTCTTTAATACTTTGGGGACCGCCGGGCTCAGGAAAAACGACCCTGGCTTCCCTTATCGCTCAACGCAGTAGCGCCGACTTCGTCCCGTTCAGCGCTGTCCTGAGCGGAATCAAGGAAATTAAGGCCGTCATGGTCGATGCCGAGAAGGCCCGGCGTATTGGCCGTCGAACTGTACTCTTTATCGACGAAATTCACCGCTTCAATAAGTCACAGCAAGATGCATTCCTGCCCTATGTGGAGCGCGGTGACGTTATTTTAATCGGCGCAACAACTGAAAATCCTTCCTTTGAGGTGATTTCGGCGCTTTTGTCGCGAACTAAGGTGTATATCCTGCGTGCTCTGGATACGTCTGAAGTAGCGGCCCTACTCCGGCGCGCACTGGAAACGCCCAGGCGAGGTTTAGGACATTTAGGCCTAAAGATAACGGACGAATTAGTCGATGAGATAGCAACGGCCTCGAACGGCGATGCCCGTTCGGCTCTGAACACGCTCGAAGTGGCGGCCCAGGCGGCCCGTGATGGAGCAATCGACAGTCAAACGGTTGCCGACGCGCTGCAGCGTAAAGTCCTGCTCTATGACAAAGGAGGAGAGGAACACTACAATCACATCTCAGCTCTGCACAAATCGGTGAGGTCCAGCGATGCCGATGCCTCGCTTTATTGGCTGGGCCGGATGATGCACGCCGGGGAAGACCGGCTTTATCTTGTTCGTCGATTGATTCGAATGGCTATAGAAGACATAGGTTTAGCCGATCCCAGGGCCGTTGAGCAAGCCATCGCTTGCATGCAGACCGTGCATTTCCTAGGTCAACCTGAAGGAGATCAAGCGCTCGCTCAACTCACTATCTATTTGGCTCTTGCGCCGAAGTCCGATGCGGCGTACCGGGCTTTCAACCAGGTGAACCAGACGGTTCAACAGACTGTGGCCGAGCCGGTTCCTCTTCAATTGAGGAATGCCCCAACGCGTCTGATGAAGAGCGTGGGCTACGCAAAAGGTTATAAGCACGCGCACAAAGAAGCGGACGCGGTAACAGACATGCAATGTCTTCCTGAGTCTCTGGCGGGAACCGTGTTTTACGAACCGACCGACCGGGGTTTTGAGCAGAAATTGCAAGAAAGAGTGCAATGGCTGAAGAAAAGGAAGAACAATTCTTCAACTCCAGCCGATGAGCACAAAGAGTAGGCTAAATTGCTAAACTGTACAGAACGGGAGTTGTTTACGTGACCGAAAACATGCTGACTCTTGGTAGGCGCCTCGAGACTCCGGAGGTGAGCACCTCGGAGCGGCGGCGGTCAAGCCGTTTCCCGATTGAACGTGAGCTTCGTTATAAGACACTCAATCAGCGAACGGAGATTCTCGCAGGCAATGGCAAGACCCTGAACATAAGCAGTTCCGGTGTCCTGTTTACGTCGGACCACGAGTTGCCAGTGGGCACGCGGCTGGAAGTCTCAATCAGCTGGCCCGCCCAGTTGAACGAAAGATGTCTGCTGAACCTTGTGGCAAGGGGAAGAATTACCCGTCACCTACGGGGACAGTTGGCGCTCCAGATTCAGCAGTATGAATTCCGGACGCATAACCGTCCCAGCCCGCAGTAAATCTCTCGCTAGTTAACGGCTTACCGAAGTCTGGGCTAACATGACTGGGCTACCATGACAATGTCGTGCGTCGCCATTTCGCATCCGCCGCCGCCGCGGTAAGCTTCGTTATACTGCTCGGCCTGCTGATCTGGCAGGGGTCGTTCCGTATCAGGTATTCGCCTTCCGATCTGAGCGAAACGGTCGTGGTCTGGGCTGTTTCGACGGTCATCTTTCTCCTGACCGTCGTCCTCGCCTTCATGCTCTTTCGCGCCGGCGTAAAGCTTTACATCGACCGCCAGAGGAATAAAGAAGGCTCCCGCATCCGGTCGAAGCTGCTGGTGGGTGCGCTTGTTCTAACTCTCGCCCCGGCGCTTTTCTACGTCGTATTCAGCTTTTATGTGCTGAACCGCCACCTCGACGCGTGGTTCGGCCGAAATATCCAGGTCGATCTTCAACAACTGGACACATCTTATAAACGTGAGGCCCAGGAGCGCGTTCAGGCCGAAACCAACTGGCTCAGCCTGCTGCCGGAAACGCGCGAGGCAGCCGAAACCGGGCACATCGAAGCTCAGTTTTTTCGCAAGATTTGCAAGCGGCACGGCATCCGGCAAGTACTCCTGACACGTCCTCAGGGCGTCCCCCTGTTGCTCTATCAATTGTTTGAGGAATCGCCCTCCTCTCTCCTCAAAGCCAGTGCGGATGTTATGTCTGGCGGGACTAAAGCGGGGCAGATCTCAGTTGTCGCAGCCATGAGCGCCGATCCAGCGGCCAAAGATCCGAGCGCTCAGGAAACGAAAATCTGGCACTACGCTGAAGCGGAGTTTGGCCGTCTGAAGCTGTATCGGACCACATATTTGCGTCTGATCGGCCTGATAACGGTCTTCGTCTTCTTCTTCGCTTCCTGGGCGGCGCAAATCCTTTCCCGCCAAATCAGCATCCCGATTTCAGCGCTCTTGGGGGCCGCCCAGGAAGTGCGCCGCGGTAATCTGTCCTACCGCGTCCGTGTAAATGCCATGGACGAACTCGCTACGTTAGTGCGGGCCTTCAATGAAATGACCGGCGATTTGGAGGGGAACGCCCGCGAATTGGAAGCGAGAAGGCGCTTCACGGAAGCTATCCTCGAAAGCATCCCGACCGGCGTTATCTCTGTTTCCGTAGATGAACGGATCGAGCGGGTGAACCGGGCTCTCAGTGGGATTTTCCCCCGCGAAGCCGCAGTTTCCGCGCACTGGCTCAGCGATCTCTTCTCTGCGGACGACTTGGCGGAAGTACGCTACCTTCTGAAGCGGGCGCGCCGTACCGGAACGGCTGCGTCGCAAATGGAACTGCAAGGGACGTCTTCGGTGTTGCATCTGGCTGTTACAGTGGCTTCTCTTGAAGAGCAGCGCGGATTTGTCATAGTCCTGGAAGACATGAGCGATTTGATGCGCGCGCAAAGAGCTTCCGCCTGGCAGGAGGTGGCGCGCCGCATAGCCCACGAGATCAAGAATCCGCTGACACCCATTTCGCTCTCCGCTGATCGCATCGCCCGTCAACTCATCAAACTACCCTTAGAGCCCGGTACCAGGGCCATTCTTGAGGAGTGCACCAAAACGATCCAGCAGGAAGTTCAGACCGTCAAATCGTTAGTCAATGAATTTTCCGAGTACTCGCGTTTCCCAGCGGCCAACCCGGTGGTTGCGGATCTGAATGAGATTGTCGAAGGCGCCATGTCGGTCTTTGCAGGACGGTTGGAAGGAATAGAGGTGAGCCTCGATCTGGACCGCCAACTGAGCGCCGTTTGCGCGGACAAAGAACAAATGAAACGCGTGATCGTCAATTTGATCGACAATGCCGCCGAAGCCATGAACGAATCACCCGTGCGTAAATTGCGCGTGGCCACATGGCAGCAATCTGCTGAATTCATCGAACTCTCGGTGACCGATACCGGTTCCGGGGTCTCCTTGGCGGACAAAGAAAAGCTGTTTCTACCCTACTTCTCGACTAAGTCCCGAGGCACGGGTCTAGGGCTAGCTATCGTGAGCCGCATCGTCATGGAGCACCACGGCCGGGTCAGGGTGGAAGACAATCAGCCTACTGGCGCCCGTTTTGTAATCGAACTGAACACCGTAGCCGCAGCCGAATCGGGCTCTGCCGAATCCTCCGAGAACGCTCCGGCTACCCTGAAGGTGTAACCGCCGCATAATGTCTGCCCGTGGTCCCAAAGTTCTTATCGTCGATGACGAACCGAGCATTCGCCAGTCGCTCAGCGGCGTTCTTTCCGATGAAGGCTATCAGTGTATTGCTGTCGAAAGCGGCGAGGCTTGCCTGACCGAACTGGCCCGTGAATCCTACGAGGCAGTGCTCTTGGATATATGGATGCCGGGTGTCGATGGCCTCACAACCCTCTCACGCATTCAGGAATTGCCTGACGGATCGCGTCCGGCTGTCATTATGATCTCCGGGCACGGCAACATAGAAACGGCGGTGAAGGCGACCAAGCTAGGCGCCTATGATTTCGTCGAAAAGCCGCTCACTATTGACAAGGTAAGTCTTGTCCTGAAAAACGCCGTTCAGCAGCGGCGCATGGACCTCGAACTCCAGCGGCTCCGGGAAGACACCGCGCAACCCGAGATCATCGGTGAAAGCGTTCCCATGAAGGCCCTCCGGCAGCAGTTAAAGCTGATGGCTGGAACCAACGGGCGAGTGCTGATTTATGGTGAAAGTGGAACGGGCAAGGAACTGGTAGCCAAGGCTCTTCACCGGTCGAGTCTGCGGGCGAACGGACCCTTCGTCGAAGTCAACTGCGCCGCCCTCCCCGAGGACCTGATCGAAAGCGAATTATTTGGCCACCGCCTGAAGAATCAGGACGGTACGCCGGATCACAAGATCGGCAAATTGCAAAAGGCGCATGGCGGGACGTTCTTCCTTGACGAAGTGGGCGACATGAGTCTCAAGACCCAGGCCAAAGTACTTCGCGCTCTGGACGAACATCGCTTCGAACCCGTTGGTGCGCCGCAGTCAATCCAGGTGGATGCCCGCGTCGTCGCCGCCACCAATAAGAATCTTGAAAAAGAGATCGAGCGCGGCAATTTCCGCGAAGATCTCTTCTACCGGTTGAACGTGATTCCATTCACCGTTCCGCCGCTGCGTGAGCGAGCCGAAGACATCCCGCTCCTCACTTCTCATTTCCTGGCGGAGTTCGCCCGCGCCTACGGCCGCAAACCCAAAGAACTCACCGACGATGCCATGGACGCTCTCATGAGCCATCACTGGCCCGGCAATGTTCGCGAATTAAGAAATCTGATGGAGCGGTTGGTAATCCTCTATCCCCAAAGCCGTATCGAGACCAGACATCTACCTCTCGAAACAACGCGCAAGAATCAGACCAAACAGTGGAACGGATTCGGCAGCCTCCAGGACGTCAAGGAAGCGGCGGAGCGCGAATATATTCTGCGAAAGCTGGACGAGACGGGCGGGAATGTCACGCGAGCCTCGGAACTACTCGGATTGGAGCGCAGCAACCTGTATCGAAAGATGAAGACACTAGGGATCGCGCCGAAGGATTAGCAGCCTGTTGAAAAGGCCGCGCCGGCGCCGGTCCCTAGCATACTGGTCCGGGTACTCACAACGCAGTACCACATTTCCGTGTAAACTATTAGGAGGTACGCATTTGAAATCTTTCTTAACCGTTTTACAGGCGCTGTTCAGCGCGGTCCGCTAGTCCGGCATGTATCCACCACGAAGTTTCCCACCACGCCGGCCCAGAATCCGAGAAAATGTCAACGAGGCGATTCGCGCCAGGGAGGTCCGGGCGGTGTTTCCGGACGGAACTGTGGAGGTCATGCCTACTTCCGCCGCCGTCCGCAAGGCGCAGGAATTGGGGCTCGATCTAATCGTCATCGCTCCGACGGCTGAACCGCCGGTTGCCAAGGCCATGGACTACGGCCAGTGGCAATACGAAAACAAGAAAAAGCAGCATGACGCAAAAAGGAAACAGCACATCATTCAGGTCAAGGAACTGAAGTTCCGGCCGAACACCGATGATCACGATTACGACTTCAAAAAGAATCATGCGATCCGATTCTTGAAGGAAGGCAATCGCGTCAAGGCCGTCGTGCAGTTCCGCGGACGCGAAATTGCGCACGTCGATTTAGGCAAGAAGCTGCTGCTACGGTTTGCCGAGGACCTTACGGGAGTCGGCACCATCGAAGGCCAACCGCGTCTTGAAGGCCGTAACGCACACGTCCTTATCAGTCCTGTAAAGGTGCAGCCCCCGGCTAAGGAGAAGGCGCAGAAGGAACAGAACCCTCCGCAGCCCGCTCCACCTCCCGGCGCGCCGCCCGCTTAAAGCTCCCGTGAGCGCGCCTGTACCAGTTTCACCTCAAGACGGTACGGCATCCCCCGATTTCCTAACCGGCGGTGGCGAAATGGGGGCAGTGATGCGCTCGCTCGATTGGTCAAAGACGCCGCTCGGGCCGCCAGAGACATGGCCCCAGACTCTTAAGACGCAAATCAACATCTGCCTGAATTCGCGGTTCGCGATTCTCATCTGGTGGGGCCCGGCACTTGTCATGCTCTATAACGACAGGTACCGCGAAATTATCGGGGACAAGCATCCGGTCGCCATGGGACAAGCGGGAGCTGAGTGCTGGCCGGAGATTTGGGACATGATCGGCCCGATGCTTCGAGGCGTATTCGAACAGGGTGAGGCTACCTGGGCCGACGACCTTTACCTGCCCCTGAACCGTAAGGGATATCGCGAAGAGTGTTTCTTTACGTTCTCCTACAGCCCCATTCGGGACGAGTCCGGAGCGGTCGTGGGAATTTTTACGCCGGTTCAAGAGACCACTGAGAAGGTAATCGGCGAGCGGCGGCTACGCACACTCAGCGATCTGGCGTTCCGGGCTAGCAAGGCGAAGAGCATTGAGGCGGCATGCAAGGCCGTTGGGGATACGCTCACCATCAATCCGCGCGATATTCCTTTCGCTGCGATCTACCTTTACGAGGAGGATGGCTCGGGATCTCGCCTGGCCTGTACCTCCGGCATTGAAATCGAGACGGAAGTTTCCCGGCCGTGTTGCCGTTTGCGGGGGACTCTGCTCTTGCGAGAGCGGCGGTTGCAAAGACCACGCAGGTTATGTCCGCGCGGGAATTTGGATCGCTTCCCAACGGCGACTGGCCGAGATCTCCAGAGGCTGTTATCGCCATTCCTTTGTCTGTTCCAGGACAGTCCAGCCCGATAGGTTTTCTTTTTGCGGGAGTTAGTCCTGAAAAGGAACTGGACAACGAATATCGAACCTTTTTTGAGCTTGTGGCCGGGCAAATAGGGAATGCCCTGGCTGAAGCAAGTTCGTCTGAAGTGGAACGGAAACGGGCGGAGGCGTTAGCGGAGCTTGACCGGGCAAAGACGGCGTTTTTCTCCAATGTGAGCCATGAATTCCGAACACCGCTTACGCTGCTATTAGGCCCCCTGGCAGAGACTCTGGCGAACGCGCACGCGCTTCCGAGCGAAACGGTGGATGCGCTTCAAATCGCGCAACGGAATGGGCTCAGGCTACAAAAGCTTGTCAATTCTCTGCTTGAGTTTTCAAGAATTGAAGCGGGCCGAGTGCAGGCGGTCTATCAACCGACGGACCTCGCCCTGTTGACGGCGGAGTTGACATCCAGCTTCCGTTCCGCAATGGAACGCGCGGGCTTGCAGCTTGAGGTTACCTGCCCTCCCTTGCCGCGACCCGTGGCTGTTGACCGCGACATGTGGGAAAAGATCGTGTTGAACCTTCTTTCGAACGCATTCAAATTTACCTTCGAAGGCAAGGTTACGGTGCAACTGGCCGAGCGCGGCGGACAGGCTGAGCTTTCGGTCAGCGACACAGGCATAGGCATTCCCGACACAGAACTGCCGCACCTGTTCGAGCGATTTCACCGTGTAGAAGGCGCTGGCGGGCGAACGCAGGAAGGTACCGGTATTGGCCTTGCGTTAGTCCAGGAGCTTGCAAAGCTTCACGGGGGCGGGATTCCGCGCGACCAGCACGTTCGGCGAAGGAAGCACGTTCACGGTTTCTATCCCGTTTGATCGAGGGCATCTGCCGCAGGACGGAATGCAGCCGGTTGCGTCTTCAACTCCAACCGCGCAGCATAGGCAGACTTACGTCGAGGAAGCTCTTCGCTGGTTACCAGACCACAATTCTTCGGAAGCGATGCGGACCGCGCCGATGACCGGCGAGACGGCGGGGATGCCGCCTGGACTGGGCGACGGTTCGGTAAATCCGGCTTGTCTACGTTGCCGGGTGCTTCTAGCCGATGACAATGCCGATATGCGCGACTATCTTCGGCGTCTGTTAAGCACGCACTATGAAGTAACGGCGGTAACCAACGGTGTAGAGGCATTGCAGTCCGCTCTCGATTCACCTCCCGACCTGGTGCTCTCCGATGTAATGATGCCGCGTCTGGATGGTTTTGGCCTTCTTGCGAAGCTGCGGTCGCATCCAACCACGAGTATCGTGCCCGTAATTCTGGTTTCTGCGCGCGCCGGTGAAGAGGCTCAAACGGAGGGTCTGGAGGCGGGAGCCGACGACTATCTGGTAAAACCCTTCAGCGCCCGGGAACTGCTCGCCCGAGTGGGCTCCAATCTTGCCATGGCCCGAGTGCGCCGGGGCGCCGCCGAGGCATTAAGGAAGAGCGAAGAACGGCTACAGCAGATTTTTTCTCAGGCTCCCGTCGCAATTTGCGTGCTGCGAGGGCCCGAGTTCGTGTACGAGCTTGCGAATCCGCATTATCAGGCGATTCTTCCCAATCGAGTACTTGTCGGCCGTCCCTTGCTTGAGGCTGTTCCGGAGGTGAGCCCTTCCATAGTAGCTATTCTTCACGGCGTGTACGAAAGCGGAAAGCCTTTTGCCGCCGACGAATACCTGGTTCCGCTCGACCGCGACCAGGATGGCGTGGCGGAAGACTGCTGGTTCAACTTCGTCTATACGCCTCTTTGCGATTCTGACGGAACGATTTCAGGCATTGTGGCAGTTGCTGTCGATGTGACATCTCAGGTTCTAGCGAGGCGCGAGCTGGAGCGGGCAAACCGTGAGTTGGAAGAGTTTGCATATGTCTCCAGCCACGATTTGCAGGAGCCTTTGCGCATGGTCAATATCTATACGCAACTCCTTGCCCGCGAACTGAAGCCGTCTTTAACTACCGCGGCACAGGGGTATGCCAAACACGTGCATACCGGCGTCGGGCGAATGGAGCAGATGTTGCGGGATCTGCTGAACTTCTCTCGCGTGACTCACAACGACGGGGCGGAAATTCTGGAATGTGGACCAGCGGATTTGAACGCGTCGCTGTCGCAAGCGCTCAATATTCTTGAGGGCCGGCTAGAGGAAGAGAGGGCGTCGCTTACGGCAGATCCGCTTCCCATGGTACGGGGTGATGAAGTGCAGATCGCGCAAGTCTTTCAAAATTTGATTTCTAACGCGCTCAAATACCGTAAAACGGAGGAACCGCCTGCGCTGCACGTTGCCGCGCAGCGAGAAGGCCAGGAATGGATCATCAGCGTTCGGGACAATGGCATCGGCTTCGACCAGAGTCATGCCGAGCGGATTTTTGGATTGTTCAAGCGGCTGCATAAAGACCAATATCCTGGCACGGGTCTAGGACTTGCCATCTGCAAACGGATAGTCGAACGCTACGGCGGGCGGATCTGGGCGGAGTCGCGGTTAGGAGAAGGCTCGACGTTTCACTTCGCACTGCCGGGAATTGCGGAAGGATAAAACTCCGTCTAACGCAGGCGACTATCGCACTTTCTTCTCGCGTATCTACGACACCATTCGTATTCACGGCGTCAAGGATCGCAAAGACGCCTACCGCTAACGAGTGACCCCTAAGCGTCGATCTACCAACTGATCAATCCGCGTAGAACAGGTACTTACGCCACTGATCGTCGCTGCGGCCCAGCAGGCGCATCAGGTGGCGGCTGGTATGCAAGCTGAATGGGCGAGGCGGCCGGATCAGTTTGAATCCCGCTTCCTCGGGGGTTCTGTTGCCTTTCCGGTTGTTGCAGGGGTGGCAACAGGCGACCAGGTTCTCCCAGGTTGTTTCTCCAGAGCGCGAACGAGGAACTACGTGATCGAGCGTCATTTCGCCGGAAGGCAGCGTCTTATGGCAGTACTGACACGTGTAGCGATCCCTCATCAGAATGTTTTTGCGTGAGAGAGCGCGGGTCTGGTGCGGAATGCGGCGATACTCCAGCAGGCGAATCACAGACGGTACGTTCAGACATCGCTTGGCGGAGTGAACCTGCGAGGGCGCATGTTCTTCAGCGGAAGCGACGCCTTTCAAAACCAAGACCAGCGCCCGGCGCGCGGCGCAGATATTGATAGGTTCGTAACTCGCGTTCAGTACAAGAACAGGTCGATGTAGCCGATCCGGATTGGGCATCGTGCGGACTCCCTCACTCCTTAGACGCTAAGAAAACTCCTGCGAAACTCCCGCTTCAACGAGCTGCCGCTCAGTATGTTTGCGGCGAAGCGACGCTCTGGACTTTTCATCCAGCGGCGCACGGTCGTCCACACGAGCTAAAGTCAGCGCAGTTACACGGCGCGCGCCCGCAGCCTTTAAAGCCGATGCAGCCGCCCTCAGCGTGGCCCCCGTTGTGAAAACATCGTCCACCAGCAGAATTCGTTTCCCAGCGATCTGCTCCGGCCGTTTAACTCGAAATGCGTCCTTCAGGTTGGTGCGGCGCTCGGCTTCAGAGAGCCCAGCCTGCGCTTTGGTGTAGCGCGTACGCCGCAAGTTAAAAGAAAGCTTAAGTCCGCGGCGCTTGGCGACCGGGCGCGCCAGCAACTCCGCTTGATTGAAACCGCGCTCCCATTGCTTGCGCCAGTGCATCGGCATCGGGATGACTACGTCGAAATCCTCGTCCAACGGCAGCGCGCGTACCAGTAGCTTGGAGAACGGCCGAGCCAGCGTTTCCACTTTTCCGTATTTAAATTGATGAATTAGCTTCCGGAGGGCGCCTTCATAACTGCCGAAAGAGTAGGCGGAATCGAAGTTCGCCAGACTCTCGCGGCAGATCATACAGAGGTCGTGCTCGTCGAGCGAATGGGAGTCCACAAACGGAGTCCGGCAAGCCCGGCAAAAGAATTCGGCCCGGAGCGGTTGCGGAAGCGCAAGGCAGGAGCAACAGACGGGGATACGCGAGACACTGGTCAGCGGCTGCTCGCAAATCCGGCAATCTTCAGGAAACACAAGGTTGAACAAGCCACTGGGAATGGCTTTCAAGGCCGCTACAAGGCGGCGTGGCCGCTGATGATCGTCTGAGATAACAGTGGTCGTGAGACTAGGGAAGACACACCCCCACTAAACCGAAAGTATACACTAACATGCAATAGAAGTAGAGAATTCCAGCCCGATGTTGCTACCCAAGTTATGGAAAGCAGCGCGCTAGTGGATACTTTACGGATACTGATCGTGGGCAGCCCGGAGCATCTGGACCAAATTGCGTCTGCCTTGGCGCAGGCGGGCCACAACATCGTTCCAGTAAGCGGACTGGACGAGGCTTCGGAGGCCCTGCTGTTTCAGAGATTTGACGCAGTGCTTCTAGGCGTTGGAATCCCGGTAGGCGAGATCCCGGCATTTACGGCGAGCTTGAAGGATCTGGACCGGCGCTCGGGTTCAGAGAGCAGAACGGCAGTCTTGTCCGTAGTACCAGAACCGGCAGGCGCCGAATCGGAACCGGTTCGAGGCGGGATAGATGGCGTGGTGCCTGAAACCATCGATCCGGACGCGTTGACGTTAGCAATTGCTAGACTCGCAACTGCAGTGGGCACAGAACATGCAAACGCCGGAAGCAAAGGCGGCCCCGAGCTTCCGATTCTCGACATTGAGCAGTTAAGGGAGCAAGTCGCATTCGATGACGAACTGCTGGTTGAGTTAATCGACTTGTTCTTCTCCGAGCGTCTGCGTCAGAGCGCCGAGATGCAGGAAGCGCTCAGATCTGGCGACTACGAACAGCTTTCGCGTATTGCGCACACGATCAAGGGGTCGCTTGCCAGTTTGCACGCGATGGTGGCGAAAGAAGACGCGCAAAACCTGGAGCTTTCGGCCCATAATCTCGAAGCCGCAAGCTCGGAGCGGTTTTTAGCGGCACTGGAAAGAAATCTGAACATTCTGGAAGGCCATTTGCTGGGCGTCCGGAACTCCGTGGGCCTCTCTTAGCCGCATACAAATCGCTCTGTTACACTGAGGTTGCTCTCCTATAAGACGCGCCTCTTATGAGCTCTTCCAATCCCACAGAGATCGTCTGCGCTCACAGTCCGGATTCCGACGACGCCTTCATGTTTTATGGCTTGGCGACGAAGAAGATCCGGTCGCGCCTGGTCACTTTTCGCCACGTGCTAGACGATATCGAATCCCTGAACCGGAAAGCGACGGAAGGGCTTTACGAATTAACGGCTATTTCGTACCACGCCTATCCGTATGTGGCGGACAAGTATGTTCTGATGGCGAGCGGATCGAGCGTGGGGGACGGCTACGGGCCGATGGTTGTTAGCACCCGCTCGATGAGCCCCGAAGACTTGAAAGGCAAGAAAATAGCCATTCCAGGGACGATGACTACCGCGTTTTTGGCGTTGAAGCTTTTTCAGCCCGATTTCGAGCATGTGGTCATACCATTCGACAAGATTATAGACGCGGTAAAGGATCACGAAGTCGATGGCGGTTTGGTAATCCATGAGGGGCAGTTGACTTATGGACACGGTGGATTACACAACGTAATCGATTTGGGGAAGTGGTTTAAGACCAAATACAATCTGCCTCTACCTTTGGGAGCGAATGCGTTGAGGCGAAATCTGGCTCCCGACGTTCAGACGGAGTGCTCGCGTCTGATGCGGGAGAGTATTCAATACTCACTCGACCACCACGAAGAAGCGCTGAATTATGCGATGCAGTTTGCGCGGGATCTGGATCCGTCTTTAGCTGAGCAATTCGTCGGGATGTACGTGAACCATTACACGGTGGACGGCGGCGAAATCGTTCCGCGCGCGGCGCAAAAACTGCTCGATCTTGGGTTCGAGGCCGGATTGATTCCGCACCGTACAACCGTGGAAGTCGCCCGCTAAGGCAGAATAGTAGGCAAGTATGTTCCTTCGATCTTTTTGCGTGGCGACGTGTGTCTTGCCGCTGCTTTCTTTGCTGGTGATGGCTAAAGGAGAAGATGGGTACAGCGCAAAGCAGCGGATTAACTTTATCCGGAACCTTGGGAAGACGGACTCGCAGGCCATCCCTACCCTTACGCCCTATTTGAACGATCCAAGCGACGATATCCGGCTGGAAGCGGTGAAGGCGATCGTCAAAATCGGGACGGCGAATAGCTTAGACCCGCTTATCAAAGCAACCCGGGATAACAGTAGCGAGATTCAGATCCGCGCAACCGACGGCATCGTCAATTTCTATCTTCCCGGTTATGTGGCGAAGGGCGCCTTGTCTGGACCGCTGACTCGTGGAGTGCGGCAGGTTAAAGGCTACTTCGCAACGCGAAACGATCAGGTGATTGCGCTGGACATGACGATTCGTCCGGAAGTAGCAAGCGCGCTTTCCGACGAGATTATTCATTCGGCAAGCATGGATGCGCGGGCGAACGCTGCGCGGGCGGCGGGGATTCTACGCGACAGAGCGGCGCTGCCTTCGCTCGAACAAGCGCTGCGGTCCAAGGACACGGAACTGATCCGGGAATCCCTAATAGCGCTGCAAAAAATCGGGGACCCGTCGGCCGGCCCCAGCGTCTCGTTCCTGGCGCGCGATCTGGACGAACGCGTTCAGAGCACGGCGCTTGAGACGATCGGAGACTTGCGGAGTTTGCAGTCGGCCCCCGACGTGCGTTCGGCAGTTAACAACGCCCGGAATGCCAAGATTAGGCGGGCGGCTTTGGCGGCTTTGGCGATGTTGGGAATTCCAGGCGATCGTGCGCTGTTCCAGCGGTATGCGTCGGACTCGGATCCGGCCTTGCGCGCATCGGCCATCGAGGGGCTTGGACGCATTCGCGAACCTGATGATTATCCGGTGCTCGAAGCGGCTTACAACGAGGCGAATGCCGATTGGAGAGTGCATCTGGCGGCAGCCTTTGCGCTGGTTAATGAGGGCAAGGTCGATACAGCCGACTTTAGCCCGCTCCGGTATCTGATGGAAAGCCTGGATACAAAAGCTCATGCGAGCGTGGCCCAAGCGTACATGACTGAACTTTGTCGGCGTGCCGATGTGCGGAAGGCGCTATTTCCGATTGTGCCGCAAGCGACTTCGGATCAGAAAATCGCCCTGTGCGATAGTTTAGCGGCGAGCCATGATGAGGATGTAATTCCAGTGCTGACGGCGCTTTCGAATGACAGTAATACGGACGTCGCGTTGGCTGCTGGAAGGGGTCTTAGAACGGTACAAGCCCACAAACTCTGAGGGTCTGTGGGCTTGGAAAAACTGAAAGAGAAGTGGGCTACTACTTTGCTTTCTTCTGCTTCTGCTGACCGACGCGGATCTTGAATTGTTGCTGCTTGGCTTCCTGGTAGGCCTTATGGTCGTGCCGCGCAACAGCGTCCGCCAAATAAGCATCTACGTTGGCATCCTTGGGGAGGACGGCCATTACACTAAAACTCTCGTTGCAGGTCGGGCAAAAGGGCCGAAAGCGCTTTACGTTCGGAATCGCCATATAGGGTTAGGATAGCACGCGTCTGGGTGATGGGTAGTGGGCTACTTTGACGTACACTGGTAGGCCAGCGTTTATGTGATTGGCTGCAGATTGAATGAGACTTGATACTGCAGCAGCCTTATTGCGGGCAACGCTTTCACCGCGAAAACTACTCTGGAATCAAAGCTGGAGGCTACGAGAATGCCCCGAACACTGCTTTCGGAGGCTGACAAACAACCGACGTAGCCGAGCAACTGTCCAAGCGCATTGTCTTTGGCTTCGCCGGCCTTCAGTTCTATTACCACTAGGTGGCTGTTAACATCTCTTGCTAGCAAATCGATTCGTCCGGCATCGGTTTGGTATTCGACGCCGTTCGCGACCAGATTTAGACCAGGCTCAAGATCACCTACCCGAGTGGAGTAGTACGAATGCAAATCCCGCTCTAGGGAGATGCTGGCCTCCTTGACTTCATCGACCTCGGCTCCGCCCAGATCACTATCGAACTCTCCGGGTGATTCTTCGGAGATGCCTGTAACAAAAATCTTCCCTCGTTTTATCTGGTGCTTATACCAAGCGTAATGAGTCTCACTCCATCTGCTTGTCGGAAAGTGCTGCCTGACTAAAGACGTTAGTTTCTCGCTTGACGGGAATGCGCCCTCAGCCAAACAGGTCTCGATCACTAATTGCCTGATGAATCGGTATTTCGCCATAAGATCCGGAGGGCACGAGGCTGCCAGACCTGATAGGGGTCTCCAGCCTAAGCAGTCAATGGATAATCATACACGTCATGACCGCCGTTGCTCGATTGTTTTATGCCGCTCTTTCTAACCTCCGCTCTTCGGCTTCGATCAACGCAACCAAATCGGTGACTTCCCGCAGCCGATCCGTGACGCCAGCGGCCATGGCTGGAGTGACTCGCAGAGTGCGGTGAATCTTGATAAAATTGTATGCGAAGTAGCCGAGTGCAAAGGCTGCGGAGTGGTTCTCGATTTTCTTGCTGAATGCTTAGTCAAACGAGTGTAGCGCCGATTTGTCATTCGAACAGAGAGATTGTGTCGCTCAACAAAGCTCGTGCTGATGTAGTTCGAATCAGGGTCTCCGATCAGCGCTTGGCGCTTACAACCGATGCACGTTGCCGGACTGTAACGCTTTTCTGATTCACTAGTTTCGCTGTAAAGCTTCTGGAGTTGTGCGTAGTCAATTTCATTTCCAAACGCACCCCCTACCGCCAGTAGCCCACTACCCGGGTGATTGGAATGGGCTAAACTGGGCGGCCTAGCACGTTTTCCAAAGCCGCTGGAAGGGCCGGATACTCGAAATGGAAACCCTGCCGTTCGGCTGCCTTCGGCAGCACACGGATGCTTTCAAAAACGTGGTTCGCCACCTCACCCATGATTAAGCGGAGAGCGAATTTAGGGACTGAGAACAGTGCCGGGCGATGCAAAGTCTGGGCCAATTCATTGGTAAACTCCGCGTTTGTAACGGGATTTGGACTACAACCGTTCACCGGGCCGGTCAGGGTGGGTTCGTTTGCCGCGAAGACCAGCAGCCGAATCATGTCATTGATATGAATCCAGGACATCCATTGCCGCCCACTGCCGAGTTTCCCGCCCAATCCAAACCGGAACGGAGCCGCCATTTGCTTCAGTGCGCCGCCATCCCGTCCTAAGACAATGGAGGTGCGAACCGGCAGGACGCGGACTCCGAAATCGGCCGCTTTCATGGCTTCACCTTCCCACTTGACGCAGAGATCGGATATGAAACCAGCGCCGGGCGCGCTGTCCTCCGTCAGGACTTCTTCTCCCCGCTCACCGTAGTAGCCGATAGCCGATCCCGAGACGAGGACGGATGGTTTGTACTTGAGCTTGCCAATCGCCGCAACCAGATTGCGAGTGCTCTCCACGCGGCTATCGTAGAGGCGGCGCTTGACTTCGGCATTCCATCGTTGCGCGATGGGTTCGCCCGTTAGGTGAATGATCGCGTCGAGACGGCAGATACACTCGAGCGGTGGTTCTTCTTTGATGTTCCAACTGAAGAAGGCCGCCCGTTGGTCAAGCGCCCGTGAACGCTTGCGGCCGAGATAGTTCACTGTGTGACCGCCTGATAGCAGCATGTCCACGAGATGTCGGCCAATGAATCCACTGGCTCCGGTGATCAGGTAATTCATTGGCCTGCTATTTCCAGAGAGCGCATCTCCTGAATGTAAGCGCCCGTATCCGTTTTTCGCTTCATGCCTTCGAGAGACATATAGCGCATTTTCCCAAAAACGGGCCGTTCGAACCAGGCGCGGTCATGCAGGCCGAAGCACCACAGAATGTTCGTGTAAGTGTTGGGGTCGCGGCCATCGAGCGCGTAGCGGCCGTGCAGATCGATCATCGTTTTAGCAGCCTCTTCGTAGGACCGGGACCATTCTATGATCTTCTTGCCCCAGTACATCCGATAGTAGCCGTGGATCTTGCCTGTGAGCAACATTTCCTTTTGCGTGGCGTTCCAGAGTTCGTCGTATGTTTCGGCGCGGTCCAGTTGTTGCGGCGTGTAGACCGGGTCTCGCTTGTCGTGCGCGTGTTTCTTCATGTTCAACTGGCACCACTCGGGCAAGTTGCCTAGACTGCCGGGGTCTTCCACATGCCGGGCGTAATTAAAAGCGAGTTCGCGGCGGACGATTAGTTCTTCCAGATAGGCATCTGGAATTAGTTTGTACTCCGCGGCATGCTCTTTCACGGCGAGGGCGATTTCGAGAGATGAGATTTGCCCGAAGTGCAGATAAGGGCTCATGTGAGAGGTGGCGTGTTCGGACGGTTCGTTGCGGAACTGGTCGAAACGGCGCAGATTTATTTGAAGAAAATCTGTGAGCCGTTGCTCGGCCTGCAGGCGGCCACCGTTGAAGCTTAGAGAGGGCCGGATACTGTGATCGATTTCGCAAGCCGCCACGAGTGCGGGAATGTCCTTTCCCATAACATCGGTGTGAAACTCGGGAATGTCATCCGGGAAGCGATGTTTCACGCGAAGCTTATCCGCAGGTTTCAGGAATGTGGAGAGCAACCGATTAATGCGCGGGCGAATGGTGTAGGCGCCGTATTGACGCTGCGGGATGCAACTCATGGGGACGATGCAACTCGAATCGACGGCGTAGTAAGCGGTGTCCAACTTTTCCGGCACGCGGCTATTGTGTGTGCGGGCGACGAAGGTTGGGTAGTCGTCGGTAACCACTGCGGACGCGTGTTTTGCTAGTTCATACAGTATGTCGTTGCGTGATTGCGGTGTTTTGCGCAGGTAGAAGACGTAGCCGATACCCAGCTTCTGTAGCCGTCTCGCCGTCTCCGGAACAGCTTGAAGAATGAATGTATGCAAGCGGTCGTTGGCGTATTCGTAGCTGCAGGTTAGGCCTTCATAGAAGAGAACTGGCAGATTGTGCCGGTTGGCCAATTCCGCGGCATACAGCAAGCCGTGGTTCGAATCGACGCGGCGGTTCATTTGCGCCCAGTAGAGAATGTACTTGCGGCCGGGGCGGTCGGGCGCGCTGTTGAGTTTTGAAATGCGTTCTGGTTCGACAGCCATCGGTTTATGGATGCCTGTCGCGGGAGTGACGCTTGGTTTTCTGATGGGTCGGCATCATAATGAGTGAGAGGACGATTTATTCAGTCTGGACGGCATTATGGCGAGCCTGGCTCATCACTATCTAACGCTTGAGGAATTCGACCGGCAGTATGGCGACCGCAAGCCGTATCACGAATACTGGTTTGGGGAGGCGATTCCAAAAGATATGCCTATCTGGCTCCATGGTTTGTTGCAAGGGATATTAGTTCGCCTTCTGCACGAGATCGGGTTCGTGAGTGCTTCCGAAGTGAAACTTGCATTGAGCAAGGAAGCTCAACCTGTTCCCGATGTAATCGCAACTTCCAAGCCTAGCCGGATGCCGTACCCGACGGAACCTTTCGACGTCGCCATCGAGATACTCTCTTCCAGCGATTCCATGCAATACGTCATGCGGAAATGCAGAATGTACTCGCAATGGGGAATCACTCAAATCTTCGTGTTTGACCCGGAAGACAGAACGGCTCAGGAATGGAATCACTCGAAAGGATCTCTTGAGGCGGTGAATGCGCTTCGATTTGAAGGGAAACAGGAGATTTCAGTCGAGAAGATCTGGGCTGAATTGGACACTGGCGCCAAGAGACTCGAAGGGAATGCTTAGATGAGCGGGCTTGGCGGTAACTTGCCGAGCCACGACCGTGAGGGAGTGGTCTAGCCTCGCGGCGAACTCAAGCGACCAGAACAATCTTCCCGATGTGGTTGCCCTCTTCCATCCGCGCGTGCGCAAGCCGCGCGTCAACCAGCGGAAAAGTCGAATCGACGATCGGCCGAATCGGGTCCCTCGCCGGCAGCAGCGGCCACACATCGTGCAGCAACCGCCGCACGACCTCTCCTTTCTGTTCAGGTGTTCTGGCACGCATGGTCGATCCCATCACTCTGGCGCGCTTCATCATCAGCTTGCCAACATCCAGTTGTCCGGTGCGGCCACCCTGCGTCGCCACAATCGTGAGCCGACCCTCGCTCGCAAGGCAATCGACGTTCCTCTCCAAATAAGATCCGCCGACCATATCAAGAATCACATCCACCCCGCGATTCGCAGTCAGCCGCTTCACTTCCGCCAAAAAGTCCGTGTCCTTATAATTGATCGCGTGTTGCGCGCCGAAGCTGATGCAAGCCTCGCATTTGGCGCTGCTTCCGGCGGTGGCGATAACGGTAGCTCCGTAGGCCCGGCTCAGCATGATAGCCGTGCTGCCGATCCCGCTACTCCCGCCGTGAACCAGTATCGTGTCGCCGCGCTTCAACGCCGCCCGCGTGACCACGTTGTCATAAACGGTGAACATATTCTCGGGAAGCGTCGCGGCTTCTACCGCCGTCCAGTTCTGTGGAACGGGGAGAACTTGAACGGCCGGCACGGAGCAGAATTCCGCGTATCCTCCGCCCGTTAGAATCGCGCAGACGGCGTCCCCGGTTTGAAAATCCGAGACTCCAGAACCCAGTGAATCGATAACGCCCGCCACGTCCAGGCCGGGAATGTCCGATGCTCCAGGCGGCGGAGGATATTTCCCTTGCCGCTGCAGCGTATCCGCCCGAGCCACTCCCGAAGCCGCTACCCGGATCACCACTTCACCATCTTTTGCGGCCGCCTTCGGGCGCTCGACGGCTTTCAGTACCTCAGGCGCGCCAAACGAAGAAATCTCGACGGCAATCATCTCGCCCACTTACCGCAGCGTGAGCCACGCACCCAACGCAATCTCCAGAACGGAAAAGCCGCGCGTAATATCCGGGTTCTCCGCGCAGAACTCCAACAGGTCGTCGATGATCGGCGTGCCGATCTCGAGTCTGCGCGAATACGTAGTAGGCTCAACCATCGCGCAGATACCGTCCGCCACAAGCACTGCTCCGAAGATCCGGCTGATAACGTTAAACATTATTTCTCTCCCTCGGTCTCACTGACATGATTCTAAGCTGCCGCTTGTGCCGGCTGCTCTCTCCGTCCGCTCTTCATCCACTTCATCACGGACAAGACGCTCCCCACAACACACAGGGCGATAAACGCGCCCATCGTCCACTTGAACGGTGCGGAGTCTGCCATTCTGATAATCGCCCTCCCAAATTTGATCGCAAGAAAACCAAGGATCAAAAACCGCACTGCACGGCTTGCTGCTACCGCGATTAACAGACGCAATCTCGGGTAACCCAGAGCGCTACTCGTCGCAACCACCATCGTGAACGGAAAGGGCGGAGGAGCTAGGCAGCCCACGACAATCGCAATACCGCCGCGTTGTCCGATCTTGCTCTTCAGGTACTCGAACCTCTTCTTCCCAGCTACTCGCTGTATCCCCTCTTCTCCCAGCTTTCTCGCAATCATATCCAGCAGAAACACGCCAAACGTGCTGCCGCAAACCGCTGAGAGCACATAGAGAAGATAGCCTTCATGATGCCTTGCCACCAGCGCCACCACCAACAGATCGTTGCCAAAAGGCAGGAACAGGAAGGATGAATCCATAATGCCCATCAGGAACGGGCCAAAGTAGCCGATGTGAAACAAGAATTGCAGGAGAGGGTGGAAGAAATGCGACAAGCGGCGATAGTTCCTTTCTCAAGGCTCGGGGTCTTATGCCCGAGTCGCTTGACACAGATGCCGGGCAGCTGTTCTTGAATAAGATGCCGGGCAGCTGTTAAAGTTGCCAGCTAAAGCTTTTGCCCCGAAACGCCCTTCCAGCTAAATTTGATAAGCTCTCGGTGGTAGTCATGTCCTTAAGAAACCTCGATTCAACCAATTTAAGACGCGCGTCCTTGTTCGCTCTCCCTGCAGCTCTTGCCATCCTGTTGAGCTCTTATTTCGCCCACTCCGCCAGAGCGCAAAGCACTGCGGTTCACATGCCTCCCACCCACCTGGCGCATGTTCTGGTGATTAGCGAGACCAAGGGATTTGAGCACGATTCCGTTCCCGATGCCATGGCGGCCATTTACAACATGGGCCATCAAACAGGGCTGTGGGACACAACCCTGCGCACCGATACCGAACTGATCACGAAGAAGGACCTGAAAGGCTCGAACCGCAAAAACCTGAACTATTTCGACGCACTGATTTTTGCCAGCACGACCGGCGAGTTGGACCTCACCGAGGACCAGAAAACCGACATGATGTCCTTTATCAAAGAGGATGGTAAAGGCTTCGTCGGTATTCACGCGGCGCTCGACACGAATTACAAATGGCCCGAGTACGGCGAAATGATTGGCGGCTGGTTTAACGAGCATCCCTGGTTCACCTTCAACGCCCCCATCATTGTAGAAGATCCTAATTTTCCCGCCGTCCGCCACTTCCCTCATGCTTTCGTGAAGCGGGATGAGATCTATCAGGCGAAGGACTGGTCGCGCGACAAGGTGAACGTCCTGCTCAGCCTGGATCCAACTAAACTGGATTACAACAACCCGCGAGTGCATCGCACCGATCACGACTTCGCCGTCGCCTGGTCCAAGATGTACGGCAAGGGCCGCGTTTTCTACTCAACCCTCGGTCACACCAAGGAATCGTGGGACGATCCGGACATTAAGAAAATGTACTTCGAAGCTGTCAAATGGGTCCTCGGAATGACGGAAGGCAGTACGGCCTCTCACCCACGGTCGCAAGCGCAATAGGCCGAGGTGAAATCCAACCGCAAAACGAGCCGCCGAGCGTTAGCGGAGTCAAACAACGCCAGCGCTCCGTGTCACTGCTACGGTTGACCAGCATCGCTCGATGGAAATCACGAATCGCACGATCTTCGGATCGAAGACGAGAGACTTTGCCCAGTGGCTCCTTACCCGTGAAGCCGCCCCGCACGATTCGAGGCAAACACCGCCGCGCTTCTTCGTGTCTGCAACAAATTGCGCCATCTCATCAGCACGCTTGCGGGAAGTGCGGGTTTTCAGTCGCTCCTGGCTCGATCGCTGATATTGGCGGAAGCGAAGGCGCCGGCTCTCAGCCGATTACAGCTCAAGCCGGACGGCTCTCTGGAGGGCCCCATCTACTCGGGCTTCTTGTTACTTTCATTGGCGAAAATCTGATGCTGCGCCTGGTGCTTGGTGTGTGGCCGGGCTTGCCCTCAGATCTTACAGATTCCGGGGAAACAGGATCAAAAAGACCGAACAAGACAAAGTGCGGATAAACAATCTACCGACGGGGTTCCGGGGCTGGACGACATTCTGGGCGGCGGTCTTCCGGAGAGTTCTCCTTCAACATCATCGCGGGCACCCCTGGCTGTGGCAAGACCACTCTGGCCCATCAATTCATCTTTGCCAATGCCACTCCGGAGCGCCCCGCGCTTTACTTCACGATCCTCGGCGAACCCGCCCTGAAATGCTGCGGTACCAGCAGTGGATTCCTTCCGCACAGCCGTGCGCAGCTTGCGCGGTGATGGCAAAGGCGAGATGGAGATACAGCTGCAGGTTCTTCCGGAACCGGGAAATCGCTCATGGCGGCGCAGTTCGTCGCCAAAAGTTTGCGTCACGGCGAGCCGGGAATTGTAGCAATCTTCGAAGAACGCCCTGAAGAATACAGTGGACGCGCCAGCAGCTTTGGACTTGATCTGGATACGCACCTACCGCGATGGAACGCTGAAAGTCATTTACCTCCGTCCGCTCGATCTCTCGGTAGATGAAACATGCGTGAGATAGTCACGGCGATCGAGAGCACGGGCGCCAAGCGTCTGGTTATCGATTCTTTGGCGGCTTTTGAGATGACCCTCGCGCCCGGATTCCGCACCGATTTCCGCGAATTGCTTTACCGCATGGTCTTCGCCTTGACCGGAATCGACGTCACTATTCTCAGTACCGTGGAGATGGAGGAGACTTTTACGGAGTTGCTCTTCAGCACTTATTCCACCTCGTTTCTCACCGACGACATCGTCCGGCTCCGTTATGTTGAAATAGAGGGCCAGCTTCGCAAGATAATGATGGTCGTTAAAATGCGCGGCGGCGCTCACAGCAAGGAAATCCGTCAATACGAAATCACTTCCGACGGGGTGGTAATTGGCGAACGCCTCACGGGCTATAATCGCCTGGTCACCGGAATCCCTAAGCGGGCGACCCAAGAGCCATAGGCGAATACTGATGGATTCATCCACCACCGAGATGCAGGCGCACGGCCTCGCGAGTCTTTGCCGGTCCATCGCCGAGGCCTCGCCTACGCCGATCGCTGCAATAGAAGGCGCCGGCCACCTCATTCGCTATGTCAACTTCGCCTTTTGCCGGCTTATCGGTAGGCAGGAGGGGGAACTGATCGGAAAACCGTTCTCCAGCCTGGTGCAGCCCGGGGACGAATCTCTATCCCTTCTTGACCGGGTTTACCGGACCGGACAGGCCGAAACCCACATCGGGCAAGAGGATTCCGCTTTCCACGCGTTCTACTGGTCTTACTGCATGTGGCCGGTTCTCTCCGCGGACGGCCGTGCAATTGGAACCGTAATGCAGGTGTTAGAAGGTACGCTTCTTCATCAGCAAGCCGTCGCCGTGAACCAGGCCTTAATGATCGGTTCGGTGCATCAGCATGAACTCACCGAAGCGGCCAATGTACAACTGCGTGCGGAAATAGTGGAGCGCCAGCGTACTGAGGAAGTGCTCCGGCACGCAAACGCGGATTTGACCCAATTTGCCTTCGCGGCCAGCCACGATTTGCGCGAGCCCCTGCGCATGATTACCACTTATTCTCAGCTCCTTGCGAAACGCTACCGCGACCAACTCAATCCCGAGGCTTGCCTGTTCCTCGATTACATTGCCGAAAGCGCACAACGCATGGCGGGGCTGCTTGCCGATTTACTCTCGTACACTCAGGCCGGGGTAGACGAAGAACGGCCGGCCGAGTTCGTCGATTTCAACACGGTTTGCGACGATGCCGTAAAAGACTTGCAAGTGGCGATAGGAGAGAGTGGCGCGGTCGTACTCATGGCGATTTGCCGTCCGTATACGGCCACGAGGCGCACTTCCTTCAACTGCTCCAGAATCTCATCGCCAATGCTATCAAATATCGGGGGGAACAGGCGCCGCAAATCGTTATTTCAGCCGAGCGGCGGGACCACGAATGGCTGTTTGCAGTAGCCGATAATGGCATTGGAATTCCACAGGAGTATCACGGGCAGATTTTCGGTCTGTTCAAACGGTTGCATGGAAAGACTATTCCTGGCACCGGTATTGGGCTTGCCATCTGTAAGCGTGTGGTCGAACGCTATGACGGACGAATCTGGGTTCAATCGGAAGTGAATCACGGAGCCAGATTCAATTTCACTCTGCCCGTCGTGGCCACGAAGCACCAATAGTACCCCAAGTTTTCGGTACCTACTCCCATTGACATCTTAGTGATAACAATCAATCCTATCCTCTAGTCCCGCTTCGGGCAACTCTTTCCGAGAAGAGTGTTACGAAGCGGTTCATTCACTACGGAGGATATACATGAAGTCTTTGTTAATGGCCGCGCTCTTCGGATCCGTGCTTAGTATCGGATCGATGCACGCCGCGCCGCTATTTTCGGAATGCCCAGCGGTTGGTAGCAACACCGGCTGCCAATTCTTGATCACTGTCAATGCGGATAATACGACGACTGTCGCCGAGGACACGGTTGCTCCCAACAACGGGCCGTACGATGCATCGGACGACACGCTTGTCGGCGTTCTCAACAACAGTTCGAAGAACGTGAACTCGCTCCCCATCAGTAGCTCCACAACCATCTTCGGATTTGAAGGGGATGGTGCTTGCACCCAGACTCCCGCCCCCGCAAGTTGCGGAAGCGATTCCAGCGGCTACGGCGGCCCAAATGCCACCTTTAGCGGGATCAGCGCGGATACCACGTCGGGAACCGTCAACTTCCCAACGGGTTTGGCAGCTGGCCAATCAACGTGGTTTGCTCTGGAAGATTCGCTAACTCTAAGTCAGATTACGCCTGGTACACCGGGAACTGGTCCGGGAACTGGTCCTTCGTCCAGCACGCCCGAGCCCGGCTCGTTGCTTACTCTCGGGACCGGGTTGCTCGGTTTGGGCCTCTACATTAAACGCGCCAAACGCGCCTAGTCTCAAACGCTCCCTGACGGTCGCGGCTCGGAACCCCCTTCTGAGCCGCGCGCGTTAGCAAGCGGTATTCTGCAATTCGTTACTAGTCTCACCCCTTGATCCAGTGGTCTGTTGTTTAAGCCCTGCCGATGTCCACCAGATCGCTCGACACGCGTTTAAGCTGACCGCACGCCGCAAAAATGTCACGGCCTCGTGGTTTGCGAACGAAGCAGGGAATTGAGCGGCGCACAAGCGCTTGAAAGCTCAGGACACGCTCCGGCTCGGGTGTCTCAAAAGGGATGCCAGGACCCGGATTCAGCGCGATCAGATTGACTTTGCAGTTTAGCCGGCTCAGCAAACGAACAACGCGCCGCGCATCTGCATCCGTATCGTTCACGCCTTTCAGCAGCACATATTCGAAGGTCAGCTTCTCCCACGCGCGCAGCGGGTAAACACGGCAAGCCTCTAATAATTGCGTAAGATGATACTTCCGCGTGATGGGCATCAGTTCACGCCGCTGTTCTTCGGTCGAAGCATTCAAAGAAATCGCCAGTTTGGGCCGGATGTCGGCCCGCCCCAATTCTTCCATCTTTGGAACGATGCCAGCCGTAGAGAGCGTGATCCGCTTGGGCGATATCCCGATTCCGGCGGGGTCGGTCAGCAGTCGCGTCGCCTTAAGAACGTTGTCCAGGTTCAACAGCGGCTCGCCCATCCCCATCATCACGACGTTCATGCGCGCGTCTGTCGCCTTCAGGCCGTTCTCCCGCGCCACGTGCAGCACTTGACCCACGATTTCGCCCGCCGTCAAGTTCCGTTCCAGCCCCATTAAAGCCGTCAGGCAAAACTTGCAATCGACAGGACACCCGACCTGGCTTGAGATGCAAACCGTGTCCCGCTTCTCCTCCGGCATCAAAACCGCTTCCACGGTTCGGTTATCCTCAAGACGTAGGAGATAGCGGCGCGTGCCGTCAATCGAGTCGAAACGCCGCTCCGCCGTGGGTAAACCTAGCGGATTCCCGGTAAGAAGCTGATTTCGAACGGCTTTTGGCAGGGCGGAGATGTCCGACAAATTAGCCACTTGTTTGCGGTACAAAGCGTCATATAGTTGTTGGGCACGGTAGGTGGGTTGCTCGGGACCCAAAAGCTCTTTTAGGTCGGCGACGTCCATTCCGACAAGCGACCGCTCTTCAACTACTTGCAACATCTAGACTTAGTGTATCGCTTAAGCAGCCGGAAAGGCTTTAAAATGAGAG
This sequence comes from Acidobacteriota bacterium, assembly GCA_030853405.1. Classification (GTDB taxonomy): domain Bacteria; phylum Acidobacteriota; class Terriglobia; order Bryobacterales; family Bryobacteraceae; genus Bog-105. The sequence goes on along the minus strand of JALYVD010000026.1, from coordinate 7,576 downwards.
GTTTCAAATCATGGTAGTTCTTGCTGCTCGCCCCGTTCGTCAGATTGAGCGCGCGGCTCTCCCCAACGGGATTCGGATCGTCACGGAGTACATGCCCTATGTCCGCTCGGTATCCCTGGGCGTGTGGGTTGGCAGTGGTTCCCGTATCGAGCACGGTCCGGAAAATGGCTTGTCGCATTTTATCGAGCACATGGTCTTCAAGGGGACTAAAAACCGCTCCGCCGAAGATATCGCCCGCTCGGTTGATTCCGTTGGCGGCGGCTTGGACGCGTTTACTAGCAAAGAACTGGTGAGCTTCAATACCAAAGTATTGGACGAGCACGTTCCCTTTGCCTTGGACGTCGTGTCGGATCTGGTGCTGAATCCAGTCTTTCGCGCCGAAGACATCGAGAAGGAGAAAGGCGTCATTCTCGAGGAAATCAAGATGGAAGCCGACCAGCCGGAATTCGTGCTCCACGAAGCCTTCATCAGCAATTTCTACAAAGGGCACGGCCTCGGGAAACCTATCCTCGGAACAAAGGACACGGTTAAGAAGTTTGGCGAGGAAATGCTGCGCGATTTCTACGGCCGTATCTATTCCCCCCGCAACATCCTGATCACGGCGGCCGGCAATCTCGATCACGCCGATTTGGTGCAGCTAATCACGGATAAGTTTGCCGGTCTGAGGGACGTCGGAACCGTTCCCACCGATTCCGTTCCGAAGACGCATGCGCCTCTGATTCTCAAGAAAAAAGAGTCGCTCGAACAGGTCCACATCACCATGGGAGTGCCCGCGTTTCGCATGGCGCATGAACTTCGCTTTCCGCTGTACATTTTGAACACGGTGCTGGGCGGCGGGATGAGCTCGCGGCTTTTTCAAGACATCCGAGAGCGCAAGGGCCTCGCTTATGCGGTCTATTCCGAACTCAATCTCTTCAGCGACACGGGTTGTCTGACCGTCTACGCCGGCACCGGCGTTGAGACCGCCAAGGAAGTCGTGACGTCCGTCATTCAGGAGTTCCGGCAATTGAAGGACGAACTCATCGGCGAAGACGAATTGCGCCGGGCTAAAGATCATTTGAAGGGTTCGCTCATGTTGAGCCTTGAATCCACCTCCAGCCGCATGTCGAATCTGGCCCGCCAGGAGCTTTACTTCGAGCGATTCATGTCACTGGATGAAATGCTGGACGCGATCGAATCGGTTACCCGCGGCCAAGTGCAAGCGATTGCCCAGGACTTCTTCAAGACCGAGAATATCGCCCTCGCCATGTTGGGCCGCTTGGGTGAAATTGACGTTAGCCGGGAGGAATTGGCTTGTTAGCTATCGCCTCAAGCGCGGCCAGTTTATCGTCCAGAAACTGAAGAGACTGGCGTAACATTTTCCGGTACTTCGGATTCTCCGCCGCTTCAAGATCGTTGACGATGCGGGTGCGCGAAAGCTGAAGGCAGTCTCGCTCCCGTATCGCTTCGCTCTGCTCCCCGGTCAATTCGGCTTGCGGGGTACGGCGGTAGGGCCGTGGTTCAGCCGCCTCGATCTGCGATTCAACAGACTTGCTTTCCCAGCCGCGTGCCATACCTTCCAGTCTAGCTGTAAATCCCGTCGAAAGCCTGTTCGATTTCCATTCGAATATCGGGCGACGGCGGCATCAGCGGTAATCGTGGCCGACCGCCGTAGTAGCCTTTCAGGTCCATAGCGTGCTTCAACCCGGCGATGCCATACTTTGCCGGAACGATCTTGGCGCCCGGCAACAAACGGCTTTGCCAATCGCGCGCCGCTTCTTCCTGGCGCGTTCGGAGCGCTTCCCACACTGTTACGCAAGCGTAAGGCACGGCATTTGCAATCGCAAGAATCGCTCCTGCCGCTCCAAGTTCTAGCGCGTGGCCGAACGTTATTCCCGATCCGGAGAGCACCTGAAATCCGGGCCTCACGGCCTTCAGCGTGGCCTTCATCTTTTCGATGTTTCCCGAACTGTCCTTCATCCCGACGATGTTCGGATGATGTGAAAGTTCGGCGAGCATCTCGACGGGCAGATCGTACCCGGTCACAGCCGGCATGTTGTAAATCAGCACCGGAATTCTAGACTGGTCTGCCAACGCCCGGTAGTAGAGCAATTGCACCTCGGGCCGGTGCATCTGATTCTGGTAATAGTGCGGCGAAAGCGCCAGGCCCACCTGGTATCCGATGTCAGCCGCATGGTTCGCCATGCGCACCGATTCTCGGACACTCTCCGCGCCGATTCCCGCGATTAGAATCTTGCCGTCCGCGCTCACTTGACGCACGCACTCCAGAACCTCTGTCCGTTCCTGGGCGTTCATCAGCGGAGCTTCGCCGGTAGAACCGCAGACCAGATAGCCGCTTAACGCGATCTCGTTCAGCTTGCGGATATTGTGAACGATCTTGCCTTTGTAAACGTTCCCGTCGTCGTCGAAGCAGGTCGCGAGCGCTGGATAGATGCCTTGGAGTTTCATTCGCTTTTACCGGTCTGACGCGCGCGGTTCAGAATGGGCTTCCGAGCCGCGACCGTCAGGGAGTGGACTTGGTACTAACTCGACTTATTTGGCGATAAACGTGATGACGAGCGTATACAGCGCCAGCGACTCAATCAGCACGAGGCCTAGAATCAGAGCCACGCGGATAGCCGCAACCGCGGCGGGATTACGTGCCATTGCCTCCGCGGCGGAAGCGGTCGCGCGTCCTTGACCGAGTCCGCAGAGTCCGGACGCGATACCCATCGCAATGTAAGCCGCCGCGCGGCGGTTTGCATCCGCAGCGCCAGCGCCAGCCGTATCCTGCGCAAAAATCGGGGTCGCTAACGCTAACAGCGTAACAGCGAGTAACATCATTTTATTTTTCATTTACTTCTCCTATGAAAATTGCCGCCAGGAGGTGGTTCGACACCGTACGTTGGGACGCCGGGCGCTCACGCTGGAAGCCTTATAAAGCCTAATGTTCGTGCGAAACCGCTCCGCCCACGTAAACCATGGCAAGCAGCATAAATATATACGCCTGTAAAAAAGAAACGAATAAATGCAGGCCGATAAAGACAACCGGAATTAAGAGTTTAGTAAGTGCGATGAAAGTAACAAAGACCTGCTCGCCCGCGAACATGTTCGCAAACAAACGAACGGTGAGCGAGAGGGGCCGCGCGAAATGGCTGATGAGTTCGATCGGCAGCATAAGCCAAGCCAACCACCAGAAGGGTCCCAGAAATTGCTTGATGTAGCCCGCGCCGTGCTCCCTCATGCCGGTGTAGTGATAGAAAAGAAACGTTACGGCGGCCAGTCCCAGCGGGACATTTGAATACATGGTGGGCGACTCGAAGCCGGGTATCAGCCCAATCACGTTCATAAAAAGGATGAAGAGGAAGATGGTCCCGAAAAATGTCAGGTACTTCGGGCCGTTATGCCCGACTACCTCTTCCGCCGAAGCATGGAAGAACTCATAAGTGAGTTCCATCACGTGTTGCGTCTTGCCGGGACGCTCCACCGAAAGGCGACCGCGCAACCAGCCGAAAAACACCACCATGAACAGGACAACCAGGATTTCGCAGACCATCCAATCGGTCCATGGATGAGCGGCATTCGCGGCCGGAACATGCAGCCCGTTCAGAACGGCGTTAGCCAGTCCGCCGAAGTAGTTATTGAAGAGAGAAGTGATCCAAAGTTCGTGCATTGCGTGCTAGGGACATGCCTAAGGACGATTTCCTCGAACGCCGACGATCAGGTCGGCGATTGACGACGCCAGTATCGCCGCAGTACTCGCGAGTAGGCCTAAAAGTACCGCCAAAGGGCTCACATCTAAAGTTTTTACTGTAGCATAGCCGACCAGGAACAAGCCCGCATAGCGGCCGATGAAAAGGCCTGCCTCCCAGGGCTTTTTTTGCCGGTCTCCGGGGGCAATACTGCGGGAAAGCCAGTTGAACACCCACAAATTACCGAACGAACCCACCACGCCCACCATGAACCCGAACGCCTCACGAGGTCCATGTGCGCCAAAATACCAAACGAACCCAATCGCACCAAAAAGGGCGGTCAAACGATACATGCGGCGCAGCGATTGGGCTAGTTCCTGATCGGTCATTTCCTGCTATCCCGGTTCAACTCCCGGATGATTTGGGTCACGCCAGCCGCCATGCCCAGGAAAATGCCCACCACGCGGAGAATAGGAACGTGCAGCCAGCGGTCCGCGAAGGTCCCCAGGATGTACCCGGCTACGACGGAAGCTGGCAGCGTCAACCCTAGCGAGATGTATTTCCCGAGCCAAATCAGCGAGTTATCCCGTTTTTTCCGAACGAACTCACCTTGGCTTCGTTTTTGCAAATCGCCGTTATCCATCCCAACGCGACATCCCCGGCGCGTCCAGTCCGAACTGGTCCAGTACTCGCCCGACGATGTGATTCGCCACGTCATCCAGGCTCCGAGGCTGGTTGTAGAAAGCGGGAACGGGCGGGAAGATAACGGCGCCCATGCGCGTCAGAGCCAGCATGTTGTCCAGATGTATTTCACTGAGTGGGCTTTCGCGCGCGACGAGCACCAGTTTGCGGCGTTCTTTCAAGACGACATCGGCGGCGCGGCATAGCAGATTATCTGAGTACCCCGTCCGGATGGCGGCCAGTGTTTTCATGCTGCATGGAGCCACGATCATTCCGTCGGTTTTAAAAGAGCCGCTTGAGATTGCCGCCGCCTGGTTCTCACCCGCGTGAACGACCGCAGCCAGGCTCTCCACTTGCGTTAACGAGTACTCGGTTTCGTGTGCGATTGTGGCGCGGGCCCAACGGCTCATCACCAAATGCGTCTCGACGCCGAGTCCCCGGAGTGTCTCCAGCGCACGAATGCCCAAGATGGCCCCAGATGCCCCCGTGATACCGACAATGATTCTCATACGCCGTTGCGTCAAGCTGACGAATCGAGCGTACCAGAAAGTCAATTTTCAGGCAGTATTTTCAGACAGTGATCAGTTCACTCAATTGACTTGCCTTTTCGGAGGCTTCCCGCAAGACCGCCGCCAAGGCGCCCATTGTGGCTGGTTTGGTCAAGTAGCCGTCCATGCCGTTGGCAAAACACTTTTCTTTGTCGCCCGGCAAAGCATGTGCTGTCATAGCCGTTATTCGAGTCCGGCCGGCCCGGTTGAATCCGGGGAGCGCAAACGAAGGATCGTCCGGAGCGTTTCCCTTTTCGAGATCGCGGATTGTGCGAGTCGCCTGCAATCCGTCCATATTCGGCATCTGCACATCCATCAGGATCAGATCGAAAGGCTGTTTCAACCACGCGAGTACAGCCTCGCGTCCGTCGGTCGCGACAACCGGCGTGCAGTTGAGCTTTTCCAGCATCCGGATAGCCAATTTCCGATTGATCTGGTTGTCCTCGGCCAAAAGAATCCGAAGATCCGATTTGATGCCCTCCGATAACTCGCTCGCATCCGGGCCCTTTCGCACAGCGGGTTTATTGGCGCTTTTCGTCTGCCGCGTACCTATAGCGCGCTGAACGGCACGCAACAGATCCGACCGCCGGACCGGCTTGCTCAAATGGCCGCCAATCCGTCCTAAGCTAACCATTTCACTCGCTTTGCTCGTGTTCCCGGAGGTGAGCAGGATGATGCGCTGCGGGTCCGCCCCTTGCTCGACGAGCAGTCTGGCCGCCTCTATCCCATCAATATCCGGCATGCAGAGATCGAGCAGGTAGACTTCGAAAGAAGCTTGCTTCAGAGCGGCAACCGCATTGGAAGCGCTATCGGTAACCACCGGGATGATGCCAAAGCTTCGAAGATCCGCGGCTAGAATCTTACGATTCGTTTCGTTGTCATCCGCGACCAAAACACGTATTCCCAACACATCGGCGCGAGCGGCGGGCGCTGCGTTCGCCCGTTTGGAGCAGCCAAATCTGGCCGTGAAGAAAAACGTGCTGCCCGTTCCCGGCTCGCTTTCAACCCACAACCGGCCGTTCATGAGTTCGACTAACTTTGATGAAATCGAGAGTCCCAGGCCGGTACCGCCAAACTGGCGCGTCGTCGAGGTGTCCGCCTGCGAGAAGCTATCGAATATGCCCTGCTGTTTGTCCGCAGGGATGCCAATGCCCGTGTCGCGGACCGAGAACTGTAGGTCGAGGGTTTCGCCCGAACCGAAATTCGAAGTGCCGGCTGGTTGCGCGGCGGGCAAAACATGTATCGATATTTCGCCTTTGCTGGTAAACTTCAGCGCGTTTCCGACCAGGTTATTGATAATCTGAACAAGCCTGAACTGGTCACCCACGACGACGTCCGGAATGATCGGATCGACAAAACAGGTCAGTTCCAGATCTTTTTTGTGAGCCTGCACCGCGAGCGATTGCATGGCATCGTCGAGACAATCCCGCAGGCCGAAATCGCTGAATTCCAAAGTCAATTTGCCCGCTTCGATCTTCGAAAAATCAAGGATGTCGTTAATCACGGTGAGCAGCATTTCGCCGGACTGCCGGACCGTCGTTATGTATTCCGCCTGCTCGCGGTCGAGCGAAGTGCCCAAAGCCAACTCGGCCATCCCAATGATTCCGTTCATGGGAGTCCGGATTTCATGGCTCATGTTGGCCAGGAATTCACTCTTCGAACGATTGGCGGATTCCGCAAGTTCTTTCGCCTGTTTCAACTCGCGTTCGGACTGTTTCAAAGCGGTGATGTCGATGGCGGTCGATTCTAGAATCGACTTGCCTCCCTCCTCAAAACGGCTAATGCTTTCCATCAGCCAGACTTGCTTCCGATTTTTGGCAGTCAGGCAAACTTCGTGGTTCACGCCGGTTGAATCCTCGGCGGGCATCTCCGGCAGCACCGCCGAGTCGATCTGAAAATCCCAATAGCATTGGCCAATCAATTCGTTCTTCGATTCGAATCCCAGCAAATCGGCAAACGCGGGGTTGCAATCTAAGATGGTCCCCTCGGGCGTCCACCGGAGCACGGCTGCAAGGTTCCGTTCGAACAGGCGGCGGTTCTGCGACTCCAGCCGGCTCTCTTTTTCGAGTTTGGCGCGAATCGTTTCTCTCTGAAGACGCACTTTTTTATGGAGCGTACAAATCCAGAGAAGCGAGGCGGCAACCGCCGTGCCCATCAAGATAAAGAGTGCAGCGAGCGGCATCAATATCCTTATCGGTACAAAGCGATAAATTTCTGCTTCTGCCGGATCTGTTTTGCGGCGGCGTTCGCTACCGGGCCTTCAACTGCTCCAGTTCCGTCAGCAAGATTTTCCAATCTTTTGGGTGTTTCTTCGTTGAAAACGCAAGGGTGAGATCGCTGTAGTACGTCAGAATGGCCTGCCGGATAGGAGGCGTAACTCGAGCGAAGTTGTCTGAGGCGAGGTTATCCAGCCAGAATGCGTAAGTGTCGTCCTGGAGACGGTAGGCGGCCGGAGGAGTGGCCGCGCCGAGGTCGAAATTCAGATTCTCAAGTTTTAGATTGCCCGCGTCCGCGCTTTCGATGTGCCCGCGATAGGCTGCCGTCGCCAGGGCGAAGCTATGCATGAATTGGCCCTCCACAGGCGGCGTGAGCGTCTTGAAATGCAACGTCTTCAAGGGCCCGATCGGCGGCAGCAGTTTCAAAAGAAACGCCAGTATCCGGTCGATTAGCGTCGGG
>JALYVD010000011.1 GCA_030853405.1 Acidobacteriota bacterium | reverse complement strand
CCAGCATCTTCCGTCTGAGTTGGGTCACAAGACCTCCTTGTGACCCGCTACTTTACCGCGCTTCCACTACTGATCACCGCCACACGCGTAGCGTCCGTCGCGCCAGCGACTTCGTTCTAGTCGGCATTCCTACAGTGATCCTTCGCAAAAAAGGACCAACTGGATCCGACGAAACCGGCTGCGGCCGGAGATCAACAGTACTGAAGCCTTCAGTTAGCGCGGACCCGGGGTCCGCCCTACTCCCAGAATGGCTCGCCGGACGCCAAATTTTTTCTAAGAAAATCCGGGTTAAGATCCAGGGCAAGACCGGGGCCTGGAGGAATCGACATTTCCCCTTTGCTCACGTGAGGGGGATTGGAGGCCGCCATCGCCTCGACGTAGCGCCCGGGATGGGCAAGCGCACTCTCAACGCGGAACAGGTTCTGGATAACTGGAGCGAACTGGGCGTTGGCATAAGTCATTACGAGTGAGCCGACGTTATGCAAACCGAGCGGGGTGCGGGAGAGTGCCGCGTAATCCGCGATTTTCTTTGTACCCGTGATTCCTCCGGCAAACGCCAGGTCGGGATGAATGATGTCAACCGCTCCGCTATCGAGAAAGGGACGGAAGCCGCGCACCAGTTCCAACTTTTCTCCAGTGAGCAGGCGAGCGTTCGTTGATCTACGAAGGTCCAGCCAGCCTTCCGAGAAGACCGGGTTCAAAGGATCTTCGATCCAGAGAGGGTTCATTGGTTCGACTGCCTTGGCAACACCGATCGCGCTCGGAGTGTCCAATTCTCCATGGCAGTGCACGGCGATATCGATGCCCTCGCCTACCGCCTCCCGGACATTCGCGTAGCCGCGGCCGACATCCCTCAACTGGGCTGTTGTCAGGGTATTTGCAAATTCTCCAGACGGCACGCCAAGCACCTCATGGATGTTGCATTTATAGATGGTGAAGCCTTCCGGCATGTCCCTGATTCTCCGCGCCCATTCGCGGCAGGAGGCCTTATCGAGCATGTCGAGACCGATGCCGTGAGAGTACATCGGTATGCTGTCGCGGAATCTGCCGCCAAGTAGCACATTCACGGGGAGGCCAGTGATTTTTCCAGCTAAATCCCACAACGCGATGTCAATGCCGCTTACCGTTGGGATGTGCGCGACGTAGTTGTACATCAGCGAACTCATCCGTTGAAAGTGAACCTCAATCGCGAGAGGATCTTTACCCATCAGCAAGGGTTTCATCGTTTCGATACGCGCACGCGCCATGGGGCCGGTCGCGCCGGCTTCGCCATAGCCTACAAGCCCGCTATCCGTATCGATTCGAATCAGGCAGTTTCCGGCGATGTGGTTCAGTCCCATGGCCTTGATGCCGGTGATTTTGACTTTACCGGTCAGCGGAGCAGCGAATGCTTTCAAGTTCGATAAAGAGCCCGCCGCAGGTAAGGCCAGCGCAAAGCGCATCAAATCGCGGCGCGTCCAGGAACGTGCTCTGGAATTTGCGGACGGGGTGTGGGACATTACGTTGTGGGTTCCTCTTTGCAACAAATTCGAGCTTATTGCGAGACACTTCTTGCGAGACCATGATACTCGTCCGCCTCGTCGCTTCGCTTGCGCTTGACGATTCGAATACACTCAAAGCACCGGAGGGCGAGAGTGCCTGTAAGAACCACAGCTAAAGGTGTTCCGCAAGCCAAGCCAGTCGGCCGTGAGCTGAGACTCCAGCGCGGGCGCGACCAACGGAAGCAACTCAGCAGGAAAGCGCTCGGTCAGGTTCACGTGCAGAAGCGCGGATTCGATCCCGTCGAGTTGTTGCTTGCAAGTGCGCAAGGGCGGCGCGCGCAGCTTCTTCCGATCAAATATGCGCGAATGCGGGTCTCCCCTTTCGCATTCTTCCGGGGCGGAGCGCCCATTATGGCGGCCGATCTAGGCGCGCACGCTCACTCGGGTGTGATGGCGCAGCTTTGCGGAGACGCTCACGTTCAAAATATGGGTTCGTTCGAAGGGCCGGACGGCAGGCTAGTCTTCGATATCAACGATTTCGACGAAACCATAACAGGTCCTTGGGAGTGGGACGTCAAGCGCATGGCCGCGAGTATCGCGCTGGCGGGATTTGAGTCGAATCACGCGCGGGCAGCTTGCACGCAAGCCGTTGAGGTTTTCGCATTTGGATATTGCCGTGTTATCGAAGAATTGGCGGAACAGCCAGTGCTGGTAGCGGCCCGGCACCAGATTAGGCGGGCCAAGAAGGCGCAGGCGGTTTCGGCGGCGCTCAAGCAGGCGGAACGGGCTTCGCCGCTCGATCTATTCGAAAAATATACGGTCAGCGGCGCGCGCGGCGGTATACGCTTCAAGAAAGTTGAGCACGTGCTATGGCCCATTACGGGGAAAGAAAAACAGGACGTCCTTGATGCAATTCCGGTGTATCGCGAATCTCTAACGCCGGACCGGAGGCATCTGTTCGATTTCTTTACGCCTCGCGATGTGGCGTTCAAGATCGTCGGTACAGGCAGTGTGGCGTTGCGCGACTATGTGGTGTTGATGGACGGGAATGGAAATCAGGACGTTCTGTTTCTGCAGATTAAACAAGAAGTTGCTTCGGCGTATGCGCCTTATCTTGAACACGCGGTGTATGTACATCAGGGACAGCGCGTGGCCGAGGGACAGCGCAAGATTCAGCCGTTATCGGACCCGCTGCTTGGTTGGACGCGGGTGGGAGAGCACGACTATCTGGTCCGCCAGTTGAATGACCATAAAGGCAGCATCAATCTGGAGAATCTGCGTGGAGACGGCCTCGACAGCCTGGCAGAAATTGCGGGTGAACTGCTGGCGCGCGGACATGCCCGGTCAGGCGATGCGCTCGAGATTAAAGGTTATATCGGGGCTCCCGAAAAGGTGGTCAAGAGTCTCACGGAGTACGGGCTTGAGTATGCCGCGCAGGCTCAAGCGGATTTCGAACAATTTTTGAAAGGCATCGAGAACGGGCGGGTAAAGGTTGCGCCGTAGCGATGAGCCGATCGCCATTTGGGAATGGGAGTCCTACGGAGCGGCGAGCACTTCATGAATCGTCTGGAGCAATTGATCCACGGGAAGAGGCTTATGCAACGCAGCCCGAGCTCCTAAGGCACGGGCAACTGAGAGATAGGTAGCCGCACGAGGGGAGCCCGACATGGCGATGACCTTTACATCGGGCTCGGCTTTGTGCATCTGCTGGATGAGTTGAAGGCCTTCGGTTTCCGGCATTACCAGTTCCGTCAAGACGAGTTGAATCTTCTGTTCAGTGAGTAAGCGCAAGGCCTCTTTGCCGTTCGAGGCTTCAGTGACGGCGTATCCAGCGGTGCTGAGGACCTCCGCTATCATGTGACGCATCGACTCATCGTCATCGACGATCAGAACTTTTTGTGCAAGGTGCGGATCATCACCGGCAAACCTGATGTTAGCGACGGTCACGATACTTCCGGCCGGCTGTGTCCGATGTCTTTTAGAACCGATACCGATCGCCCCTGCAATTGCTGGTAGCGCGCGAGAGCCGCGATCAGTTGATCGACCTGATCCAAACGCCAGCGGAGATCCGCAACGGTGCGGGATAAATTGGAATGGCTGGCGCGCTTTGGCTCAGCGATATTGTGCGTGCAACGTTGCATAAGTGCCTCTTACAACTCAAGAGTATGGGAAGAAAGCGGACGGAAGCGATCCGGAGTACTGCGGCTTTGCAGGCGGGTTTTTACGGGCTTCTTTGATTTTGTACTAAGGGTACTGCTCTACGAACGGCGTTCTTTTCGGATAGCTGAACGCGTTTAAGCAGTACTACTGATCGGGAATGATCCCGTCATCTCAGTAAATTTCCTGATGCATGGAATTGAGCGCTCGTTGTAAATGGAATCAAGCCAGAGCCGTGCAGAGCCCTCGTCCTAAATTACGTCTCCTGCTCGCGGACGATCATCCGGATGTTCTTGAGGAAATTCGCACGCTGCTGGCGGTAGAGTTCGACGTGATCGGCACGGTTGGCGATGGTGCCGGACTCGTTGAAGCGGCGCGGACCTTGTCGCCCGATATAGTTGTGACGGACCTGAACATGCCAAGTCTCAACGGGATCGAAGCGGCCCGCAGGGTTCTCGACCTCGACTTGTGTAGAGCGGTCGTGGTGCTGACAGTACACAAAGACTCTGAGCTGGCACGCACCGCTTTGGATGCCGGTATACGTGGGTATGTTCTGAAAGAGAATGCGGGCGAAGAGTTGATTGGGGCAGTAAAAGCGGCGGCTGACGGACGAATATACGTATCGGCGGCCGTGGCCCGATGACGCGCCGATCCTAAAGCATACCCATTAGAAAAGATTTATGATGAGGGTGGGTCTCTCATGACCGCAGTCCGGGTTGTACTGGCGGATGATCACGCGATAGTCGCCGAAGCGTTGGAAGCCTTGTTAAAGACTAGCTTTGACCTTCTAACTGTTGTACATGATGGAAGAGCCCTACTCAAGAGTGTGGAGGAATTGCGGCCCGACGTCGTAGTGACCGACATCTCTATGCCTGTGCTGAACGGCATTGATGCAGTCCGTCAGATCAAGAGCATACGCCCAGAAACAAAAATCGTCATGCTGACGATGCACGCCGAGGTACAACTGGCTGTTGAAGCGTTCCGCGCCGGCGCATCGGGCTACGTGCTGAAGAGTTCAGCGGGGGAGGAACTGATCACAGCCATCCAGGAAGCCTCCAAGGGCAGGAGCTATCTTACGCCTCTGATTGCGAAAGACCTGCTTAGCGTTCTGATTGAGGCCAAAAGTTCCGGAACGCCCGAGGCGAAGATCACGGGAAGACAACGCGAGGTTCTGCAGTTGATAGCGGAAGGACGCACGATGAAAGAGATCGCATCCATCTTGCACATATCGAGCCGCACGGCGGAGTCGCACAAATACGAGATGATGCAGACGCTCGGCTTAGGGACGACAGCCGAATTGATCCAGTACGCGATCCGCCTGAATCTGGTGGCGATACCGGGAAGACAGCAGTAAGGGCCCGGTGATGCTGGAAGCAAGCCAGACTTCTCTACCAGGCCCGGAAGGCGGCACTGCGGTGGAACGCGCACGCGGTGAGAGGCTTTACGCTACACTCCTCGAATCCCTGGACGGCATCATCTGGGAAGCGGAGGCAGGCACATTCAAGTTCACGTTCGTGAGTCCGCAGTCCGAACGCATCCTCGGCTACACGGCAGAAGAATGGCTGAACGACCCTCACTTTTGGATAAGGCATTTGCACCCGGAGGATCGCGAATGGTGTCCAGACGCCTGCGTGGAAGCGGCGCAAAGCGGGAGCGACCACGAACTGGAGTATCGGATGATTGCCGCGGACGGGCGCGTCGTATGGTTGCGTGATGTCGTGACGGTGCGCCGTGAGCCGGACGGGCAGACGTGCCTGAGCGGCATAATGCTGGACGTGACCGAGAGCAAGCGTGTAGAAGCTGCTCTGCGGGAGAGCGAAGAGCGGTTTCGTTTCATCTTTGAGCGCAGCCCCGCCGGGATGCTCATCAGAAATTTGCCGGGGTTCATCGTTCAGGCAAATCAGGCGTTCTGCGATTTCATCGGACGCTCGGAAAACGAATTGAAAAAGCTCACGATCCCGGAGCTGGTCCCTGTGGAAGATCGGCAAGGTGTGCTGGACAGGATGGCTGTGGGTGGAACAATCGACGATGTCAGGAGGTACGTGCGTGCGGACGGCGAGATCCTGTGGGGGCGCACCACTGCGTTTCTTCTGCAGCTCGAAGGTTCACCCGCATACTGGATCGCGGTGATTCAGGATGTCACGGCGCAGAAGCGCGCGGAGGAGGTACTGCGGCTGAGTGAAAAGCGTTTTCGAATCGTGGCAAACGACACGCCGGCCTATCTTTGGTTGACGTCTTCCGATACCCACAATTCCTTTATCAATAAGCAACTCGCCGCATTTCTGGGCACTGAGGATACTAGCTTGGGCGAGAACTGGATCGACTGCGTGCATCCCGACGACCGTCCTGGCATGTTCGAGGCGTTTCAGAATGCTTTTCCGCAAGGACTGCCAATCTCCGTCGAATGCAGGGTCAGACGGTATGACGGCGAGTATCGATGGGTAATTGACCAGGCACTTCCGCGCCGGTCGCCCGATGGGGAATTTCTGGGTCATGCGGGATCGTTGACCGACATCACAGAAGCGAAGGTTGCACAGGAGGGATTGCGAGCCGCTCACGACGCTCTGGCGAACGAACTGACGGAGCGCCGCCGTGCCGAGCGCCAAGTCCTGGCATTAACCGACCGTCTGATCTCGGCGCAGGAAGAGGAGCGCTCGCGTATTGCCAGAGAGCTGCACGACAATTTGAGTCAACAGATCGCCGCGGTGAGCATCATGCTGAGTAGTTTGAAGGGGCAGATTCCAGAGCGGAATTCCGCGTTAAGAGAGCAGGCGGACAGGGCGCATCACAGGCTATCCCAAGTCGCGGAAGGGATTCGTAATATCTCACACGACTTACATCCGGCAATTCTAGAACACGCGGGTCTTACAGCCGCCCTGCGGGCGCACTGCTCGGAATTCACGGCGTTGACGGGCATGGAGATTCAATTTCAAGCCGACGAAGCATTTACGAATCTGCGCGGCGATGTCTCTATATGCATTTACAGGGTGGCGCAAGAAGCGCTGCAGAACGTAATGAAACATGCCGGAACGAAAGCGGCGCATGTTTCGCTTGTCCGTCGGGAGAGATCGATTTGTCTCACGATCACGGATAGAGGCGCGGGATTCGATCCGACGGAGACCAGTGCTTTGAGCGGATTGGGGCTAGTCAGCATGAGGGAACGCGTCAAGCTTGTTCACGGGAACTTGGAACTGACGAGCAAACCTCTTGAGGGCACCACGTTGAGAGCGTGCATCCCGGTTGATTGAGTTAATCTCCCGCTACGTTGCGTCGTAGCCGGCGAACTGCTCCAGGATTACGTTTCCTTTGTAGTTTATGTCCTGGTGGATGCCGACCGAAGACGAGTAGTAGGCAAATATTGTAGTCTCCTTGAGCTGTCCGAAGAATGGTTGCTTCTCGGCCTGCATTCGTTCGAGGAGCGCAGTTTGCTGCTGAGGGGTCGATGCGAGAAATAACTTGGAATGCATTTTCTGCGCGAGGTTATTCACGGAGGCGAGGCCGTTTCGCCAGGAGGTTTTGTCCTCCGGAAGAAAGGCCTCGGCAACTTGGCGGTCAATGAATACGGCGACTCCAGCGGTGTGCGCGCCGGGCGAGTGTTCGTCCGTTGGAATCAGGAGTTCGGTTAACGTGTCTAGCGCCGCGAACTCGTCCTTCGTGAAGAAGAGCGGCGCGTTGGGTTCGGCGGCTGACAACTGAAGAGTTGTGAACGCAACCGCGCCGAGCTTCAACAGATCGCGGCGATTCAGAGCGGTGTCCATTTCAGATCTCTCCTTTGCGCAGTTGATCGGCCAGATAGTCGCAGGAGCGCCAGCATAGAGCCATGATGGTCCAGGTGGGATTTTGAGCGGAAGCGCAAACGTGACTACTGCCGTCCACCACAAAAAGGTTCTTCACATCGTGCGATTGCTGGAACTGGTTCAAGACCGAGGTCTTAGGATCGTTGCCCATGCGAGCGGTCCCAAGCTCGTGGATCGACCATCCTTCGCATAAAAGATTCTTAGAGGAAGAGGTGATTTCAAATCCGGCGGCGTCGAACATTTCGCGGCCGCTGTTATACATGTCTTGAGCCATCTTCCGCTCATTTTCGCCGAACGTGTAGCTGAATCGAAGCGCGGGAATTCCCCAGGCGTCTTTCAAATCGGGATCGATACCGACCTGATTTTCATAACGCGGCAGCACTTCGCCGAAGCCGCCAATGTTAAAGACAGCCCCCGCGTAATCGCGCACGCGCTTCTTGTATTCCGCTCCAAAGCCCGATTCCGTGAAAGCAGTTTCGGGAATCATGCCACAGCCGCTGCTGCCTTCAAAACCATAGCCGCGGATGAAGTCCGGTTGTTTGGTGGTGAGGTTGCGAAAGCGCGGGATATAGAAGCCGCCGGGACGGCCATCGTCAAGCGTACGGGGTTTCCCGACCATGTCTTTGAAAAATCCCGCAACCGACGGCCCCATCAGATGCTCACAGAAATTGTGCCCGACGTGGTTGCTTGAATTACCGATGCCGTTGGGGTGCTGATCGTTCTTCGAGAGGAGCATCAGGCGCGCGGATTCAAGTGTCGAAGCGGCAAGAATGACGACCTTGGCTTTGGCCTTGTAGCTTTGGCGCGTATCGCTGTCGAGAAAATTGACGCCGTCGGCTTTACCGGTCGTCTTATCGACAGTCACTTCATAGACCGTCGAGTTCGGACGCATGGTGAGATTGCCGGTGTCCATGGCTGGACGGATCAGACCCGTGGGTGAATCGAAGGCGGCGTGGATGTCGCAGCCACCGACATGCCGATTACAGGCGCCCCGCCCATAGCAGCGGCTTCGATACTTGTTATGCTTCAAACCGTCTGTCGTCACACCGGCTCGATAGGGCGTGAGGGTACGGTCCATGCGCTTCAGCGTGTTGCGCATATGCACTTCGGAGGCGCTCAATTTGAGTGGCCGTTGAAAGATGCCATCGGGCATTTGCGGCAGATTTTCGGGATGCCCGGAGATGCCCAGATAGCGATCTACGCGGTCGTAATAGGGAGAAATATCGGCGTAGGAGATGGGCCAATCCATGCCGAAGCCGTCGTGGCTGGCGGCCTTGAAATCGTAATCGGAAAGCCGCAGTGCAAGGCGGCCCCAGATTGTTGTCTTGCCACCAACGACGCGCGCGCGGACCCAGGCGTACTTTGTTCCCGAATATGGATTCTGCCGTTCATCGACCACGAGCGTCTTGCTGTAGTCGGAACCTCCCCACTCCTGAATGTAGGGCGTGACCTTCTTGTAAGTTTTGTCAGTTGCGGACTGCGCGTAAGGAGGATTGCGAATTGTGTATTCGTTCAAGCTAAGCGCGTGGTAATCGGGAGGCATCTTGCCGCGGTAGGGGTGATCGTAGGGCCACTGCATGGAGTGCAGCAGTTTACTGGTGTCCTGTTGCTTACCGGCTTCGAGGAGAAGCACTTTAAGACCCTGCGAAGTGAGTACGTGAGCGGCCATTCCACCGGCGGCTCCCGACCCGACCACTACGGCGTCGTAGGTGTTGTTCAGGTCGATTTGCGGAGAAGCGGACTCTGCGATTTGAAGGAGCATGGGTTCCACTTTGGATTGTATGGCAGCGGGGTTTAGACACTTGACACGGCATCCAAAACAGTACATGCTTCCCATAGCTATCTATAAAAGTGGCCGAATGAGCAAATCCAGAAACGACATTCTTCAGGGAACCTTGGCTTTGCTGGTTCTAAAGACGTTGCAAGGCGGGGCGATGCATGGTTGGGGCATCACTCTCCACATCCAGCAGGTCTCAAATGAATTTTTACGCGTGGAAGAAGGATCCCTCTATCCCGCTCTGCACAGGATGGAGCAGGAAGGCTGGATTTCGGCCGAGTGGAAGGTCTCCGAAAACAATCGCCGTGCCCGCTACTACCGCCTTACTTCCGCTGGCCGGAAGCAACTGGCGCAAGAAGAGCGGAATTGGCAGAAACTCACTGAGGCTGTTTCGTGTGTACTGACTTTTGCGCCGGGGAAGGCTTAAGGAGCCGCTAGATGGGATGGATAAGAAGAATCGGTGCGCTCGCGCGCCGGGAGAAGATCTCAGCGGAGCACGATGAAGAGTTACGTTACCACCTGACAAAGCTTGAGGAGAAGGCAGAAGCCGACCCACATGCCGCCCACCGCCGCTTCGGCAATCCCACGCTGCTCAAAGAACAAATGCATGAGGCCGATGTGTTCACGTTTTTGGAATCCTTTGCGAAGGACCTTCGTTTTGGGGTCCGGATGCTCGCTAAAGGCCGGACCTTCACCGCAATTGCACTTGTCGCGTTAGGAGTCGGCATCGGGGTGAATACGGCGGTGTTTACGGCATTCAAGGCGCTGCTTTTTCAGCCTCTTGACGCGAAGAATCCGCGACAACTGGTTAATATCTATCGCTCAACCGAACAAAAGCCGTATGATCCCAATTTCAGCTATCCCGATTACGAGTTCTATCGCGATAATGCGCAAGCGTTCTCCGGTCTGGTCGCGACGACGGGTGATGAACTTGTTTTGACCGGTGGCGACGGGATTGACAGCCCCGGCAACTCGCTGGGGAGTACGCTCGCCGGCGCGATCGGTTTTCGCTTTCCCAGCATGGTGCATGGAGGATCTGAATTTGTCAGTTCAGTCGAGGTGTCGGAAAACTACTTCTCCGTGCTGGGGGTGAGCGCCAGCCGTGGGCATGTGTTTTTGCCGCGCGATGTGAAGGATCTGAATGCCTACCCCGCCGTGCTGATTAGTGAAAACTATTGGAAGAGACGCTTTAACGGAAACATTAAACTACTCGGGAAGCCGGTCAAACTGAATGGTGTTCCGTTCGATGTAATCGGCGTTACGCCACATGATTTTCTCGGAACCAATGTGAATGTTCCGGACTTTTGGCTTCCAATGGGCCTTCGCCATCTTGTCTACAAAGGCGCCGATTCACTTCAGAATCGCGAGGATTTTTGTTGCGCGCTCTATGGACGCCTCGCTTCTGGAATCTCTCTATCAGAAGCACAAGGCCAGATGGCTCTGCTTGCCGATCGACTGCGCTCGCTACACGCGCCGCATTCCGAAGGAAGCGAGCCCGTCAAGATTCAGTTGACCCCTGGATCGCATTTCCGTCCTATAACGGTTTCGAGCGACCCTGGGCTTGCGTTTGCAGCCTTACTGATTATGGGAGCGGTTGGCTTGGTGTTACTTATCGCCTGTGCCAATGTGGCGAGCTTGCAATTGAGCCGCGCAGCCGCCCGCCAGCGAGAAATTGGAGTACGCCTTTCGGTTGGCGCGAGCCGCTCCAGAGTCATTCGGCAATTGCTTACCGAAAGCGTGTTACTTGGCATGGCCGCTGGTGGACTTTCGATGCTGATGGCATGGGGAGCTTTGCGCTTGCTCATGCTGGAGGTAGCGGCAAGCTTGCCATTAGAATGGGGCAACATCGCAATGCATGTGGAACCGGACGCGCGCGTCTTTACCTATGTGTTCACGATATCTCTCATCGCCGGCGTTCTCTTTGGACTTGTTCCCGCGTTTGAAGCTTCGAGGCCGGATCTCACATCGGTATTGAAGGAGGAAGGCGCGAAATTTGCCCTGCGGCTCAGAAGCGCTCGATTACGGGAGTTGCTCGTAGGAACACAGGTTGCCGTATGTCTGCTTCTTTTGGTAGGGGCCGGGCTGTTGATTCGTGGATCGATTCGCGCCACGGCGATCAATCCCGGCTACGAAACTAAGAAGGTCATCTTTCTGGATATTAACTTTCCTCCTGGATCCGGGTACACTCATGCAAAGCAACTCGACGAAGTGCGGCAACTCCGAGACGGGATTCGTGATCTGAGGGGCGTCCAGTCCGTTACGCTCGGCAGACCGCCAGACGGAGGCGGATTGAGGACCGCCGCTTTCGGCACGGACGGTGACAAGCCAGTGCCAGCCCATTCGGCTAGGACGCTGTACTACAGCTATGTGGGATCGAGCTATTTCCAGACGCTCCGCATCCCGGTAGTAAGCGGACGAAGCTTCGCGCGTTCGAGTATCTCCCAGACTGTCGCCGTCTTGAGTGAATCAGCGGCCGAGGAGCTTTGGCCCGGCAGTAATCCGATTGGGAAAACTTTGACGTTGGACGGCCGTGGTGAATTCCATTTACCCGGAGAGCTGATTCCGGGCGGGCAGGCCTACCAAGTCATTGCTGTCGCCAAAGACACTCGAGGCGTCATACCGGGCGGGGAGGATTCTAAGAAAGTGTACTTGCCCTTGCCCGCTGAACGCGCGGACGATGTGCCTCTGCTCATTCGAATCGGCGGCGATCCCAAAGCTTTTCTTGCCGAGTTGAATAAAGAGGTACAGGCGGTGGATGGAAACCTCGTTATCTATTCAGAGACGCTCGAAGGGTTGCTTACGTCAACTCCCACGTTTGTCATATCACGCTTATCCGCGCTGTTCGCGTCGATCATCGGTTTTCTCGGCCTACTGTTGGCATGCGTGGGCATCTACGGCATAGTGAGTTACGCGGTCGTGCGGCGCACACGGGAAATCGGCATTCGTATGGCGCTGGGTGCTCGAAAGACAGATGTATTGAGCCTGATTCTACGTGAAGGCGGCTGCCCGGTACTGATCGGAATACTTGTGGGACTCGCGGGCGCCGTCGTTGCCGGCCGCCTGTTGCGAGCGCTTCTATTTGGCATGAGCGCTTTGGATCCTATTTCATTTGCGGGAGTCGCTGGGCTCTTTCTGTTGATAGCTCTGACGGCTGCGTATCTTCCGGCTCGACGGGCTGCGCTTGTGGACCCGATGAGATCTCTCCGCTGTGAGTAGCTTTGACCGAGTAAGTAGGCGGCGGATCACATTATTCTTCCGCACTCTTCGTTTCTGGGGGAGGCTTCGCCAACTTGTGGGCAACGACGCGGACGGCCTCACCATCCACCAAGGAATCCGGCGGATTGATGATGATCAGGGAACTCTCCGAGAGGCCTGCAACCACTTCTACTTCGTTGCCGAAATCTCTTCCTAGCGTGACGGGAACAAGGGCAGCGCGGCTATTGCCGGTGACTGTCGCGGCGTGTAGTCCTTCGGAGCGGAAGATGAGCGCCGTCGGGGGTACCAGGAGCGTCGGCACGCGCGATGTCACTCTGAAATGGATCTCCGTGTAAGCGCCTGGAAACAGCAGACCAGTTGAATTTGGAACGTCGATTTCCACCAGGAGTGTTCGGGTGGTAGGATCGAACGCGTCTGCCGTGCGTACCAGTGTTCCCGTGAAACGGCGGCCAGGCATTTCGGGCAAAGTCAGGTCCGCTTTGATGCCGCGGACTGCATCGTGCGAATACATTTGAGGAACGTTGACAAAGACGCGCAATTTGTCTACGGCTGCAACATGAAAGAGTTCGCGAGTGGGTCCCCCTGAAGAACCCGATTCGATCAACTGTCCTATATCGGTATTGCGCGCCGTTACGACTCCGTCGAAGGGCGCGTACACTTTCTCGAATTCGACCATCTGCTCCACGCGCCGCACGTTGGCTTCGGCGGATTTCACGGCGGCTTCTCGCGCCGCTGCGTTCTGTACGGCGTTATCAACATCCTGTTTAGCGACGGAATCTGATTTGAAAAGGTCCGTGTAGCGCGCGGCGGTAATCTGGGCTAGCTTCAGATTCGCCTGCGCCGTATCCAGGTCTTCGCGTGCCTGTTGAAGCTGCTGATCGACCTCGGGACTCTCGATTTCAGCGAGTAGTTGGCCCTGCTTCACGTGCGACCCGATATCGAAGTACCACTTTTTCAAATAGCCGCTGGTTCGGGCGTAGATAGGCGCGTCTGTGAACGCTTGTATATTGCCGGGCAACACGATCTCTTCCGAGGGCGCTTCCTTCCTTGGATGAGCGACGGTCACGGTGGGCGCGGCGCGGTAGTCGGTTTGTCGGCGAAGCGTTTGTTGCGCGCGCAGCCGTGGGCGAATCCCCGCTATGACGATGACGGCCATGGCAACCAAAACGAGTAGCGCAAACAAAAAGAATTGCAGGCGCGATTTGGAAAGAGCCATTACGTCCGTTTCCGTCTTCCGTGCAATAGGCTGAAGAATACCGGGACAAAGAAGAGCGTTGCCATAGTTGCAAAAAGCAGGCCGCCAATAACCGCGCGGCCAAGAGGGGCGTTCTGTTCGCCGCCTTCCCCCATCCCAAGCGCCATGGGAAGCATACCGATCATCATGGCAAGAGCGGTCATGAGCACCGGCCTGAAACGCGTGAAGCCCGCAAGGAGCGCAGCTTCCGCCGCTGTATCGACATCTGGTAGTTGCTCCTTGGCGAAACTCACAACCAGTATGCTGTTGGCGGTCGCGACGCCCATGCACATGATGGAGCCGGTCAGGGCGGGAACGCTAACGGTCGTGTGCGTAACGAACAAGAACCAGACGATACCCGCGAGCGCCGCCGGAAGCCCGGAGATGATGATGAAAGGATCGAGCCAGGACTGAAAATTGATTACGATCAGCATGTAAACGAGAATGATCGAGAAAAGCAAGCCGGCGATAAGGCCGCGGAACGACGACTCCATGGACTCGACCTGACCGCGTACAGCAAGGCGAGAGCCGCGCGGGAGGGATTTCCTGTTGCGCGCCAGAATGGATTCGATTTGCTTCGACGCGCTACCGAGATCCGTGCCATCGACCGAGCCATATACGTCGATCACCGGTGAAATGTTGTAGTGCGATACGGTTCCAAGCCCCTGACCGCGCCGAACTTCGGCAATGCTACCGAGAATTTGCGGGGCCGAGGCATTCCCCGAAGCGACGGGAATATTCCGCAGATCCTGAAGTGAATCCATGTTGTATTGAGGAGACTCGGCAACGATGCTGTAGCTGACGCCGCTCTTCGGATTGAGCCAAAAAGTGGGAGAGGTCTGAAAGCTGCCGCTCAGCGCGACAAGAATGTTGCCCGCAACCTCACGCGTGCTGAATCCGATTTCCTGCGACTTGGTCCGGTTGATGTCAACGTAAAGCTGAGGCTGGTTGAAGGGCTGTTGAATGTGAAGATCGGCGATTCCGGGAACATATTTGATCTGTTCCATAACGCGTTCGGCAAAGTCACGATTGCCCTGTATATTGGGGCCCAAAACCTGAACGTCAATCGGAGCCGGCAACCCGAAGTTCAGGATTTGGCTGACCATGTCCGAAGGCAAGAAGTAAAACGTCACTCCCGGAAAACGTTCTGGAAGAATGGAACGTATTTTCTCGATGTATTCAGCGGTTGGACGATGATTTTCGGTGAGTGAAACCTGAATATCGGCATCGGCCGGTCCGATTGCCCCCGAGTTGCTGTAAGACGTATTGATACCGCTATACGGAAGCCCAATATTGTCGAGTATGTTTGACACTTCATTGCTCGGGATCACTTCGCGGATGCTTGTGTCGATCAAATCGCAGAGCTTGGCCGTTTCTTCGATGCGGGTGCCGGTCTGAGCACGGATGTGGAGCTTGAACTGACCGGCATCGACGGCCGGAAAGAAGTCCTGTCCAAGCCACGGCAACAGTCCGACGACGGAGAGAATGCAAAAAATGAAGAAACAGAGCGTGAAGAGGCCCTGGTGGCGAATGCAATGGATAAGAGCACCGCGGTAGCCGAGCCGTATCTTTTCAAAGCCATTTTCGAAGAGCAGTTGCAGACGAGTAAACGGATTCCGCAGGTTTGCGTGAGCGACGGCATCGTGATGGGAATGTCCGCTCAGCAGGTACTTGGCAAGCGTGGGCACGATGGTTCGCGACAACAGGTAGGAGGCAAGCATGGCGAAGCAGACAGCCTCGGCCAGCGGCACAAACAGATACCGCGCGACTCCCGAGAGAAAAAACATCGGCACGAAGACGATGCAGATGCTGAGAGTAGAGACGAAGGCGGGGATGGCGATCTGTGCGGCTCCGTCGAGGATCGCCTGCTCGATTTCCTTCCCCATTTCGAAATTGCGGTTGATGTTTTCGATCTCGACCGTGGCGTCGTCAACAAGAATTCCGACCGCGAGGGCAAGTCCGCCGAGAGTCATGATGTTGATGGTCTCGCCTAGCGCACTGAGGGCAAAGATGGAGCAGAGAATTGACAGCGGGATTGAGATTGCGATGATGATCGTGCTGCGCCAACTGCCAAGAAAAACCAGGATCATAATGGCCGTGAGACAGGCGGCGATGATGGCCTCCCGCACTACTCCATCGATCGAAGCGCGAACAAAAACAGACTGGTCGGCGATCGGCGTAACCCTTAGCTGCGGCGGAAGCGGAGCGAGAACCGAAGGCAAGAGAGCGCGGATTCCCGCAACAATGTCGATGGTCGATTCATCGCCCGACTTCAGAACCGACAAAAGCGAACCGCGGACGCCATCGGAACGTACGATGTTCGTCTGGGGCGGGTAGCCGTCACGTACATGGGCAACATCACGAATATAGATAGTCACCCCCTTGGAAGTCTTAACGGGTAACCCGTTCAATTCCGCGATGGAGCCGGGGCTTCCGTTCATCTCAATTTCATATTCGAGCGACCCGATCTTAGAACTTCCCCCCGGTAGGATCAGATTTTGATTGCCGAGCGCAGTAACGACGTCCGAAGGCCCGATTCCCTTGGCCTGCATGGCCTGAGTATTCAGGTCAACCATCACCTCACGCTGTTTTCCGCCATATACCTGCGGAATGGCAACACCGGGAACGGTTACAAGCTGCACGCGAATGAAGCTGCTCGACAGGTCGTAGAGTTGCTGTTCATTAAGGCCCTGCCCCGATACGGCGAGTTGCAGGATGGGTACAGTGGAGGCGTTATAGACGACGATCAGCGGCGGCGTGGTTCCCGGCGGAAGCGACCTGAGCTGTGTCTGTGAGATCGCGGTTACCTGGGCGATTGCGGTGCCAATGCTCGCGTGCGGTTGAAAGAAGATTTTCACGACCGCGATGCCGTTCATCGACTGCGACTCGATGTGTTCGATGTTATTGACGGTCGTGGTGAGGGCGCGCTCCGTGACGAAGACGATCCGCTCCGAGACATCCTGGGCCGACAATCCGCCGTATTGCCAGACGACGCTGACTACTGGAATGTCGATGTTCGGAAAGATGTCGGTCGGCGTCCGTGAGATGACCACGGGCGCGAGAATAAACAACATCAACGAGAGGACGACAAAGGTGTACGGTCGCCGCAGTGCGAGGCGGACGATCCACATTGAACTTCTCCTAGGATGACAGCGGGGCGAGCTTCAGAAAGCAGCTAATAAGACCCGAACTACGATTATGGAACACTCATACGTGGCATACCTCGCTTACGCTTCGGGGCTCGGTTTGGGCAGGCTAGGCAACGCCGCTTTGGTGAAGGAGCTTCGCAATGAGACCGGTCCAGCCTGTTTGGTGGCTTGCGCCGAGGCCTTTCCCGGTGTCGCCGTTGAAATATTCATAGAACAGAATGTAGTCCTTAAAGTTCGGATCTTCCTGGAAGAGGCGGTTGTTGCCGTACTCCGGGCGGTGGCCGTTTGCACCGGGACAGAAGAGGGACGCGAGGCGCTGAGAGACACGGCGGGCAGCCTCGGCAAGACGGATACGCTCGCCAGATCCCGTCGGGAACTCGACCGTGAGCGTGTCGCCATAGTAGTAGTCGAGGCGCTGAAGGGCTTCGATCAGCAGCAGGTTCATCGGAAACCAAACCGGGCCTCGCCAGTTTGAGTTACCGCCGAAGAGGCCCGACTGGGATTCACCGGGCTCATAAGCGATCTGGAAAGTACGGTTGTCGAGCGCCAGCGTGTACGGGTGGTCTTTGTGATAGCGCGACAGCGAACGGAAACCAAAGGGAGACAGGAACTCGTTTTCGTCGAAAAGCTTTTGCAGAATCCGCTCCAGCCGAGACCGGTTCACTACTGAGAGTAGACGCCTCTGTTCCATCCCGCGGGCGGTCATAGACGCGAGTCCCTGCGTGAGGTCGGGGCGATTATCGATGAACCATTTCATGCGTCCGCCGAACCCGGGATGCTTTTCCGCCACATTGGGATTCAGCGTATCGGTGGCAAACAGCGGTACGAGACCGACTAACGACCGCACACGCAGCAAATTGCCGCTCTCTTCATTAACACGCAGACGATCGTAATAGAAGCCGTCCTTTTCATCCCACAAGCCGGTGCCGTAGGCGTGGTTCATGGCGTCGGAGATATAGAGGAAGTGTTCGAAGAACTTGCTGGCGATGTCGTCGTAGATGCGCTCCCGCTCGGCGAGTTGGAGCGCCATCTTCAGCATGTTGAGGCAGTACATAGCCATCCAGCTTGATCCGTCCGATTGTTCGAGTATCCATCCATTTGGCAGCGGCTCGCTGCGATTGAAGATGCCGATATTGTCTAAGCCGAGGAAGCCGCCTTCGAAGATGTTTGCGCCCGCGGAGTCCTTGCGATTCACCCACCAGGTGAAATTCACGAGCAGCTTGTGAAAGACGCTTTCCAGGAACTCGTAATCGGGCGTTCCTTTCATCCGCCAGTCGATTTTGAAGACGCGCCAGCAGGCCCAGGCATGCACGGGCGGATTGGCATCGCTAAAACACCATTCGTAAGCCGGGATTTGCCCGTTTGGGTGCATGTACCATTCGCGCAAGAAGAGAGAAAGCTGGGACTTGGAAAATTCCGGGTCGGCGGGCGCGAAGGCAACGGCGTGGAAAGCGAGATCCCAGGCGGCGTACCACGGGTACTCCCATTTGTCGGGCATTGAGATGACGTCCTCATTGAAGAGGTGACGCCATTGCGCGTTGCGGCCGCGTTTGCGATTGCCGGGAGGCCGCGGTTCGGTTGCATCGCCTTTCAGCCACTCCTCGACGACGAAGTGATAGAACTGCTTGCTCCAGAAGAGGCCGGCGGAGGCTTGGCGCTGAACCTGCGTCGCTTCGGGGGTCAGGTCGATCTCTAAGGGGCGATTAAATTCGTCGGTCTCGCGGATGCGCGCCTCGAAGAGGGCAGGCCAGTGTGCGCGCTCAATGCCGGGCGTGCCCGATCGATAGAGACGGAACTGGAGAACGGTTTGTTCACCGGAGTTAAGATTCAGGCGATATACGGCAGCGGCTTTCGTACCCTGCCGACCAGGGTTGACGGAGTCCTTGCGGCCGTGAATCAGGTAATCGTGAAAGCCGTCTTTGACAAAGGCATTCTGACGGGGTGAGCCCCACAGCAACTCGGTGTTGCTCTCGTTTTCCGTGAAGAGCAGTTCTGGCGAGTCTTCAAGCGATAAGAAAAAAGTCCCGAGATCCGGGTGATCGGCCTGGAGTTGGTTATCGGCCGTTGCGCGGAGAAGCGGTTTATTTCTCTTTGAGTACCAGGTCCACGTGTTGCGGAACCAGAGCGTTGGAAGGAAAGTCAACGAGGCAGGCTCCGGCCCGCGGTTCACGATGGTGACCCGGATCAAGATGTCATCGACGTCCTGCTTGGCGTATTCCGCTGTGATGTCGAAATAACGGCTCTGATCGAAAATGCCGGTGTCTTCCAATTCGTATTCGGGATCGAGACGGGTACGGCGCTGGTTCTCGCCGACGAGTTGCCGATAAGGGAACTCCGATTGCGGGTATTTGTAGAGGCCCTTCAGATAGGAGTTCGTCGGGGTTGCATCGAGGTAATAATAGACCTCTTTGACGTCCTCCCCGTGATTGCCTTCGAGACCCGTGAGACCAAAAAGGCGCTCTTTGAGAATGGGATCTTTGCCGTTCCAGAAGGCCAGCGCAAAACAGAGCCGCTGGTGATTGTCACAGATACCGAGGATGCCATCTTCGGTCCAGCGATAGGCGCGTGAGCGGGATTGTTCGTGCGTGAAGTAGCGCCAAACTTCGCCGTCGGGGCTGTAGTCTTCGCGCACCGTGCCCCAAGCTCGTTCAGCGAGGTAGGGACCCCAACGCTTCCAGTACTTTGTGCGCGCGTCGGATTCGGCGAGGCGTTGGCGTTCGGGATCGAGATCTGGCATTGAGCGGTGACGTGATTAGGGTATCGCGAGGGAAAGCTCCGGGCTAAATGCTGGCACACTGACCGATACAAACAGCGCTTGCACACGGAGCGGCGTTAGTGACAGACAATGTCGGGAATTTCGGCGTGTGGGCGGATTGCGTCTGGCGGATTGGTATTAACACAATTCGCTCACTTACGTTCGGCGGCTCCGCTTCGGGGTTAATGCCGGTTTGAAAGAGCACGTTATCCCCAGAAATGATCAACGGTCGAAGGTACGTTTGATTACTTCGCATAACGTTCGGCGACAGTTAGCTGGATGTGGGGAATGCGCCCTGGTTGATGACAGCGCCGCGACGTTCGATTTGCTCCATTGTAAATTCGAAGCCAAATGCGGCGGGGTCGAATTTCTTTTTCTGGTTCATGCGGTTGATGAGTTCGTGGGCGGCCATGTTCAGTTGCTTGTGAGGCACGTTCTTG
Organism: Acidobacteriota bacterium; assembly: GCA_030853405.1. GTDB lineage: Bacteria > Acidobacteriota > Terriglobia > Bryobacterales > Bryobacteraceae > Bog-105. Next base: position 5,343 of record JALYVD010000011.1, on the reverse strand, counting down.
CGTTCGCGCTGGAGTTCCTTTAGAACGGCAGTATCTTCGTCGCGCTGGCGTCGGAGACGTTTTTCCTGGATGCCGAGATTGCTTAGCTGGCGCTGGTAGGCGACGAAGATTTTCGCTTCGATGAGGCTTTTGCGGACGTCTTCCGGTTGGTCTTCAAAGAGTACGGCGAATTCGAGGCGGCCGAGAGCGTAAATGCCGGTTTCGAGCGACGGGATGCGGGCGAGACGCCATTCGGTATCGGCGAGAGATTGCACGAGAGTGTGTTCTTCGCCGGTAGCGGGGTCGAATTTCTTGTGGAAGCGCTCAATGTGGGATTGATAAAGGGCGAGATCGTCCGAGGGCAGGACCACGGTGCGTCCAGTTAGGCCGGTTTTCAAGCCGTTGAGTTTGGAGGCGGCTTGGCCGATTTCGGTGACCGGGCCGGCGGATAATTTCGAGTTGGTGCGGTTGGCGGCGATTTGGGCGGCGCTGGACATTTTAGGCTCCTTGAAATAAAAAAGCCCATCGGAACGCGCGGAGGCGGTTCGATGAGCGTTTGGAGCATAGCATGAGGCGGGCGGAAAACGGATTGGCGGCAATCGTTGAAATGGGGTTAAGTGGTTTCGAATGTGGCAAAAGAAAAATTTCGTTCGTCTGTGACCGCCCTGTGGCGGGGCTGACTATTGCACGCGGGGTTTGTCTCGACCAGAGCCCGACTGAGGATTCCACTGAAGCCCGATCACGGAGATATGAGATATACTCCCCATAGTGATTTATGGGAAAACCAGAAGGTGACTTGATTCCAGGGACCTTGGACATTTTGATTTTGAAGGCGCTGTGTTCAGGCGCGTTGCATGGGTATGCGGTGGCGGAATGGATACATGAACGGTCGCGCGATGTGTTGCAGGTGGATGAGGGAGCGCTATATCCGGCGCTGCACCGGCTGGAACTGAAACACCTGTTATCGGCGGAGTGGGGCGCATCGGAGAACAACCGGCGAGCGAAATTTTACAAACTGACGGCTGCGGGCCGCAAACATCTGGAAGCGGAGAGCCAGCGCTGGACGCGGCTTTCGGCAGCGGTTGGGTTTGTTTTAGCGGGAGCCTGATATGAACAACCGGCGAGAAAGAGAACTGGCTGAGGAGATCGAGTTCCACAAGACGATGCGGGAGCGGAAGTACCGGGAGCAATACGGCATGAGCGCAAAAGATGCGGCAGACAAAGCCAAGCGGGATTTTGGCGGGTTTGAAAAGTGGAAGGAAGTCTGCCGCGATGCGGGGCGTTGGCGGCTGCTCGACGAGTTTGGACGAGATCTGAATTTGGCCCTGCGAATGTTGTGGAAGTCGCCGCTTTTCACGGTAGTGGCTTTAGTGACGTTGACACTGGCGGTTGGCGCGAACACGGCAATTTTTAGCTTGATGAACGCGGTAATGTTAAAGGCCCTGCCAGTGCCCGATGCGCATCGTTTGGTGCTGCTGGCGCAGCCGCAAGAGCGTTCCGGCTATTCGTTCCACTATCCGCTCTTCCGACAGATAGAGAGACAATCGAAGCCGGTCGTGGACATATTCGGGTTCAGCAGGCGCAATGTACAGTTGCACGACAACGACGGTATTTCGATTGTGCAGGGCGTGTTGGTCACCGGGCACTACTTCAGCGCGCTCCAGGTGCAACCGGAATTGGGGCGTTGGATTGGCCCTGACGACGATCGCCCGGGCGCCCCACATGGAGCCGTAGCCGTGGTTAGCCATCGCTTTTGGCGGGCCCGGATGAGCGGCGAGGCCAGCGCGCTGGGACACAAGTTGATCTTGAATCAGGCGGTTTATACCGTGGTGGGCATAATGCCTGATTCTTTTAGGGGAATGGAGCCGGACGAGCGGCCGGACGTATTCCTGCCCCTCGAATTGGAACCGGCGCTGGATGCGCCATTCGACCTGATCAAGGCAGGCTCCCGCGCATGGTGGATTCAGGCGGGCGGCCGTCTACAGAACGGCGTTTCCCGGGAGCAGGCCAACGCTTTTCTCAAGACCAGTTCCCCACGATTATTGGACAAGCCGCCGGAACATTTTCCCCTCATCGCCGAACCGGGAGAGCGCGGACTTTCGTTGCTGCGGCTGCGCTTTGCGAAACCGCTGATGGTGATGATGGGCCTGGTCTCGCTGGTGCTACTGATCGCTTGCCTGAATTTGGCCACGCTACTGATGGCTCGGGCGGCGTCACGAGGCCGGGAGATGACCACCCGGTTTGCCTTGGGCGCAAGCCGCGGACGTCTATTGCGGCAGTTACTAACCGAAACGCTGCTGCTGGCTGCTTCCGGTAGCATGCTTGGATTCGCCCTTTCCCCTCTGCTGGTGCGCCTTCTAATCGCGATGCTGTCTCAGCGGCACAATCCGGCACCGATCGCCGTGGATGCCACTCCGGACACGATGGTATTTCTGTTCACCGCCGGCATCGCCATTCTTGCTACGGTGCTGACCGGGACCGTGCCGGCGCTGCAGTCCACGGGCGGCGTCCTGCAAGCCGGTCTGCGCGAGGGCAGTTCCGCACTGCGAGGCGTGGAGCGGCGACGCTTTTGGCCTCGGATCATGATGTCGTTTGAAGTGGCGCTGGCCTTGGTGCTAGTGCCAGGCGCCGGCTTGTTGGGATACAGTCTGGTCCAGTTGCACGTTACACCGGCGGCCTTCAATCGAAATGGACTTGTTTATCTCCCCATGGACCTGACCAAGCATCCCATCAACAGCCCTGGGATGGCGAGTGCCTACCGCGAAATTGTGGACGAAGTCCGGAAGCTGCCGAATGTGGCCGATGCCAGCGTGGTGAGTACTATTCCAGTCAGTTCCGACGGGATGCAAGGGGACGTGCGCGCGCCTGGTGGGGAGTTGCGTCACGTTTGGCGGAACTCGGTGGGTCCGGGCTATTTCGAGACTATGCGCATCCGTCTGTTGCGCGGGAGGGACCTGCGCTGGACAGATGGTCCGCCGGAACGGAAAGTGATTGTGAAGCGGTCCGCGGCAAGACTGCTTTTCCCGGAAGGACGAGAGTTGGGCCGCCGTGTCGTTTTCCAAGATGGCAAGATGGAGGCGGAAGTGGTTGGAGTGGTGGAGGACTCAAAATATTCCAATCTGCGGGATGCGGCTCCGACGGTTTATTCAGCGGCGGTCCCGCAGGACGCGTTACTGGGGATGTCCTTCACCATCGTTGTGCGTACTAACGCGACTCCAGCACCACTGATTGCTGCGGCGCGCCGGATTGTACAAAGAATTCTCCCGGACATCCCCTTGCCTGCTGCGTTCAGTATGGAGCAGCTTATTGCCGATTCCACGGCTACCGAACGCATTCTGGCTACCCTCGCTCTGTTCTTTGGCGGGCTTGCGTTATTGATGACGGGCATTGGCTTATATGGAACGCTGGCCTACAGGACCGAGCGGCGGACCGGGGAGATTGGCATCCGCCTCGCGTTAGGAGCGACCCCAAGAAACGTCATCTCGCTGGTTTGCGCGGAGAATGGCGCGATTGCGTTGTTTGGCTGCGTGATAGGAATTGCTGGCTCGGCGTTTGCATCGAAGACGATTGCTAGTTATTTATATGGCGTTTCGCCCAAGGACCCGGTTGTCTTCGGCTTTGCGGCGCTGCTATTGCTGGGAGTGGCATCTGCAGCTTCGGTTGTTCCCGCGGTGAGAGCGTCGAAGATTGATCCGATTGCGGCCATTCGCTATGAGTAAGGAAGAGGGGCGCGGACCGGCTCAAGAGCCGCAGTTTCACCGAGCGTTGAAGAGCGGGATTGTCGAGAGCAGCACGGGCGAAAGGGACACAAGAAAGATCACAAAGTGAATCGGGACCTTGGCGGGTTTGGGAAGTAGAACGAAGCCCGCCGCGATGTGGGCCTATCTACTTCATGCAGTCGTCGGCGAGTTTTCGAAGATTTCCCGGGCGTTTCAAGGAACGTTTCCGGATAGATCCCAAGTGACCCGCCAACCGGAAGTTACGCATTCGGCTTCCCCCGATTCTTGCGACTCGAATCGCCCCGCATCTCAATGCGGAGGGCGTTGTGAACGAGGCGGTCGAGAACGCCATCGGCCACCGTGGGATCGCCGATCTGTTCATGCCAGCGGCTCACTGTGGATTGAACGATTGAGCAACTCCGGGCAATCTGGCGCTGACCGAGTCACAATTTATACTTCAAACGTAAGACTTCTTTGATTCGGCGCAATGGATGCTTTGGCCCGATTCTTTTTCCGCTCTGGCTTCACTTACGTTCGGTGGCTCCGTGTCGAGGTTAATGGTGGTGCCAAAGAGTACGTTGTTCCCAGAACTGCGGTGCTCCAAGAGGTTAACGTCTTCGGGAACCACTAGTTTTGCAAGTGGCTCCACCGAAAGGCGAGTCGATCGGTCGCTTTGACGCAAATCCTGTACACGGGTTAAGGGAATCCCTTAATATGGGATATGAATGTGACGCTCTCTCTTGAGGAGGATCTGGTTAAAGAGGTCAGGAAAATTGCGGTGGAACAGGACACGACTCTGACCGGGCTGGTTCGAGACTATTTGCAAAAGCTAGCGTTAGAGAATACTTCGGGAGGGCGAAGGCGGCGCGAACGCGAAGCGCTTGAGCGGAGTTTTGACCAGTTCCAGTTCAAAGTCGGAAAGCGAACCTGGAAACGCGAAGACCTGCATGCCCGGTCCTGACTTCCTCGACACAAACATCTTGGTTTACGCTTATGATCCAAGCGATCCGCGGAAACAAGAAATTGCCCGGGACCTGGTCAAACGAGCGCTTGCGGGCGAATCGTTGGTGTCCAGTCAAGTTTTTGCGGAGTTGGCTACCGTTCTCCTCCACAAGACGTCACCGCGGGCAGATCCTGGCAACGTGATAGCTGTACTGGACGTGCTAGCGCCAATTAAACAGATCACATCAGACGGCGATATGGTGCGACGCGCGGTGCAGGCGCACGCTCAATACGGTTTGCACTTCTACGATGGCATGATTGTGGCCGCTGCCGAGCGCGGCGGCTGCACACGAATTTTGTCGGAGGACATGAACTCAGGCCAGAAATATTTTGGCGTTCTTGTTGAGAATCCCTTCAGCGTAAATCAGAACGAGCGGTCTTAAATTTCGACCGCGAAGAGTAAAATGAACGGCGGTCTAGTCTAGCAGGTTGCGGAAAATGGGGAAAACCGCTTGCTTGCGCGCGCGGCTCGGAAAGATGTCATATATTGCAGTAACTTACCGAGCCACGACCCCACTATCCACAATCCGTTTTGAGCGCGTTAAGCGACGCTTGGTTCGGCCACAACCTCAAGCGGGTGTTTGTATTTGCATTCCGCATTAGCGCATTGCGCGACCGGACCCGATTTCAAGTACTTCTCGAT